>JAKQQT010000379.1 GCA_029564025.1 Armatimonadota bacterium | reverse complement strand
CCATGTAGTCCGGCGGATCGTTGAGCGGCCAGGCGACCGCTTTGACGATGATCTCCCCGTTGGTGAAGAGATGCCCCTCCCAGCTCAAGTCGGGACGCCACTTAATCGTGCGCGTTTCCTCCGAAGACGGGGCAACAATCTTGTTCACGTCGCCGACCGTGCGGGAAAGGTTGTCCGTGCCGATCGAGACGCCGTTCGTAAGGACGTCGAGCGTGACGATCATGGAGTCGGTTCCGGTGAGTCTATAGTTCACCGCAACCTGACTGGTCCGGGCGTTCTGCGACCATCCGAGGAGCTCGACCGCGGAATCGGCGAACGCCGTTGCTGACACCGACAGCGCGATCAATGCGGATTTTAGGGATGACATGTTATTCCTCCTCCGTCGTCATTTGAACATCAGCAGAAGGCCACTCTTGACGATGTAAGAGAAGCCGTCGACAAGGAAACCGTAGCTCCAGCGCGAATCGAAAAAGTCGATTGTCGCCGATTCGTCACCGACAGTTGTCGGCACGAAGACCGACGCCGAGTTCTGGGCGGGCGCCGAGGCCATCACGACGTCGGCAGCACGTCCGGAAGTGTCGAACATCCACGCGAGATCCTCGGCAAATGTCGTCATGCCGGTCAACGCGATGGCACTTGCAATTACACGAACTCCACTGCCGAGTTTCATTGTTCGGGTCTCTTTCATCTTCAGTCGTTTCATGTAAAACCTCCGCGAGCTTTTCAAGACGGGCGTTATTATAGTACACTTTGCAAGGAATGAGCGAAAAAGCCACCCGTTTTCTCAACAAAGTGGCCTAGTCCACTTCTGAAATCAATGGCCGGGCAAGTCGTCGGGGCACGCCTGAAGTGTGTTACACTGCGGCTATGGACACGAACATGAAACCCCCCTATCGACAGATCGCCGACGAACTCAGAGAGAAGGTCATCTCGGGTGTCTACCGCATGGGGAAACTACCCTCCGAGCGTGCGCTGATCCGGCGTTACGGCGTCTCACGCGCAACCGCGTCAAAGGCCCTCGCGGCGGTCGAGAGCGAGGGGTTGATTGTCCGCCGCCGCGGGGCGGGGGCGTTTGTTCAACCGCAACACGCCCCTTTGGAGTACGCCTTCGTCTCCACGTTGATTGCGGACATGGATGTTGGCGAGTTCTTCTCGGCTATCTGCGGGGCCATCGCCAACCGGGCCCGCGCATACAACCTGAATCTCATTTGGGGAACGAAGCAGGAATTCAGCGAACTTTCCAGAGACGGTTCGCTCGACGAGTACGTCGCAAGATACAAGAGCGAGAACATTCGGGGCGTGTTCTTCGTGCCGCAGGACACGATGGGCGAGAAAGGCATCGAACAACGGAACAGGGAAATCGCCAAAGCGCTGCGGGACAACGGTATCACGGTGGTCCTGATCGACCGCGACATCGTCCCGTTCCCGCGGCGAAGCGATTTCGACCTCGTGGGAATCGACAACGTGCAGGCCGGCTACGAGCAGACCTTGCACCTGATCGCGTGCGGGTGCCGCCGAATCGTCTATGTCAGCCACGAAAAGCATGCGTGGACGGTCGATGCGCGCTTTACCGGGATGCGGAACGCGCTGGAGGAGAACGGAATTCCATCGGACGGGAAGTTGCTGTTCCGCGGAGCGCCGTCGGACGTGGCTTTCGTCCGAGAGGTCATACGCGCCAGACCGGACGGCATCGTGTTCATCCACGACGACATGACGGTCGCGTTCATGGAGACCTATGCGCGCCTCTTCAAGCGGAAAATCAAGTACATCGGGTTAGACGACATGTCCTTCTCCAAACACCTGGGCATTTCGTCGCTCCGCCAGCCCGCACGTTTTATCGGCGAGGAGGCGGCGCGCCTGATGGCGCTTCGCCTCGGGCACGACACCTTGCCGCCGCGGCAAGTGCTTTTCACCGCCGAACTCATCCCCCGCGGCTCGACGGTTTGCACGACGCCCGCCGCGCCCCGATCGCGAGGCACACGAGAACCCAAAACGCGGAAGTGACGCCGGAAATCTGCACCTGCAACGGCGTCGGCAATGCGTATATCGCGAACAGCACCGGCACGCAGACAACCCAGTTCGTTATCAGGATGGGCAAGTATTCCGTACGCAAAAAATCAGCAGGCCACTCGCGTCGCGCGCGGACGATTGAGAAGTCGCGGCC
>JAKQQT010000371.1 GCA_029564025.1 Armatimonadota bacterium | reverse complement strand
CGCGACACGCATCGGATACGGTTTTTGTGAAGAGCATGGAGAAATCCGGATTAAGCCGAACCCCACGGGTCAACCTCGCACGGCTTCCGTGCGTAGTGTTGCACCCGGTTGTTCGACTCCCAATGGCTGATAATGAAACGGGTGATCAGAGTGTTTCCGCGAAGGACAAAGGCCACGCCGGAAGATGAAGGCGTACGGATCGGAGTCGGGCCGGGACTGTTCGACGAAGCCGACGAGGTTCATGTGTCCGTCGCGTTCACTTGGGACTTGCCGCTTGCTGAGAAGCTGGCGGCGGAATGGAAATTCGTTGCGCCTGTGCAGATGGGCGGTCCCGCGCTTGGAACGCGAGGCGAAGGCTTCACGCCGGGAATGTATGTGAAGCGAGGCTACACAATCACTTCGCGGGGATGCCCGAACCGTTGCTGGTTCTGTTCCGTCTGGAAGCGCGAGGGCGGCACGGTGCGGGAGCTTCCAATTCAAGACGGGTGGAATGTGCTGGACGACAATCTGCTGGCCTGTTCGGAGGCCCATGTTCGGGCGGTGTTCGCCATGCTGGCGCGGCAACCGGAAACGCCGATGTTCACCGGGGGGCTGGAAGCGAAGATCCTCAAGGCGTGGCATTGCGCGGAACTGCGGAAGCTCAAGCCGAAGCGGTTGTATTTCGCCTATGACACGCCCGACGATCTGGAGCCGTTGCGCGAGGCGGGGAAGATGTTGCGCGAGGTCGGTTTCACAACGGCGAGCCATTCGCTCTGCGCTTATGTGCTGTGCGGGTGGCCGAAAGACACGATGGAAGGAGCGGAAGTGAGGATGAAAGAAACGATGGATGCGGGATTCACGCCGATGGCTATGCTGTACCGGGATCGGAACGGCGAGCGGGAGCCGTCGTGGATGCGGTGGGCGCGGCAATGGGCAAGGCCAGCGATCGTGCATAGTAAGTCGAACCCCGCGGGTCATGCTCCGGCCCGAAGCGCAGCGGAGGGACGGTAGTCATGCACCCGGTTGTTGTGCTCTTCGTTCGGGCTGACAGTCTCTATAAAGCGATGCCAGGAGTGGAATGCTACGACGCGCAGCGCAATGCGCTGACATGG
>JAKQQT010000733.1 GCA_029564025.1 Armatimonadota bacterium | reverse complement strand
CGTGTGGACATCATCGGAGACGGATTCTCGTCGGTTCTCCTGCACGAAGTCGATGAACCGCTATTGCTCTGGCCGGACAAGGCGGCGTGCCGGGAATCCTCGGTGCGGAACCTGAGCCTCGTTTCATCCGGCAAGGACAAGTCGAAAAACACACCGGTCATCGCCTGCCTGGGCGGCGCGGAGCGGTCGCTGTTCCAGAACCTCCTCTTCAAGGCGGAAGGTTGCGAAATGGGCGGGGCGGTTTCCGTTGAGAAAGTAATGGACACCACCACCCTCGACCAGTGCCTTTTGTGGGGCCACATCCGCGGAGTGGGATTGCGGGTAGCCCAGGGTTCCGAGGTGCGCATCATCGGCGGACGCTTCATCGGCGCGATCGATCCGTACAAGGCCATCGGATCCGGGAATGTGGGTGTCCTGTTGACGGGCAACAACGGCGGCGTTCACATCATCGGGACCGACATTATCGGTTGGGAAACCTGCCTGCAAATCGGAGAGCCGGGTGGTCCTTCCAACCGCGAAATATTCATCACGCACGCGACGTTTGATTCGTCGAAGCACGGCGTCCGGCAGATTGACAATGCCTACACCAGCATCGCCGGTTGCTGGTCGGCGTCATCCGACGAAGACCAGATTCTGATGGAAGATACGGCGGAAGGCGCCATCATGTCTGTCGCGGGTGGCACCATCTTCAATGGCGGCGCCTACGGACGCCCGGGCGCACACAACGGCATGGTGGTGAAGGCGGGATCGTTCACCCTGTCGGGTGTCAGCATACGCAACAACAAGGGCACGGGATTGCTGGTTGGCGAGAAGGCCCGCGGGTACACAGTCACGGGGTGCCGGATTCACGACAACGGAACGGGCGCCGTTCTAAACGGAAGCGATTATGCCGTGACGGGTTGTGTGTTCGGAGGAAAGCAACGGCACCTCATCGACCAGGGAACCGGAAACAAATCCGTGACGGCCAACGTCGTGCCTGCTTAGTGGTTTAGGCGCCCCCTCGACCGTTGGAAGAAGGGGCGCCGATCCATCGGGTTGACTACAGGCTGAGAAGGTCTTCCTCGTCCACAGGCAGTTTCGAACCCAGGACCGTGTCCACCACCAGCACGATGCGTCCATTGGGGCTGTCTTCACGTGGAACGGTGAAGAAGCCGATCACCTGATCGGCGTGGCGCGTGATCCCCTGCGTCTGTGCGTCCCTGCCGACCTTCGCCAGCGCGAAGAACGCTTCGTACATTTCGGGGCGCAGGAACACGAGATCCCGCCGAGCGCCGTCGGCCCGTTGGTAGCGAATCGTGGCGATCATCTCCTTCGGCGAGAAGAACCAGTTCAGTTGATTGTCGAGTTGAACGGACTTCGGATCGGGCGTCGCCGGAGTTTCGCTGGTTGAGAACAGCATCGTGTCGTCCACGCTCAGCGCCTGGTAACCGGTGATGGCCTGAAGGTCGGATTGCGTGAGGTGCGGCAAGTCCTGGGTGTAGTCGTCTTTCACTGTCTCCCAGGTAAAGGTTTTCGCGATTCCGTTGACCACGCGAGCCGGGGGTTCTGCCGGCACCCAGCCTCTGGGAGGGGCGGCGGACCAGGTAAACCCGCCCACCGGGCCGTTGTTGAAATCGGAGAGGCGGATTGAGAAGCCGAACTGGTCGGGACGTCCGTACCAGAACGGCACGCCCAGGTTTTTAGGCACCACGCGCTCGAGGTTGGTGACCTGGATGCGGAGTTCATTCCAGCCCTTGCGCAGGAATATCTGGGTCGCAATCTGGTCCTTCTCGCGGGCTTCCTCGAAGCCTGTGCAAGACCAGTACACGCCTGTGACCTTCTCCTCGCCGTTCACCCAGATACGGGCGTTGTCGTCGGCGCCGAACCAGCACCTGATCTTTTGATCCCTTGGGGAGTACACGTAGGTCCACGCGAAGGTGTAACCACTTTTGGGGAACCTGTCACCGAATGTTTTCTGCAAGTCGACGTAGCCGTCATCGGCGGTCACGACGCGGCGACCTTCGGTCATCGGCCAATTGGCTTTTACGGTTTCCTTCTGAAGGCGCGAGAAGTCCGCGTCGGTCATCGGGGACGGTGCGTCCTTGAACGGAATCGGGTCGGATATGTTCCATTCATCGATCCAGGATGTCGTCGGCGCGTCCGAGCCTCGAACGGCGCGGTACATTCCGGGTGTCATGTAATAGCGGTTGCAGGAGTGGTGGCCCATGCCCATGGTTGAGATCGGCTGGAATCCGCACCAGTCGCTGGAATGGGTGGTAGGCACGCCGATACCGACGCAGGAGTTGATCATCAGCCAGTCGAGCGTGTGGTTCCATTCGTGCAGGTGGACGTCCCACTCGCGGATGCCGATATTGATGTATGCCGAGCGATCCGGTCCGACGTCAGCGCCGCAAGCGTCGGAAGCGCCCCAACCGGTGTATTTCAGGAAGGCATCCACCGTGCCGGGTTCAAACAGCCCGGCGAACGGGCGAGGATCCCACGAATCTCGGCTGTCGAACTCCTTTTCGTACTCCACGAACCGGTTTTCCAGCCTCAGCGCGCCGCGTGAGGCGGACGCCATCACTGCGGCGTTCCACATCCACTTTTGTTTCACGTCGGCGATCTGCTCGTCGGTCATCTTGAGCACGGTTTCCTTGCCGTTCTCGCTGATGCGCAGGTTGCGGAACAACCCGATATGGTTGCGGTAGGTGTTGCTGTTCGCGGACGGGTAGAGGTCGGCGGCCTTCTGGTAGAACGGGTAAACCTTCGCGAAGTTGTCCTCCAGTTCGCTCCAAGCATAGGACGAGGCGTCGCCGCGCATGTACCAGGCGTCGGGATTG
>JAKQQT010000341.1 GCA_029564025.1 Armatimonadota bacterium | reverse complement strand
TTTGGGCGTCTGCCAGCAGGGCGCATCGCGCCGCGTATCGCGCTGTCCCATGACAAACTGATCGAAAACCGCGTCGATCCCGCCCATGGAACTGTATTTCTGAAGCAGCATCATATCGCCCGCGCAGTAGTCGTTGTGGACGTAGAGCTGGTTGTGCTCCATGAAATGCCCGATGGAGAGCACGTCGCGCCGGCGGCACCACTCGGTGATTCCGCCGAACATCGTGCGTCCCCACGTCTCGGCGCGCGCCACGGCATACTGATACTTGGCTGCGGCCTGCGCTTCGCCCGCGAGCGCGAAGAGCCACGCCACGTAACAGGGCATCCAGTCGACGCCGCGCGCTTTAAAAGTGGCATCCAATTCCGTGCCCCAGTCACCCGCCGTCTCCGGCTCATCGTAAAAGTAGCCGGGAATGGTTTTGCCGAACGCCTCTCCAAACCGCGCATCGTGGGGTTCATAGACCGTCCGGATGTACCACGCCACGCAATCCCGGCTCATGCCGTCTACGGAGAGGCGGTTGCCCTGTTTGAGACGCGGCGCGGTCACCCACGAAAAAATCATCACCTGCCACGCCGCGCCATCGGCGGGAGTCCTCCACGAGACAGGGCCTTTGCGTGCCAGCGGAGACAGGTCCACAAGCGAATCGGCCATCACCGCCCGGCCCTCTTTGTCCAGGCGGCCGGCCACGAGTGCGACAAAGGCAGCGTCCTTTGCGGGATTGCCGTCGTAACGCTCACCAGCTCGGAGAATAACAGCCTGACCCTCCAGCTTCTTGGCGGCGTACTGTTGCGGGACCTTGCCCGCCACGGTCTGGCTGGGCCACCAGTCCTCGTCAAAGATCCACATCTTCAAGTCGTGCCGTTTCGCCGCGTCCAGACAGATGCCGAGGTCGCGGTACCACCCCTCGCCCAGCCACTCTTTGTGCGGCCGCGACTCGGCGGTGAACGCGCCGTTGCCGCCCTCTGCCACTTTGTCCAGGACCGCGTTCAGCCGTTCCGGCGTCTCATCCCCGTGCAGCCAGAACAGCGGCCCCGTCTGCCGCCGCGACTCCTTGGGCAACTCGCGGAACCTCTGCTCCAGCGTATCCGCACGCAGAGCAACCGCCATCATCATCAGGCACCCTGCAAATCCGTACCGTCTCATGCCTTTAGCCTCCGCTACCGCTCATACACCGACAAGCCCTCAACCCCCATCACGCCGGACATCCCTTTCTGCGCAAACGATGGCTCCCCTATTCAGCTTTTAATTCTACCAGCCTGATTCCCGGGCCGGGGAGAGAAATCGTGAGCGTTGCCTGACCTTCTGCGAAAGACACTTGAGGCGGCTCAAGCACACCGTATTTCGAGGCCACCCTGATTTTGCCGTTGGCCTCCACATCGGAAATGGGCGTTTTCCCCAGCCTGACCCACTCCCCATAACTATTGCCGTATCGCTCGTCTGCGGCCCAGAGACGCGAACAGACATAGACCGCGCCCTTCGGAAGCCCCTTGACCTCGATGGACACCTCTGTGGCGTAGGGCTGGCGCGCGATGTCCTCATCATAACTCGTGAGGACGATCCGCACCGAGCCGTCCGGCATGACGACCGCAAGTCCGTCCACGGGGTCGTTACTGGAAACGAGCGGCAGGCGTCTGCCCCCCTTCAGCTCATTAAGGAACACGAAGGCATTATAGACCGGTTTGGGGATGGGTTGATGCGTGATGGGGGCGGGCCACTCATTCGGACGCGTGAAGAGGCCAAAGTCCCCGGTCTCGAAAAGCCCCGGCTTCATCTTCTTCTCGGCGTGGTCGACCAAATGGAAAAAGGCGGAGTAGTCCAGTTTGGAGTCGGTATAGATCCTCGCCATTTTGACAGCCATCGTCGCGTTCCAGGGCATATCGGTACGCGTGCTGAACATCGCCGTGCAGTTCCACTCGGTCTGTCCGACCTGATAATCCTTCCGATCCGACAGCGTCCCGAGGAAGGCCCGCTGGTCTTCGATATATCGTGAGATGATTTCGATGGAGTCGCCCGCGCCCGCGTAGTTGTGGTAGGAGAGGTGGTCAACGAGATGTTCCTTGCCGATGGCTTTCAGACGTTGCACGATCCATCCGTCGGATATCGGCCCCCCGCCGCTGGTGAGGCCCATCAGAATCCTGGCCCCGTATGCCTTCTCGATGCGTTCCTTCGCGAGATAGACCTGTTCGCTCAGATCGGCGAACTGCCCGGGTGTGCCATCGAATTCACCGCTGGCCTCGTTCCAGATTTCCCACAGCCATTTTGCAAGCTCCTCCTTGCCGTAGCGTTCAATGGCATGCGCAAAAATGGCCTCGTTGAAGGCACCCCACTTCTTCATGTCGGACGGCGGCGTCCGGTTGGTCCACCCCGTCGCATCAGGGCGCGACCCGGGACGGTCCAAGGCGCGCGGCGTATGCCCCAGCGCGAGGATCGGGACAAACTGATATTGCCTCACGAGCACGTCGAAAAGCTTGTCGAATTTGCTCCAGTTGTAATCCGGAGTCCCGTCTTTATTATCGCGCGGATAAAGGTTCAAGCTGTTGGCGATGTCCCGCATGCGGATGTATTCGAAGCCCGCCGCTTTGAGCATGGGCAGACATTGCTGCACGTCTTCGCGGTCGATCCAGTCTCCGCCCACTCCCGCCCACGCTTTGTGGTTGATCGCCTTGGTTTCGGGCGCAGAGAAGTCGACGGAGACCTGAGCCCTGTCCTTGTCGAACGGCAACGCGGCCTTGCCGGAGCGGCTGCGGAGCCTGACCTCGTCCAGCCACAGGGTCCCCTCAGCCCCTTTGCACATCCTGAGCCAGACCTGAACTTTCTTCACCGTGTCCGGGAAGACGAAATCGGACTGCCGGAAATGCCAGGGACGCGTTCCGGACGGCAGTTCCAAGTCCTTATGAACGAGCACAACACCGCTTGCATCAAGTCCGGCGACCTGGACTCCGGAGTGGTATCGGGCCGCACCGTCCTTCGCGGGCCCGATACTTTCGTTGCGCAGCCAAGCACTGAGGGTGAGAGTCCCGCCGTCATACGGGAATTCCTTGCTGACGACCGTGGCGCCGCCTCCGGAGAGGCGCAGAGCCTGACGTCCCGCAGCGAATACCCTTTCGTCCAAGCCTGCACGTCCGGTCTCTTCCCAGCATGTGAGGCCGTCCCTGTCGGTTCCGTCGCGTTTAAAGAACCAGAAGTTGGCGCCCAGCACGCTCTCAAAGCCGCTGTCCCCGATGAACTCCACATTCTCACTGTTGACAGAAACCTTCAGGTTCCGAAAAATCACCTCCCCTGATTTCCCGTAGTT
>JAKQQT010000325.1 GCA_029564025.1 Armatimonadota bacterium | reverse complement strand
AGGCGTTCATCAACCTGCTGACCAACAAGGATCCGATGATGCCGACCAAACCCGCGGTCAACCTCGAGGAACCAGTGGACGTCTCGAAGGTGCAGTAGGGGGATTACGGGGCAACGCAGTTTTTCCGTGTCATTCCGAGCGGTAGCGAGGAATCTGCGGCCATCCGAAGTGATCGTCACGTGAAATGCCGCGATTTACCAACTCCACTCGTCGTGGTCGAACGCCGTCGGCGTCGGTTCGTCGAGTAGTTGGTCTTCACCCCGGGTTGCCACCAAGCGTGCTTCCTCGTTCCAACCCGGTCGCGGGCCGATGCGTGTTCCCACCCACACCCGCGAACCTTTGCCGATGGCCACTGCGGTACGGATGGCGTTGGCCACAAATTCCCTGGCGCGGGAGACAGAATCCGGCACGCTCATCCCGTGCGCCAGGCCGCCAGCGATTGCGGCGGAGAGGAGGCAACCGGTTCCCCGCACGGGGCCGCCCGTCAACCGTTCGCCTTCAAATCGGGTGACACCCGTTCCTTGCCATAGAATGTCCACCACGGTGTCGGCGCTGTTCGAATGACCGCCTTTCACCAGCACCCACTTCGGTCCCACCGCTCCTATCCTTGTAGCGGCCTCGATGACATCGTCATCGTTCTTGATGGCGATGCCGGATAGAATTTCCGCCTCGGGGATGTTGGGTGTGACAACCAGCACGCGCGGGAGAAGGTCCTCCATCAACCGGGTGACCGCGCGCGGGGGAAGAAGAACCGTGCCGTCCGAGGCCGCGATGACGGGATCGAGCACCACGTTCGCCAGGTCCCGCCGACCGATGCGGCCCGCAACCGTGCTGACGATGCGGGCGTCGGACAGCAAGCCTATCTTCACGGCTGAAATGGGAAGGTCCTTCGCCACGGCGTCGATCTGGCGCGCAACGACACTCGGCGGGACGGTGTGGATGCCCGATACGCCTTGCGTGTTCTGCGCGAGCACGGCGGTCACGACCGACGCACCGGCAACGCCCATTGCCGCGAACGCGCGTAAATCGGCCTGGATTCCCGCGCCGCCGCACGGATCGGTTCCGGCGATGGTGAGGACAACGGGCAGACCGGTGATTGGCTGTGCGCTCATCGGGATACCCACTCCGGCGGGATTTCGGACAGGTCGTTCAGCACCATCTCCGGCCGGCGGGCGGGAGGCAAAGCCTCGACATCCTCGCGCGAGGTCACGCCGGTGAGCGCCAGCAATGAGTGCGCCCCGGCCGCGTGCGCGCATTCGACGTCGGTATCGAGGCGGTCGCCGATGATCCAGGTCTGGTCCAGGTCGAAGCCCGTCTCGCGCGAGAGCATGCGGATGGCGTAGGGATTCGGCTTGCCGACCACGAATGGTTCCGTCGCGGTGGCGGCGGTCACGGACGCGACCAGCGAGCCCGCGCCAGGCAACAGGCGGCCCCCCTCGATCGGGTAGGTTGTGTCCGGATTGGTGGCGATGAACCGCGCGCCGTTGAGAATGTGGTGCTGGGCGTATTTCAATTTCTCGTAGGTGAAATGGCGGTCGATGCCCACGGCAACCGCGTCGGCAATCGGTTCGCCGTGTTCCACGAAGGTGCAACCGGCGATTTCGGCCAGGGCTTCGCGGATGCCGCGCTCGCCGACGATGTACACACTCTTGCCTCCCAAGCCCTGTTCCACAAAGTAGTGCGCAAGTACGGTGGCGGAGGTGACGATTTCCTCGACGCCGGCCGTCACGCCCGCGCGCGCCAGTTTGGGAACGAAGTCGCCGCGCATCGGGGCCGCGTTGTTGGTGAGGAAGCGGATGGTGTGGCCCGCATCCCGCAACGCCGCCACGCACTCCGCCGCCTTCGGCACCGCAGTGTCCCCGCGCCAGATAACCCCGTCCAGATCGAAAATGAAAAGCATCGTTCGGTGTGAATCCTTCGTTTGTGTTCGTTTTCCGGTAAATCCATGGTAGGAGAACGGTCGAAATCCGGCACGAACGCGAGGATTCAGGATTCGGGATTCGGGATTCAGGTCGGGCGATTCGTGAACATCCGTACCAACTGATTTATCGGTTAAGCGTCAAAGTCTGTCATTCTGCCCATACGGGTCCGTACGGGAAGGACGCCGGCGCACTTCGACTGCCCCTACGGGTCCGTATGGACGCTTCGGTCGCAGGCTCCCTACGCTCCGCTCAGCGTGCCTCACGCTCAGTTAGTCGATTTAGTTGGTACAAATGGACTCGTGAATCGCCACTACGACGGCTGGGAACGTACGGGCACCGGGCCCGTACGGGCCCCTACCCGAATCCTGAATCCTGAATTCTGACCCCTCTCCGTGGTTCTCTGTGCCTCAGTGCCTCTGTGGTAGTCCATACTGAAATGGGGTCCTCGTCTGCCGATGCTTGAAATCATTCTTCCTGTTTTCCTGTTGATTCTGGTCGGGTACGCGTGCCGACACTACGGCGTTCTGCGGCCGGACGATGCGTCGCGGCTGGTGGATGTCATCGTGTATGTCACCTTCCCGGCCACGCTGTTCCTCGGCCTGGTGCAGGCGCCGACGCCGAACGAGGCGTGGAAACTGCCGCTGTGGTCGTACGCCTGCATCGCGGCTTCGTTCGGGCTGACGTACCTGATCGCGCGGATGATGAAACTGGACAATCCGACCACCGGCGCGTTGATATCGTCTTCCGCGTTCGGCAACACGGCTTTCCTTGGCGTTCCCATCACGTTCGCGGCGTTCGGGGCGGAAGGCCGGGTGTCGGCGCTGTTCTACGACCTGTTCGGCGTATCGATCACCCTGTACACGGTCGGGTTCCTGTTGTTGGCGCACTTCGGCGGGCAGAAGCCGACGCTGAAGAACTCGCTGGCATTCTTCCGCACTCCCGTGTTCGTCGCCGCGGTTCTGGCGTTCGCGGTGCGGGCCTGGGCGCCGATGTGGACGGAAACGGGGCCGGGAAGCCTTCTGCCGTCGCGCATCATGATCGGGTCGCTGGAGCGGCTGTCTGTGATGACGGCTCCGCTGGCGATGCTGGCCCTGGGCGTGAACCTGCGTTTCCGCGCCGTGGTCGAGTTCGCTCCACTGGTCACGGTCAGCATCCTCTCAAAACTGCTTTTCATGCCTCTGGTGGCGTTTGCCCTGGTGCACTGGTTCGGGCCGGCGGGCATCCCCGGTCAGACCGCCGTGATGGAAGCCGCGATGCCCAGCGGACTGGTGGCCGGCGTGGTGTGCGGGCGCTTCGGGTGCAACGCCAGGCTGGGCGCGGCTATCACGGTCGGTACCACCCTCGCGGCCATCATCACACTGCCCCTGTGGGCCGGATTGGTACAATAAGATTCGTATGGACTCCACCGACCACCCCATCCTT
>JAKQQT010000319.1 GCA_029564025.1 Armatimonadota bacterium | reverse complement strand
CCATGTGCTGGTTGGCACCGGCGGCGGCGCCCTGGCGTTGACGACGGTTCAGCCTTCAGGCAAGCGCCCGATGCCCGCCGTGGAATGGGCGCGCGGCTGGCACGGCGACGAACGCTTCGAATAGTACAGGTTTTTACGGATAACCTCTACTTGAGTAAATGGGAGGAGAACGATGACCGAACACAGGAAAATGCGGGTGGGAATGGTTGGCGGCGGCGGCCCGGGCAACTTCTTCGGGGCTCCGCACCGGACCGCCATCCTGATGGACAACGCCGCGGAACTGACCGCCGGCGCTTTGAGAACCGACCCCGAGGCGGCGCTGGAATCCGCCCGCGAGCTGTTCTTCGAGCGCGGGTACCCCGACTACAAGACAATGGCTCGCGAGGAGGGTAAACTACCCGCCGATCGCCGAATTGATTACGTTACCATCGTGACGCCGAACGATACGCACTACCCGGTGGCAAAAGCCTTCCTCGAAGAGGGCATCCCGGTTCTGTGCGAGAAGCCGTTGACGATGACTCTGACGGAATCGAAGCACCTGGTGAAAGAATCGAAAGCCCGCCGGTTGCCGTTCATCGTGGCGTACTCGTACACGGCGTTGCCGATGGTTATGCTTGCGCGGGAGATGGTCCATAACGGTGACATCGGCACGGTTCGCAAGGTCGAAGCCTGGTACCCGCAGGGCTGGCTGGCGGAACGCCTGGAAGACACCGGGTCCCAGCAGGCCGGTTGGCGCATGGACCCGTCGCGCGCCGGTATCAGCGGTTGCGGCGGCGACATCGGCACTCATGCGTACGAGTTTGTCCGTTTCGTGGCCGGTTTGACCGCGGTGGAGGTTTCCGCGCGTCTCAAGTCGTTCGTGCCGGGCAGGTCATTGGATGACGACTTCACGGTGCTGGCGAGGCTGAACTCGGGAGCGGTGGCAACGATTAGCGCCTCGATGATTACCGTGGGCGCACAGAACGACAACGGCTTCCGCATCATCGGCGACAGGGGCACAGTCGAGTGGTCGATGCTGGACCACATGAGCCTGAAGGTTTTCGACGGCGGCGGTCCGGTGAAGGTGTACCGCCTGGGCGGCGGTTACGCCTACTTCCCGGAGAGCATGAAGGGCTACCTGCGCCTTCCGAGCGGCCACCCGGAGGGATTCCACGAAGCGCTTGCCAACCTGC
>JAKQQT010000314.1 GCA_029564025.1 Armatimonadota bacterium | reverse complement strand
ATCTCCGCAGCCGCGGCGTGGCGGTCCGCTGACGCGCGAGCCTAACTTGCGACGCAACTTTGACGCCAGGCGGACGGACCGCGCCGTGCAAAATGGAAGGCGCACCGTCCAACGCTAAACTCGGGACCGGATCACCCGAATCCCGCATATCATTTCCACTTGCGGGTGTTCTGGGCTTTGGTCTACAGTTTGACCGTCAGCTCGATGGTTGAGCGAGGGCCTGAGGCATGGAACGAAGCGGCAGATAGATGATTACAACCTCGACGCCATTATCTCCTTCGGTTAGCCGAAACCGCAGCGTGTACGTCCTATTCCTCAGAACCAGACCGAGAAGACGACCGCGCTCTTCCCAAACGGATCGTCCGCCGCACTCTGGTAATCGCAGGCGCGGGTCTTGATCGTCGGCGCACCCGACTTCGTCAGTTCCACATCCCACGCCGCCCACACGCCCTCGCATGCGCAGGGCGTGAGCTTCACGGAATAGCCCTTGCCATTCACCGAGGAGGGATCCAGCAGACTATCCGTTGTGGCGCCCGTACGACGGCACTTCGCGAGAAGCAGTGGGCCATTCCACACGGTCGCCGCGGCGGTCGTACGGTACATGTCCTGAAGACCGAGTTTCTCCGCCTTTTCACTGTTCTGGTAGCGTCCGTAGTGCCAGCCTTCCTTCTTCACCGTCACGGCCGGGCCATCCACGACACGCGGATTCATATCGAACGTCAGTACCCACTGAAGCCCATCCTTCGACTGCTCAACATCCATCTTCGGGCACCACGTCGGCTTGCGGAACTGCATCTTGACAACCTTCGACGTCTTCACGCGCACAACGTTCGACGCGGGGTAGTTACCGGAAATCTCGAAGGTAACGCCGTCGAGAGTAACCTTCGCATCCTGATAGAAGTTCACGTGGAAGACACCCGAACGGTCCACCGTCACCGTGCCCTCCGCCATGTCCATCCACGTGCGCGGCACGTTGTTCACACAGCAGTGGTTATAGGAATAGCCGCACTGGCGATCATGGTTGTGGCGTGTGGCCCCGCGTACGAGGAACATGGACCAGGTGCCATCCCGATAGACGCCTGCAAGGAAGGCGTTATAGTACGCGATTTCAATCGCATCACAGTACTTCTTGTCGCCCGTCATCAGGAACAGGTCGAGATTGAGGCGAATCCAGTGGATCGTGTCGCACACTTCGGTGGCGGCGTTCGGCTGTTCCGCCGCGCCGTAGAACTGATCCGCATAGCCCACGTCGCCCAGCACGTTAAGTTCCGTGCGGTTCACGTTGTCGCGCAGCTTCTCAACGGCCGCGAGGCAACGGGTGTCACCCATCACGCGGGCGTATTCAAGCAGACCGTCCCAGCAGCTCATCATCTCATAGGTCTTTCCCCATGCCTGCGGGTTCGGGTACCATGTGTAGAGCGGGTCCGTGCGGTCCGCATTGCGGAAGAAGTTCGGGCACGCGCCATCCGCACGGTCCCAGTCCGGCAGCATCTCCTTCGCGTAGTCGAGGTACTTCCTGTTTCCCGTCTCCGTGTAGAGCATGAGGAGCGGCTTGAGAATGGACATCGACGGCAGGCCCACCTTCTCCGGCTGGCCCGTCACGAAGAGCGAAAGGTTCAGACGATGCATCATGTCGATCATCTGGTCCACCTGGCGCTCGACGGACGCGAGGATCTCCTTGTCGCCCGTGGTCTTGTACGCCATCAGCATCGCCCAGATCGCGTATTTGCGGTTCCAGAGATTCCAGACCGTGTTCCAGCCGTAGACCTTGGCCATCGCGGGCTTCACGTTCTCGGGGATCCAGACGTTCTCCTTGTCCGCATAGCTTCCGAGGTAGCCATCGGCGTCCTGATACTTCATCATACGATGGCACTCCTCACCCACGAACTTCGTGAGCGCGGGGTCCTGTAGATAGTCTGCAACGCGCGCCGTGCCGAGCATGAGCTTACCCCAAAACTCACCCCGCCAGAGTCCTCCCATCTTCTTCCCCGGCACCACGACGAGCTCATCGTCGTCGCGGTCGCGGAACGCGCTGCGCGCCTCGCCAAAGACATCTCGCTGTGCAGTCTTCGAGAGAATGCGCTCGCGGAAAAACGCCTGCATCTTCTCGCCGGGCACGCCCTGGAGACGCACGTCGCGAAGCGAAGCGCCACGCATCGCGTCCAGGCGCTCAGCCGGCACCCCAGCCAATCCGTCAAAACAAGCCGCCAACGCGACACACGCCGCGAATACCGATGTTACTTTCGTATTCATAAGGTATATTTTTATCAAAATGCCCCACAGCCGTCACGCACGGACGAAACGACTAGTGCCGCCGGTGTGGGATTCAAGATGGTTGATGGTTAAGCGGCAGGGAGTCGGGCGCGGAAGCGCGGTAAGCGGAGAATCTGGCGAAACTCGAAGCAGCCGGATGCGTCTTTTCAAATTTGAACTGCGATCTGCTACCATCGCTGTTTCTTGTTTTCAGTTGACTGACTCCGATGTTCCCAATTGCCGTTCTGGAATCACGAAACCCAATGCGAGGTCTTTACGACAATCCAGTCACCGTCTCTCTTTTCCAGGATATAGATCATGCCTCGTCCTGCGAGGAAGGCGCGCGAAGTTGCCGTCGATACCCTTACCCGCCCGTCTTCTTGCAGGGTCATGGATAAAATCGGTCCTCGGTCAGTATCTCGCATTATATCTCCGCGTAGCTGCATATCTCCGCGTAGCTGCCCGTATTCATTCCGTCTCATTGATGAAATCGGTCGTCGGACAAGTTCTCGCATTATGTCTGCGATCTGGACAATAGTGTGATCGTCCAGATTCCCGTTGACCGTGAACGGGAGCATAGAAGTTGGCGGGGCATTACTTGTGAATCCTTGGTCCGGTGGCAAGACATGCCAGTAATCGAACGAATAACCTTCCCTGTAGGTGCGCTGTTCTGGGCTGTGGTCTCTTGAATTGAGATGCACGGCGCTGCCTCTGCATAACCTGCCGGAGATATTTGTGGGCATGAAATAGCAGTTCACCTCCCAATTAAGCTTTGCCTTCACGAATCCCGAACATGGTATGTTGAGCACGAACCACAGACGCGAGTTTGGAGGAGCCTCCGACATCGCCTTTGTGTATATCCAAAATTCGTTGGTTATACCGAGAGGAAAATCAGGCAAGTTCGATTGGGATATGGTCGGGATTACCCATCGAAAATCGTCCGGAACAGTCAGGCAGATTGCTTCTTTGCGAGTCTGGCTTTGGTCAACCTTTGGTGTGTCGCCTGTCACATCCGAAAGCGAGCCGGAAGTGTCCCGCTGAGCGAAAGATGTGACTGCTGTTACAGCGATAATCAACAAGCATGAGATGATATGTTTCATGCGCCTTTCTCGATTCATTTCAAACCGCGAACGTCAAAACGACAATAGCCTCAGAAGAACACAAGCGGGGCTTTTTTCATGTTCTCCGCGTCGGGGCGCTCCTCGCCGAGGTGAATCCAGGAGTCCATGCCATCCCCGTCGTCGTCCCCCACGTCCACGTTGAAACGCAGCCCGTTTTCCGCCAACTGGGCTGACGAGAGGCCGAGAACGGAATGCGGCAGCCGGATGTCCCACGTCGTGAGAACGCCTTTGCGCTGGACCGCGACGTTTGCCTCCGGGAGCGGCTTCCCGTCGGCAAAAAGCTTGGGCGCGGGCCAAAAGAGGTCGTATACCTTCTCGGTTGCGGAATGGCCCGCAAGGAAGTGGAGCCGCACCTGATCGCCCTGCGCGTCGGTCTTGGCTTCCGACGGGCAAGGAAGGTCATCGGTGCATTCAAGGCGCAGACGCAAAGCGTCACCGTCGCGGCAGAGCCAGACGCGCGCGCT
>JAKQQT010000306.1 GCA_029564025.1 Armatimonadota bacterium | reverse complement strand
ATGGGCTTGTATCTCACCGTCACGCGACGGCGAGATCATGCTCACGATTCCCTTGTTGCGAAAGGTGTAAAGCGGTACAAACGCACGACCGTGCCAGCAGACCAGTATCTGCCCCTTTTTCGTCCTCAAACGCTCCAGCGGCTCCTCGGCGTTGATCATGCGGACGCGCACCGTTGGACACAGCGTCCTTACCAGCGCCCACTCCAGCGCCGCCGCCGCTCGAATCGCCACCACACTTTTGAAACTGAGGCGCATGGCGGATCAGCCGCCCTGCTCCGGTGTGTCGGAGTCTGCCTTTCGGAACTGCATCTCGTAAAGGCGCGCATACATATTGCCGGAAGACAGAAGCTCGTCGTGCGTGCCGCTTTCCACGATCTGCCCTCCATCCAAAACCAAAATGCGGTTGGCATTGCGGATGGTCGACAGCCGGTGGGCTATCATTATCGTCGTTCGCCCTTTCATCAAGGAAACGAGCGCATCCTGGACCGCGGTTTCGGACTCGGTATCGAGCGACGAGGTGGCCTCGTCCAGAATCAGTATGCGCGGATTCTTCAAGATAGCCCTGGCGATGGCGATCCTCTGGCGCTGGCCTCCTGAGAGCGTCAATCCCCGTTCCCCGACGGGCGTATCGTATCCCGCGGGCAGTTCCAATACGAACGCATGGGCGTGAGCGGCCATTGCCGCCTCGCGGATTTCGTCCTCCGTGGCCTCCGGCCGTCCGTAGCGGATGTTATCCCGTATGTTTCCGGAGAACAACAGCGTTTCCTGCGGAACGATACCTATGTTCTTGCGAAGAGACTTTATCCGCACCGTACGCACGTCGTGGCCGTCCACGCGCACCGTTCCGCCGGTTGGATCATAGAACCTCGGTACCAGGTTGGCTACCGTGGACTTTCCGGCGCCGGACGGACCCACCAGAGCCACGGCCTCCCCCGGATTGACCTCGAAACTGACGTCCTGCAGGACGGGAGTGCCGTCCGTGTACGAAAACGACACCCGCTCAAAAGACACCTCGCCACGGCACCGGTCAAACACAACAGGATTCGGGATCTCCAGAAGGTCCGACTTCGTGTCCAGTAACCTGAACAGGCGCTCGGCGGCGGCTTCCACGCGTCGAACCGTCAACTTGATGTTGCCGATGGTTTTACCGGCCGCACCCACCTGGTTGACGGCCACCAGGAATCCCGCCAGAGCGCCGAACGAGAATCCGCCCTGCCCGGACGTAATGAGGTAGCCGCCAAACCAGAGAACGAGGACGAAACTGGTCGTCGATATAAGTTCGATGGTCGGTTGCAACGCCGCGCGCACGCGAACCGACCGCATCACTGCCCGGTGGGCTTCCTGGCTGTGCTCGCGGAACCGGTTGCTCTCGGTCTCCTCCGCGGTGAACGACTTGATCACGCGCACGCCGGCGATCGTCTCCTGAAGGACATCCGACACATCCTGGAATCGTTCCTGTATCTGGCGCGAGGCAACGCGCATGCGCTTTCCCGCCGCCTGCACAATCCACACGTACAGGGGAACCACCAGAACCACCAGAAGCGTCATCTGCCAGGACATCACGAACATCAGGACGATCGCGGCCACGGCGATGATCGGTCCCGTGATGCTCTCGATGAGGGTTGCCTGCAACGATTCCTGAATCGTCGGCACATCAAGCGTCACCGATGACATGAGCTGTCCTGTTCGCTTGTCCTCGAAGAACCGCAAAGGCAGGCTCTGGATATGCACATACGCCGCGTTGCGGAGGTCGCGGGCCATCTTCTGCATCGCGTCTGATATCAGGAAGGTTTGGGCAAACGCGAAAACTCCCTTCACAACGAAGAGAACGAGGATAAAGAGGCCCAGGCGGGTGAGGTGCTTTTCCTCGCCCGCGTTTATGGCGTTGATGACTTCCCTCGCGAGAAGTCCGTATGCCGCCGTGAGGCACGCAACCACGACCGCGCAAAAGAGTCCCGGAACGAGGATGCGGGAATGCGGCCGAACGTAGTCCAGCAGTCGTCGGACGACCGGACTGAAAAACGACAGTGTGGTTTTTACAGCAACGCCCATTTCAACCAGAACAGCGCGGTAACGATGACAAGGGCGTACAGTGAACGCTGTTCCCTGTTGTACCACACCTGGGACCACAGGAAACTGCCGCCGTTCGATCCGTGATGCGGCGACAAACGGGGAAACAACCTGGGAACAACGGCCTTGTACTTGATGTATGCCTCGCCGAGAATGTTCTCCAGATGCTCCTCTTCACTGACAATCGTGCCTATGTAGAAGACGTAGTAGAAGACTGCCGTGATGATCCAAGACCACCACAGACCGCTCATCACGCAGTAGCCGGCGGCGAGGAACAAACTCCCCACGTAAAGCGGATTCCGGACGTAAGCATACGGGCCGGCCTCGGCCAACTGCTTGTTCTTGGAGATATATCCCGCCGCCCATATCCGGATAACCTGGCCGATAAGAACAAGACCCAAACCTATGAGAAGGCCATTCAGAGAGGGCGCGGCGAAGATGATCAGGACGATGGGTATGAGAAGAG
>JAKQQT010000287.1 GCA_029564025.1 Armatimonadota bacterium | reverse complement strand
CGACGTGCCGTCGACTCTAGGGTTCATCGGGTCTGGTTTCACGCACGCTTGGTGGATCACCGGATTGGTCGGCGGCGCCCTCACCGACCTCGACGGGCAGGCCACGACACACCTCGAATATGGGAAGCCGTTCGTCATCATTGAAATCGGGGACGGCCCCCCGAACCTCTACAAGTACATCGAGGACCCAGATCCGGGTGTCACGGTCTGTGACGGGGTGAATTTGATCAAGCCCACCGACTATAACGCGGCGACTAATTACGGCCTATGGGCGCTGAGGGAGTGACGATGCGCAAAGAGCTTTTCTATGTGGTGGCCGGGATGGCGCTCGTCTTTACGCTTGGCGCCGGCGTGCCCAACTGGAAGGGCGTTGCGGTTCGCACGGATCTGCCGGGCAACACTTCGAGCGTCTCCTCGATCACCTTCGCAGGCGGTGTGACGGCAGCGCAGTTCGTTGGATCCGGGAGTCTCCTCACCGGAGTCCTTAAGCCTCCGGACACGAACGGCTATGCCTCGACGGCCGACCTCACGAGCACGAACCAATATTGGGACGTGGACACGCTGACCGCCCCGGCGACGTCCGGCTCGATCGTCTATGACGATCCGGGCGGCGGGGACGCCTACGAGAATCTCTCCATTGCGGTCTACCCGATCTACTCGAACGCGATCGGCAGGGTGTTCGGCACGCCGCTGACAGACCAGCAGAACATTCCGATGGCGTACTATCGGTGGACGTGGGACGCGCAGCCGGGGGCGGTGGGCTACTTCGTCCACATCCATAACTTTTACCCTCCCGAGTCGGACAAATACGTCGAACAGGCAGGGACCTCGATCATAGTGTCCGAGCCGTTCTCCGGGGACGATATCACGCCGAAGCCATCGACGGTGGCGCGGACAAACGACATTCCGTCGAGCTTCATCGCGACCACGACCAACTTCGACACGTTCGTTCCGTGGTCGGCGACGGGCGCGCTCCACAATCCGGTGATCCAGTCCACGAACTGGACGGCGTACGCCGACCCGCAATTTCCGGTGTGGTCGCCGCCGTACTTCTCGAACATCCGGACGGCGCTGCACTGGCTCGCGCAGGGACCGGATGGCACCCGCACGAATCACGCGGTCCTGAAGATCACGGGGATGCACCGGCTCAGCGGGGCGACCTACACGCTGAACGACGACGCGCTGGACTTCCTGAGCATCGACGCGGGGGAATCGACGGTATGGGCGGACGTGTCTCAATGCTCCGACGTGAAGGGTTGCGTAACTCTCGGTTCCAGCGTCGATCACGTGCAGGTGAAGGGCGGCAAGTGGATAGGCTACCAGGACTCGAACAAGAACGGGACGGCCCTCAAGATGGAGGGTAAATACTGCGGCCTGATCGGCGTGGACGGCATAACCGAGGGCTCAAACTGGAACGCGACGTCGGCAATCCAGATGGACGGGTACATGGGGTACATGCTCGGTTGCATGGCGCGGATCGGAACGAACGCATCCGGGATAGGCAATCATTCCCCGCTGGTCTGCTGCGGCTCGACATCCCTCATCATGAATTGCGTGTTCGACTTCTCGCAGAAGCCGAACTCGTTTTTCCACCTCGGGCAGGATCAGGGCAAGAAGGGATTTCAATACGTCGATTGCAAATTCAAGTTCGTCACGTCGGGATCGTTCGCCCTCTTCACCCGCGTGAGCGCGATGTCCAAGTGGATCAATTGCATCTTCGCGAACGCGACCAACGCCG
>JAKQQT010000283.1 GCA_029564025.1 Armatimonadota bacterium | reverse complement strand
CCGGGATTATCCCATTCCTCGGCCCATCGTTCCGGCGCCCATCTTCGCAGGGCGGAGACGACATCCCGCACCCGGGCAGGCGTTTTTGACATATTCATCGGTCCAGAAACTCCGTGTCGATCCCGTATGTCCGCGCCACCTTGCGGATTTCGCGCAGAGACAATCCTTCGCCGCGACCGCCGGCGCAGAGGTCCATATACTCCGTTCGCGCGGACGCTTCGGCATATTCGATGATGTCCAGTGCCGTTTCCACCGAATCGGCCGATCGGGCCAGAACGCCGTGCTTCGCCCACAACAGCACGCTCGCGCCGGTGTTCGCGGCGGAGACGGTGGCATCGCACAATTCGGACGTGCCAAACACCTCGAACGGAACGTAGGCGAAACCTCCGCGCACGAAAACCACGGTCTCCGGTTGCCAGCGCATCAAGGCACGGTTCAGTTTGTGCGCGCTTTGATAGGCGGGTATGTGGCTGAGATACGTCAGATACGGTGGCTGGGCGTGGATCAGAGCCTGGAATTGCGCGCCGCCCGTGGCAACGGCGTGACGGTGCACAGCGAGATGCGTGTTGAACTCGCTTGTCACGCGCGAAAAGACGCGGCCCGCCGATGTGCGCATGACCGCCGAAGCCCCGGCGTCTTCAACGGTAATCAACGCGATTCTGTCAGCGGGACCGGAACCCAGTTCGCGCAAACGGCAACCGGATCCGGTGACAAGGATCGATCTTCCCGCAAGTTCCGGCGCGGCGATCGGAAGTCGAACCGTTTCCTCGTTCGCGAAACCGGTCGGAACGCCGCTGTCATCCGGCAGAAGAACGGAGATATTCCCGGCGCCGCCTTCGCATGCGCCCAGATGGTCGAGCCTCTGCCCCGTCGCCGTTATAGAATCAAGAATCGCCACAAAAAACAGTTAGACTCCGAAAGTGTGTAGGCGCAAAGGCGCCCCCATCACTTTATGTATCAGGCGCGCGGTTTGTCAGTCGGTTGGACTCATTTCACGGTACTTCCCACCGGGAAGTTCGAGTCCCGATCCGTTTTCCGTCCGAGGTCACCACCACTCCGCCGTCCCGGTCCGTGCGGTAGACTATGGCTCCGACGGCGGACAGGCGTTGCAATGTCGCGCGGTCGGGGTGTCCGAATCCGTTGTTCAGCCCGACCGATATCACGGCGAATTCCGGACCG
>JAKQQT010000272.1 GCA_029564025.1 Armatimonadota bacterium | reverse complement strand
GGTGCTGTCCGAGGGCGGGAACTACTCGACCATGGAGTTCAACGGGGATGACAGCCTGTTCCAGGCGTGGTACGCGACGACGCAGAACGCGGAAGGTGACGGTGCCGAAGGGCAGCCGGACCTGATGCCGTGCAACGCGACGTTCTACCAGTACTTCGCGGACTTGGTGTCGAGCCGTCTGCTCTTCACGAACAAGGCGGACAACTTCGACCTTGGGGTTGACGGGTTCTGGTTCCGGTCTGGGACGATCTTCCCTGATTCGCAGGTGCCGAACGATCCGAACAACTCGACGTACGGCGTGTGCCTGATGCTGAACAGCCGTTCGTTCTCGTTCGTGTTCGCGGAAGGGATCGAGCGGAAGTGGGACAACATGTACAAGCTCCAGAACAAGACGGGGTTTGCGTGGGATCGTCTCACCCAGGTTTCGATGACGTGGCGCAACCGTGCGAAGAACGCTGTGTTCTACGGCGTGAAGGGCATGGGGACGGAGACGCTTGCGGGCACCTGATGGGTGTAGCGGGCGTTGAGAGTTGAACAAGGGCTGAGAGGGCGGCAATCCGCCGCCCCTCTTACATGGAGAAGACGATCATGGCACAGAATGCTTCGATGTTGGACAAGGCTTACGTGGAGCTTCGTCCATTCAAGAATGGCGATGCCACGGCGCTGGACGCGGGCTCGGTCGTGATGTACGACTACGAGGCCGAGGACGGGTTTACGGGCGGAAAGCCGAATGCGTACGTGGCGATCGCGTGCGGGATTCTGCTGAAAGCGGTTGGCGCCGGCGAGCATACCAACGCAGGCATGACGGTGGAGGGTCCGGTTGCGTGCCGGTTCAAGGGGCACGCCTCGGCGAAGGCTGGGACATACGCGCGTCCGGTGCCGGGTCAGACGTACCTGACGTACTCTGACTCGATCACGCCGTTCGTGCTGCTGACTGACCAGTCGGGCGACACGAACGTTCACGGCCTGGACGACGGGGAAAGCGCTCCGAAGGTGCTGATTCTTCCGTCGCTGCGGAGCGGTCC
>JAKQQT010000256.1 GCA_029564025.1 Armatimonadota bacterium | reverse complement strand
TCCGGTCATGAGGTCACGGTCCCGTTCCTGATCTGCTCGTCGGACGCCTACCGTCTGGTCGAGTACATCCAGTCCACGGGCACCCAGTACATCGACACGGAATACTATCCCAATCCGAACACGCGGATGGAGGCCGATCTCCTCTTCGTAGGGGAGGCCGGTTCTAGGGTGGGAACGTCGCCCTTCGGCTGCGCGGAAAACAACGGCCTTGCCTGTTTCTCCATGAATTTCGGCTCGAATTGGGACCAGAACAACGAGTTTTTCACTTGGTTCGACAAGACGTATGGCCAGGGTGCCGAAATTAAGAACATGGGCATCAGCACGCGCACCGTGCGCAGCACATTCACCGTGGACGCCGCGACGGGTGACGTCCAGTACGGCCCGACCTACATAAAGGCCGTGACTAAGACCACCACACACTCCGTCAACTCAATGTGCATTTTCGGCTCGCGCGGCGCCGACGGACTTGTGACGCCGATCACCGTCTTCGGGATGCGCGTCTTCGGATGGAAGATCTGGGACGGCGGCACGCTGGTGCGCAACTTCGTGCCGTGCTACCGCGCCTTCGACCTCGCGGCCGGCTTTCTGGACCGCGTGAGCGGGCGCTTCTTCACAAACGCAGGAACAGGCGCCTTCTCTTACGACCCCACCACGTATGACGCCGCACTGCCCGACGATTACCGGCAACTGGACGCCCTCGTCGCCACGGGCGCGCAGCATATCGCGACGGGCGTCTACGCCGCTTCGAACACCGCAGTCATTGTGGAATTCACGCCATACGAGACCACAACCCAGCGGCGCGTGTTCGCCGCGCGCGACACAGCGCCGTCGGGAGCCACGGCGGACGACCTGTTCTTCGAAGCCTACGTCAAAGACAACAACCGCTGGGCCTGCTGCTGCACGGACGGTCCGTACGATTCCGTCAGCGATTCCGCCGGTTTGTGGTCGTCCGGCAGCGCGGCGCCGTCCGCCGGAACGAGGACGTCGTTGACGCTCGACTCGTACGGCGACGCCTTCTATGTGAACGGCGTGAAGCAGGTTTCGCTTGCGCGCTCGCGCACCCAGACATCCCCCGCGCCGATCGAGCTGATGCGGGCGGGCGGCACCGCCGATGAGTACGGCTGGGGCAAGCTGTATGCGGCCTACATCTGGCAGAACGGGACTCTTCAGCGGAACTTTGTGCCGTGCTACCGTGTCGCGGACGGCCTGACGGGCCTCTACGACCTCGTGACGGAGACCTTCTTCCCGTCGGAGGGCGATTCCCCGTTCCTGCGCGGCACGGGCGGCGAGGTGGGCATCCCGCACTTCACGGGCGTCTACGGGCAGTCCCGTCTCTCCGCCAACACCTGTTTCTGGAACCTCACGAACTTTTCGTTCACCGTCTGGACGAAGAATCCGGATGTCGGGAGATACGGGTGGGAAACGGAGCGGTACGGCACGCTTTTCTCTCAGGGAGCGCTCGGCAGCCAGCCGGGTTTCGCCTGTTTCATGAGCCACAACACGACGAACGGCAGCTACGCGCTTACCGTCCAGACCCGCAACACGCAGAACCAGACGGTCTCCTTGCGTACGGGTGCGGAGACTCTCAGGACGGACGGCAGGTGGCACCATGTCGCTTATACGTACGACCTCGGAGCGGGCGTGGCGCGTCTCTATCTGGACGGCAAGGTCGTGGACGCCAACACCGACCCTGCCAAAATGGTCGATCCTTCGCTTACTTGGTACATTCCCGTAACGCTCGGTGGACGCTCCGGCGAATACTCGATGATGGGTGAACTCGCCTACGCGACACTGTGGAATCGCGCCATCACCGAAAGCGAGGTTGATTTCACGCGCAGGCACCCCGTAAGCGGGACGGAGGCAGGGCTCATCGGCTGCTGGTCGCTTGACGGCGGTGACGCGGGCCTTTTAGACGGCGTGGCGAACGGCGCAGCCGAGCACGATCTGACTGCGGTCGCCGAAGTCGGTTTCGTTGCGGACGAGGTCAAATGGCATGTTGCGGGGTTGATGATCCTTGTCAGGTAAGCGGTGGCGGGGGTGATTCAGTTTAGGCACATCGAGGTCAGTCTTCGCGGGCGAAAACACATTCACCCCTCGCCGTCACTTCCTTTCCACAAGATACCACACCGTCGGAGCCGATGCCGTCTCAACCGTTGCAACCTGGACCGGCGCAGAGAGTGCACTCATGTCCGGCGCAAGCGGCGTGACGGTAAGCATGCCGCCGGTTTTGAAAAGAACGGTAGCGTCCGTCGGTTCAACGCGCACGGTGCCGAGACCAGGCTGCGGATGCGCCACGGTCAGCCGTTCACCGCGCATCATGCCGTTGGGCGCTTTCGAGAATGAGGCATACTGCATGTTGTCCTTGTCATTCTCCGCTCGCGCGATCACCGTGAGGAGCATCTTTTTCGCTGTGTCGAGTCCCGCGCCGTCGAGCGAGCTTACCAGTATGGTTGTAAACCCCGTGCGCGAGGTGACGCGGATATCCCTGAATTTCAATTCGTCCTTCGGAAAGCCGGTAAAGCCCTGCGTGCGCGGCGTGTCGACGATAAGAAGCCCTTTGCCGAAATTGTGTATCACCTCGCCGGTGTCGCTCACGAGACTGTCGCCCTGAATGCCGCGATCCTCTGCGAGAAGCCCCTGCTTTTTGAGGTAATCATCAAACTCCTTCGCCAGCTCGAGGCCGGGTTTTTTATTCAGGGTACGTGAAAAGTTGAACGACGCTTTTCCCGATGCCCCGATGACCGCCTGCGCGCGGCCGTCCGGTTTGCCGAAAGCGATCTCATACCGCGACACATACGGCACGTAGTTGAGCGGAAAAGCCCCGCTGCGCGGCTCGCCGTTCGCAAGATAGATATCGTCCTTAGCCGGGACAACCTGCACGAGATTCTTTCCCGGCGCGACGTCGCGGCGGTGATACATGAGCGCCGCGTTGGGCAAGGTGGCGAGGAGCGCAGGATCGTTAAACTCAACTGTAGGCTGGAGCACGGCGGTGGCAGCGTCGGCTTTATCCCAGTCGTAGCCGAATCCGCCGAAATAGCAGTAGAAAAACATGGCATCCCAGTCCTGCAGCGCGGCGGCAGACGCGGCGGTCAGGAAATAGCTTGATCGCCATTCATGCGGCCACATCATGTTACTTTCGGTTGATGTCACCGGCTTCGTGTTTATCTTCACCATCGCGATGGCGTTCTCGATGAGTCCGGCGCCGAACAGCGGGTTGCGCTCAACCGACGGGATGTTCGCCATACTAAGCGACTGATCGGAATTGCGCCGGACATGGTCGTAGTACACATTCTGCGACGTGTAGTCCATCATCGTCTGCGTCTCGAGGTCGGCGATGTCGTAGTAGATGTTCGAATCGGCCACCGGCAGCACGCAGCCGAGCGAACGGATGAAAGCGAGCATCTCCTTCTGCCAGGCAGTTTGCACCGCGCGGAAAAACGCTACGGTTGCGCGTATGCGCGGGGGGGACTTGTCGGTCTTCCAATCGCCCTCGTTGCGTATCTCCTGTACCGTCACAGGGCTCACCGTTCCTGCGGCGGGGTCCTCCTCCGCTTTGAGCGCGCACAGCCCGTCGGGCGACGTCCAAGCCGTTGCGAGCGCGCCGCGCGTGCCGTATGTCTCGATGAGCCACGCGTTGAACTTTTTTTTCAACAGCTCCTGATAGTGCGCAGGCCATGGTTTTGATTTCCAGTCGAAAAACATCGTCTGTTCGTTGATGAGCATGAGCATGGCGATGGCCGGCTCATCCTTGAGCGCCTTGCCGGTATACGTGTTCACATGCGTGAGCAGCCCCTTGATGTATGCCTTGCCGAGCTCGATGAACGCCGGCTCGAAATGAACCCAGGGGCGATGCGAGCCATACTCGGAGCCGTGAGGCACATCGGCATCGGAAAGACCGCGCGCCGAGAGTCCCGTCACGGAATCGAGCAGGATATAGACGCCTTTGTCCTTCAGGCACTTCACGAAATAATCGAAGCGCTCCCATTTTTCGTCCGTAGCGGGAAGAAATGTTGCACGGTCTGGCCTGTCGCGATCGATGAGCACATATTCGGTGAGATGAAAGCGCACGAGATTGATGCCGCTGCGCGAGAGCGTTTCCGCCACGCGCTCGGCCTGATCGTGCGACGGGAACAGCGCATTCGACGAGTGAATGTTCACCGCCCAGAACCGCGCCTGATTGCCGTCGGCATAATAAAAATGACCGTTTTTCGACTGTACAAAACCGTGCTTCCCCGCGGGCGTATGCAGAAGCGATGCGCCGATATCCACGAGCGGCTTCGGCTGGCGCTTGGGGTTCATCGGGAACGTGAACCATTTCGTGTAGTCCCTGATGCTGATCGGCGCAGACTCCTGCTCGCAGAACTCAACGTCATCCACGCAGACGGTGCCGGTGGACGATGACGGCGCGTAAAACGACGGCTTCACGGCAAGGTAAAGATATTTCGTGCCTGCGGGAAGCCCGCTGAGCAGCAGCCAGAATTCCTGCCACTCTGCCGAGAGCTTAAATTTTGGCGTTTCAAGCCAGCGGATGAATTTCTCTCCCTCGCCGAGCGCCGAGACGCCCACCCATTCATTCGGGGCAGCGTCGCCGTCGGAACGGATAAAGCCTTTGAACACATAGGTCTTCGTCGGGTCAACTTCAACGCGAAAAACCGCATACGGCGAGGCGTTGTCGAAGTCATCGCGCACCCTGAGACACTGCTTGCCGCCGTGCGGCTTTTCATCGGAACTCGTAACAATGCGCGCCGACTTCTCAGCATCCATTCCCGGCTTCGTTCCCCATGCGCGCCATTTTCCTGTGCCGGCTTCGAAATCCCAGACCTGACGGACTGCCGCACTGAGCGTCATGTCGGTCGCGGTAAGCAGTATCATGACAAACAAGTACTTCTTAGCGGTGTAGACCATAGTTCTGCTTCTCGTAAAGTTCGGGACGGCTCTCGTCCACGTAAAGACTCCGCGCGTCGCCGAGGCCCGGCCCCACGGAGAGCCAAAACGTTTGAGGCTGCTCGTCAAGATCGATATCCGCCCACGCGAACCCGCCGTCCTCAAACGTCTGCGCCACCCAGTTGCCCTTCGCGTCAATCACGCCGTTCGGGAGATGTTTCTGGCGCATGGCCACGAGAAACGGGACGCCCGTATCGATTGCGCGTGCCGGGAAACAGATGTCCACATGGTCGCTCGCGCAGCCCGCAAGCGGGAAGAGGATGAGCTCCGCGCCCCTGCGGCGCAGGAACTTGGCCGACTCGCTGAACCAGTTGTCCCAGCACGTGAGACAGCTCACGCGCCCGAAGTCTAGGTCGAACACCTTGTAATCATCGTCCGGCAAAAGCCCCGTCATGTATTCGCCGCTCGTGAGCGTCACCTTTCGGTAGCGGCCCGCCAACTGGCCCGCGCGGTCCACGATGAAAGTGGTGTTGTGATGCGTACGCGCTTTCGTCTTCTCGCGCACGTTCATCGCGATGTAAGTGCGGTGCTTCTTCGCGTACTTCGATGCGAGCGCGAAGGACGGGCCGCCGGGGACGAGCTCGTCTGTCGTTTCTGGGCACGGCGAGCCGCCCGTGTTCACGAAACACTCCGAGAAGAGAATGATGTCCGGATGCTCCACATGTGCGAAGATGTTCGTGAGGCACGTCTCAATCTGCCAGAGCCGCGACGCGATGACGGCGGCGGGGTCCTCCCAGCCTGGCTTCGTCTTCTCGAATCCCGGGGCGCGGTAACTGGCCCCCTTTTCATACGGATTGCCCGAGACGCAGCGCACCATGCGAGGTTTCGGCCGGTCGCATGCCACCGCCGCGAGCGTCTCAAACCGCACGTCCATCGCGTGCCACTTGCAGATGAGATCGATGCGGACCGTGTTGCATTTCTTCGGAACGGGCATCGTGCGGTCGAAGGTGCGCACGATCGCGCCGTCCGCACCGAGCGTGTCCGTGTACGAGACAAAGTCGCGCTGGTAGAACGACACATCCTTGCGGTTGCCCTTCTCCGGATCATACCAGGTCACATACATCATCACGTCGTTATACGCGGACGATTCGCCCTTCCCGAGCTTAACCGTGGCGCGCCCGGTGAAGTGTACGCCGCGGCCGGGCTCGACCGGCGCCGTGGTCTCCCACCACCCGCAACTGCGTCGCGAGGGCAGGCGGACCACGTGCGCGTCCCCTTCCGCCGTCCCTACGGCGGGATCAGGCGAAAGCTGCGCCGAGAAGAATTCCCAGTCGGCACCCTGCGCCGTGAAGGCGGCCGCAGCCATGAGCAGCAACAAACACTTCATCAAGGACTCTCCAATTGCGAGCCCCGCCCGCCTGTAGCCTGTAGCGCCAATTGACGGCGAATCATGACGACCGCCACGACAACGATACCGTAACCGACCGCCGCGACTACGGGCGCGTAGAGTGTCGGCACAAGATTTTGAAGGCCGATGAACACACGATCAGAGACCGCATAGCATGCCTTTCGGAAGACCGCCTCGGCGAGATAGGCGGTCAGCGCAAACTGCCCGAAGAGGAGTAGAAGACCCGTGCCTTTGCGAATCTTCCAGATGTCAGTAAGAACGAAGAGTGCAGCCAATGACAATTCCGACCAGCCAATCGCCTGAAGCGTGAAAGACACCGTGAAAATATGTTTCACCATTTTCACGCCGGCTAACGCGAGCACCCAGCCGACTGCAAGCGAACTTAAGCCTAATAACGCAAGTCCGCCCGCGCGTTTCCACACGCCGAAATCCTTTCGAATCAAAAGTTCTGTCGAGAAGGATCCGGCGAGAGTAATCACAGGGAACATCAATGATGGCAGGAACCACGTGTAGCCGTTGTTATAGGGCGAAATCTGATGGACATCAAGCGTGGCGAGCTGCCCCTGTGCGAGCATTCCGAGTACCCACAACAGCGCAAAACGGCTCCAAACGTGCTTCCAGTAGCCCGGCGCGGGCCGGCCGTCGATCATTCGGCGGCCGAGAGCGAACGGAACCGCCGCGCCGCACATGAAGATGAACAGCGGCATGATGAGGTCGTAGAGCGTGAAGCCCTCCCACGGATGGGAACAAAAGAACATCTTCCAGGACGGATCCAGCTTCAGCGCTTGAAATAGAGGCCCAAGGATTGCCGAAACGACCGCGAGATAAAACATGT
>JAKQQT010000228.1 GCA_029564025.1 Armatimonadota bacterium | reverse complement strand
CCGGCTGTGGTGGCGGGACTCGTGGCCTGTCCGGTGGTCGCGGTTCCGACCAGCGTGGGATACGGCGCCAGCTTCGGGGGCGCGGCGGCCTTGCTGACGATGCTGAACGCCTGCGCGACGGGCGTGGCCGTGATGAACATCGACAACGGTTTCTCCGCGGGGGTGTATGCCCATATCATCAATTCCAGATCCGTCGTCTTGAAGGAGGAAACCGGGTGACCGCCTACTTCGATTGCTTCTCGGGAATCGCCGGCGATATGACCGTGGCCGCCCTTCTCGACGCCGGGGTTAACTGGGACTCCTTCTTCGCGGAACTTGGCCGCATGCGCCTGCCGGGCCATGAGATGAGCGTCCGCCAGACGAGGCGTTGCGGCATTACAGCCAGTAAGTTCATGGTCTTCGCGCCGGAAGAACATCATCACAGGCATCTGAAAGACATCGAGGAGATCATCCGCGAAGCCGGCTACCCGAACACGGTGACGGACAATGCGCTGAAGGTTTTCCGGACGCTCGCGGAGGCTGAAGCGAACGTGCACGGTTCAACGATTGAAGAGGTTCATTTCCACGAGGTCGGCGCGGTGGACAGCATCGTGGACATCGTGGGCGCGTGCATCGCGCTTGAGATGTTGGGAATCACCGAGATCCATGCGTCGCCGTTGCCGACGGGCAGGGGGTTTGTGAAGACACAGCACGGTTTGATGCCGGTTCCCGCGCCCGCGACGGCGGAGTTGTTGAAGGGCATTCCGATTGTGCCGTGCGACGTGGAAGGCGAACTGGTGACGCCCACCGGCGCGGCGATACTGAAAGCGCTGGCGGCCGGATTCGGCTCGCAACCCGCCATGACCGTTGAGCGTATCGGCTACGGCGCCGGAACGAAGGACCTCGGCGAGCGGCCGAACCTCCTGCGCGTGCTCGTCGGACGGAGCGACACCGGCAAAGGCTGGATCAGCGAGCGACTGCTGGTAGTGGAAACGAATATCGACGACATGAACCCGCAGGTATACGATTATGTGATGGACCGTTTGTTCCGGGCCGGCGCGCTGGACGTGTGGATGACGCCGGCGCAGATGAAGAAGAACCGTCCGGGAACGACCCTGGGCGTGTTGTGCCGTATCCCGGATCGAAGCGCGATGCTGGAGATACTGGCGCTGGAGACGACCACGCTGGGTGTTCGGGTCAGCGAGGTCGAGCGCGTCAGTCTGCAACGCGAAGAGACAACGGTCGACACACCGTACGGCTCGCTTTCCGCCAAGCGGGCGATTCTGCCGGACGGGACCGCCAAGGTCCGGCCGGAGTACGACTCAATGAAACGGATGGCGGAAGAAAAACCGGGATTCCATCCGCGGGATCCCGAACAGAGACCGTGAAAACAACGTTCGACTGCGCGCGAATCGCGTCGAACCATCTAAAATCGATATGAAAGGAGCGCGGAATGAACAAACTGCATCTCGTCACGAGCATGACGGTTCTGATTCCTGCGTTGATGATGGCCATGCCTGCTCCTAAAGCCCAAACACCGGCAACACAACCTGTGCAGTTACCGAAACTGCCTTATGCGCAGAGCGCATTGAGGCCCTACATTTCGTCCCGCACGATGAGTTTCCACTACGGCAAGCATCATCAGGGATACGTGGACAACCTGAACAAGATGATAGCCGGCACACCGATGGCGGAGATGCCGCTGGAGAAGATCGTCAAGGAGACATCCGGAGTAGCCGACAAGGCGGGCGTGTTCAACAACGCCGCGCAGGTCTGGAACCACACGTTCTTCTGGCAGAGCATGAAGCCGAAGGGCGGCGGCAAGCCAACGGGACGCCTTCTGGAGATGATCAACAAGTCGTTCGGAAGCCTGGACGAGTTCAAAACAGCCTTCGTGGCGGCCGGTATGGCGCAGTTCGGAAGCGGCTGGGTGTGGCTCGTGCAGGACGGCGACAAGTTGACCATCGAGAAGACGCCAAACGCCGACACGCCTCTGGCGCACGGCAAGCACGCTTTGCTGACCTGTGACGTGTGGGAGCACGCGTATTACCTGGATTACCAGAACCGCCGGAAGGACTTCGTTCAGGTCTTTGTCGACAGCCTGGTGAACTGGGAGTTCGCCGCGGAACGGTTGAAGTAGAACGGGATTCCAGGGGAACTATGCCGTTGTTCTGATATTGAGGCCTCCTGAGCGGAGTCCCAAGGACGCCCAGTCGGGCGTCCGCAGGGACGTAGTCGAAGTACACCGGCGACTTCGACTACGCTCGTTCCTCGCTCCGCTCAGTCTGCCTCAAGTAGGATAAGTACGATAACGGGCACCCGCGTAGCACCCTCTGACAGTCAGGCAATCAGTTGAAGGAATCTTCTCAAAAAAGCGCGTCGTCGATGACGGCGGAAGAACGGTGCCAATGGGCGGATACACTGGCCAAGGACGGGTACTATGATGTCGCCCTCCGGCAGTATGAAGCCGCGGCCAGGAGCGAAGCGGACAACCCGAAGTATCAAACGATTCTCGGCGACGCCTATGTCCTGACCGAGGACTCCGCGCGTGCCCTTCGCGCCTATCGCGCGGCGTTGAAGGTCAACGGACGGTATGCCGATTCGTACCTCGGCGTGGGCGATGTGTACAAGCAAAACGGACGCCTTCGCGCCGCCGAAGGGCAGTACCGCCGGGCCGTGCGCCTGCGCCCCAACGACCCGTACATTCAATACAAGATCGCCGACCTGTACCGGCAGATGTCGCGCTGGGAGGAAGCCCTCACCCACGCCCGCAAGGCCGCGGCTTTACGGCCGCGCACGGCATACTACCACTTCTTTGTCTCGGCGGCCTTGTGCGCGCTGGATCTTTGGGACCAGGCCATCGTCTCGATGGAAGATGCCGTCTCGTGTGCTCCGGAGGATGACTATTACCACGCTCGCCTGGGGGCTCTGTTCATCGCCACCGGCCGGTTCGCGGAAGCCGTGCCGCCGATGACCGAAGCGATACGCCTGAATCCGGCCAAACCGACTTACCACTGCCAGTTGAGCGATGCGTACCGGCTTATGGGCAATGTTTCAGCCGCCGCGCGCGAGGATCAACTCGCCGGCCATCTGGACGATTATGATCTGGCCGAACTGGCCCTGGCGCGACACGACTATGCCCGCTGATTCCCCTGCCAAATCGATTCCGTTTCGAATAGCCATCGACGGTCCCGCCGGTTCCGGCAAGAGCACCGTCGCGCGCGCCGTGGCGGAAGCGCTGGGAATGACCTACGTGGATACCGGCGCGATGTACCGTGCCGTGGGACTGCGCGTTTCCCGACTTCCGGAAGGCGCAAACTGGGGCGGGGAAGCCGAAGCGTGTGACATTGCATTCCGTCCGGCGCACGGAGGTCAGCGCGTGATTCTGGACGGCGAGGACATTACGGAAGCGATTCGAGCGCCGGAGATCAGCGACTGGTCGTCGCGCGTTTCCGAGGATCCCGCCGTCCGCGCGGCGATGACGCGAAGGCAGAAGGAGACGGGCTCGCGCGAATCGGTGGTGATGGAAGGACGCGACATCGGTACCGTGGTGCTTCCGGACGCGCCGCTGAAGGTGTTCCTGACGGCAAGTGAGGACGAACGCGCCCGCCGGCGACTGCGCGACCTGGAACTAAGGGGGCGCAAAGCGACTCTGGAGGAAGTGCGACGCGAGATCCGCGAGCGTGACCAGCGCGATTCCACGCGCGACGCCGCCCCGCTGAGAAAGGCTGACGACGCTGTGGAGGTGAACACGGACGGTATGACCATCGATGAAGTGGTGGGGCGCATCCTCGCGCTTGCACGGGAAAGAGGGGCACGCGGATGATACTTCCCGTCTACCGTTTCGCCCAGGCGTTTTTGCGGGTTTGCCTGTTCTTCCTCGGTCCGGTTCGCAACATCGGAATCGAAAACATCCCAAAAACCGGACCGACTATCATTGTGGCGAATCACTGCAGTTATCTGGACCCGCCTGTCGTCGGCGCTTACCCGAAGCGCCCGATGCGTTGTATGGCGAAGAAGGAGTTGTTCAAGTACTGGCCGGGCGGGTGGGTCCTTCGGGCGATCGGTGTCTTCCCGGTGGACCGTGAAGGTTCGCCGCGCACGGCGTTGAAGACAGCGCTCGACGTGTTGAACACGGGCCAGATGCTGTTGATGTTCCCGGAAGGACATCGGGGATACGGACCACTTCAGCCTGCACAGCCGGGCGTGGCTTTGCTGGCGAGGAAAACAAACGCCACGATCCAGCCGGTGTTGTTGCGGGGAACCAACGGGTGCCTCAGCCGGGCGAATCCGGGGGTTCACCGCAACCGCATCACGGCAATCTACGGCCAACCGTTCAAATTGCCAGAAACAGACGGTCCCGGCGACCTGCGGGCGGATGCCCAGATTGTGATGGATGCCATCGCCGCCCTCGACGCTTCGGACGGGCAGGCCGAATCGTGACGGCGCCGGAGGTTACGAACGACCGGGAGAAGTTGCCTTCCGCGCGGGCCTTCTGGTTGTGGCCGATTGTGTACCTGGTACTTCGGCTGATTGCTCCGTTCATCAAACTGCCGTGGCCCGTGGTCGCCACAATCATTGCGACCGTTGTATTCCTGATCACCCCGATGCTGTGGTTGCGTGCGCTGACGGCCCGGCAGTGGCCGTTGTGGGGTATGGTCGCGACGATGGTCGTGATGACGCTGGTATGGAGCGAACTGGCTGTCGGCCAACCGGTCGGCTTTCTGGGCCACGTGGACTGGAAACATAACACGGGTCTGGCCAAGGCGGCCGTGCTGGTTCTGCGACCGGTGGCGGACCTGGCGCTGATTACGGCCGGCGCGTCGCTCGGCATGCTGGTAGCCAGGCTGATCCGCGATCCCAAGATGCTGTTGCCGGTTGCCGTGGCAGGCGCGGTGGTCGATTTCTGGGGCGTTTTCTTCGGAACCACCAACGCGGCGCTGAAGCACACGCCGGCCGTGGTGCAGGCCGCCTCTGCCGGAATCCCAACCTTGGGCGGGGGCGCGACGCGACAGGGCATGGCGCCAATCTCCTATGTGGGCGTGGGCGACTGGCTGTTCCTAGGCTTGTTTCTGGCCGTGGCATCAACTTTCCAACTGCAACCCCGCCGGACGTTCTGGACGCTTACCGCTTTCGTCATCGCGGCCATGTTCCTGGTATTGTTCGATGTCGTCAGTTATCTTCCGGCGATCGTGCCCATGGCCATCGCCGTGCTGTGGGTCAACCGGGCCGAACTGAGGTTGTCCCGTTCCGAAGCCTTCGCCGTGATGTATGCCGTGCTGATGGTCGCCGCAATGATCGGGCTATACGTCTTCGCGACGAACCGGTAGGGAGGCCGGAAGCCCCCCAGCATTGGGAGGTGGGGGGGGCCGCGCGAAGCCTGACGTTAGGATGCTGTTCTCGTTTTCCTTTCCGTGATATCATCGAGGCAGTTACTTGACTTGGGTGGGCAAACGTTTGCTCAATATACAGGGAGGTGCCGGAAACTGTCCGACGGGACTCCGATTCCGGTGAAAGGACCGCGGATGATGTCCGAACATATCTGGCTCGGAGATGCTTTGTGCCCGACACGCGATGCGCCGGTTGAGGGTGGTTTCGTCGATGTGGACGGCGAACCATTTGCGCGCATAGCCAACGTTGACGCAATGCCTCCGTTCCTGATGAGCGTTGTTTGCCGGGGAGATGTCTGGTTGTTCGTGGGAAGCAACGGCGCGTTCACCGCGGGCCGCGTGAGTCCCGAAGGTGCAATCTTTCCGTACCAGACCGCCGACAAGATCCTGCGCGATCCGAACAGCCAGGGGGCAATGTCGGTTTTCCTCGTCCGGCGCGGCGGCAAGTGGCGCCTCTGGGAACCGTGGCAGGAGAGCGGGCGGGTGTACCGCCTTCGCCGCAACCTTTTCAAGCACGAGTATGGAACAAGCGTTGTCTTCGAGGAAGTGAATGAGGACCTTGGCCTGACGTTTCGCTGGAGCCTGGCGGCCGGCGCACGGTACGGGCTGATCCGGGGTTGCGTTTTGACAAACGATTCCTCCGAACCGGTGGAAGTACGTTACCTGGACGGATGGCGGCGGTTCATCGTGCCGGGCGTTTCCAAGGGGATGTTCGAACAACTCAGCTATCTCGCGGAGGGCTATATGCGGCACGAGCGTGTCGCCGGGCTTCCATTGGGGCTTTTCACGCTCAACGCGGGTATCAGCGACCACACGGAACCGTGCGAATCCCTGCGGGTCACCTCGGCGTGGTCGCTGGGTCATGCAAATCCCCGATTCCTGCTGTGCGAGCGCCAGGTGGAAGCTTTCCGGCGCGGCGCGGAAGTGACCGACGAAATCGAGATACGCGGCGAGACCGGCGCGTTCCTGGCTTGCGATTCCGTTTCGCTCGATGCGGGAGCCGAACACCGGTGGATCAGCGCCGCCGACAAGGGGCTCGATCATCCCGCCCTGGCCGTACTGGAACAGGATCTGCGTGAACCGCAACGGCTTCTCCAGTCTGTAAATGATGAACTGGCGCAAAGCCGCGAGGACGTGCGCGCCCTGATTGCCGGAGCCGACGGATTGCAGGATACGACCGACCGGTCCGCCTGCGCCCACCATTTTGCCAACGTGCTGTTCAACTGCCTGCGCGGCGGGACATTCGCGGAAACGGCCGGACTGATGAAGTCCGATTTACGGGCTTATCTTCAGGCCCGCAACACAGATATCGTTGAGAAGCACGCCGGGTGGCTGGATACCCTGAGCGAGGGTGTGAGCCTCCGGGAACTTCGGCAATCGGCGGTCGGCACCGGTGATCCGAACCTGAATCGTCTGGTCCGCGAGTATCTGCCGCTCACGTTCAGCCGTCGGCACGGAGATCCAAGCCGGCCCTGGAACTGGTTCTCCATCCACACGGAAGATACAGCCGGCCGGCCGGTATTCGGGTATGAGGGCAACTGGCGCGACATCTTCCAGAACTGGGAGGCGCTGGGGCAGAGCTACCCGGACGCGCTGGAATCGATGATCGCGGTGTTCCTGAACGCCAGCACGGCGGACGGCTACAACCCGTACCGCATCACGCGGGAGGGGATTGACTGGGAGGTAATGAATCCCCGCGATCCGTGGAGCAACGCCGGTTACTGGGGAGACCACCAGATTATCTACCTGCTGAGACTTCTGGAAAGCGCGGAACGGTTCTTCCCTTCGCGTCTGTCAGGGAGTTTGAGAGACGAGACGTACTGCTGCGCGCGGATTCCGTACGAGATTGCCGGATTCGACGCCATGCTGGCCAATCCCCGCCGCACCATCCGTTTCAATGAGGAGTTGCATCAGCATCTGGTGACTCGTGGCGCCGAACTTGGCGCCGACGGCAAACTGCTGGCCGACGCCGACGGGAAGACCGTGCTGGTGTCGCTTGCCGAAAAACTGCTGGTTCCCCTGCTGGCGAAACTTTCCAACCTGGTTCCGGACGGAGGCATCTGGTTGAATACACAGCGCCCGGAATGGAACGACGCGAACAACGCGCTGGCGGGTTGGGGATTGTCCGTGGTTACGGTGCAGTATCTGCGGCGCTATATTGTCTTCCTGCAGACAATTTTGGACGAGGCGGGAGACAAACCGGTCAGCCTGTCCACCCCGGTGGCTGTGTTCGCGGAGCGGCTGACTGCGATTCTGGCCGGAAGTACCGGTACCGATGATGCGGAACGCTTCAAAACGCTTGAAGCGCTCGGCCGGGCCGGGGAAGCCTATCGCACCGAAATATACCGGAACGGGTTAAATGGCAAGAAGGACGTATCCATCTCCGCGTTGAACGCGCTGGTTGACGCGGCGCTCACGGTGGTGGAAAGAACAATTCAGTCTAACCGCCGGCCCGACGGTTTGTTTCACAGCTACAACGTCCTGCACGTCGACGGCAAACGCGCCGCGGTCAGGCACCTTTACCTGATGCTCGAAGGTCAGGTTGCCGCATTGAGTTCCGGCTTGTTGAGCCCGCCAGAAGCGCTGGACGCCCTGAAAACGTTGCGGGCAAGCAATCTGTACTGCGATAAGCGAAAAAGTTACCTGCTGTATCCCGACCGCGATCTGTTACCTTTCCGCGAGCGCAACACATTGCCCGATAACGCGGCAGAAATAGCACCGTATCTGGCCGACCGGGTGGCGGGTGGAGACCGTACCGTCGTGGTTCCTGATGTTCACGGCCGATGGCACTTCCACGCCGATCTGACCAACGCCTCGGATCTGGCCGCGCGTTTAGCAGGTTTTCCGGCCGCCGACCGGCAGGCCGTGCTGGATCTGTGGGAGGAGGTGTTCCGGCACAGCGAATTCACTGGCCGGAGCGGAACGTTCTTCATGTTCGAGGGACTTGGCTCGATTTACTGGCACATGATCGCGAAGTTGATGCTTGCCGTGGGTGAATGCCGAAGCCGGGCTGTTGCCGAAGGCGCTGATGCGGACGTTCTGGAAGGATTATTGCATGCATACGAGGATATCCGGGCCGGACTTGGGTACCGGAAGACGCCTGCTGAATACGGAGCCTTCCCGACCGATCCCTACTCCCACTCGCCGGCCCACCGGGGCGCACAGCAACCCGGAATGACGGGCCAGGTGAAGGAGGAGATTCTGTCGCGGTGGGGAGAACTGGGAATCGAGCTCAAGCACGGCAGACTGCGCTTCTCACCGCGACAGTTAAGCGTGGAGGAGTTTCACACGGCGCCGCACCGATTTGAATACCGAAGCATTCAGGGTGCGGACGAAGCGTGGGACATGCCGGCTGACAGCCTTGGATTCACCTACTGCCAGACGCCTGTTTGTTACAGATTGGCGGAGACGGCCGGTATCGACGTAAAGTATGCTGATGGCAGTGCCGCGCGCGTTGAGGGCAACGCGTTAAGCCCGGAAGACAGCGCATCTCTGTTCGTTCGTGACGGCCGCATCGCGCGGTTGATGGTTGATGTGAGGAAAAGCGATCCGCGGACTACTACGCGGTGACTGACTTCGGAGCCCAAAGCACTCCGGAACACTATCCGCCGCAAGACGGCGGCGCAAATGGGAGGTATAGATGAAACGACTGATGATAATCTGCGCTTGTGTCCTGTTCGGTTTGGCCGTTCGGGCGGACGCGGATGTGACCGTGACAGTCGATCCCGGCAAACCGTGGATCGGCTATATGAACGTTTTCGAGTTACCGGAAAACGGCGGCGCCTATCTCTGGGGAAGCCCCTGGGGAACGGCGGATTTGCGCGCGTGGTTCTCGGGGGACAAGCTCAACCTGGCGCCGAACTCGATCAACGATCCGTCTTCCTACTGGTACACTCCGTCGGGAGGACCCGGTTCCACCGGAAACAAGACGATGGACGCCAACTTCTACGTGGAAGACGCTTCACTACCGGGCGAATACGTCATCTTCAAAGGTGAAATCCTGAGCAATACGCTGGTTCAGCCTTACACGGCGCAGGCGTTCATCAAGGAATTCTCGGCCGATTACTCCACCTGGACATCAGCCACCTGGGATCTGGAACCGGGGCCGTTTGAGATCAGTCTTCAGACGTCTCCGGGCACGCACGTGCAGTACGGCTTTGAGACCATCGGCCCGTGCGTGTGGATTACCGATGCCGCGTCGAAAGGCACTGTCACGCTGAAATCCGAGACCAGCAGTGGCGGCGAAACTA
>JAKQQT010000181.1 GCA_029564025.1 Armatimonadota bacterium | reverse complement strand
CTTCGAACACCGACTTCCGATTCCGTTCCTTCTTGCTCATCCTCAAATGTCCTGACATTACGCCCTCCTGATGGAAGGCTGAATCAGAGGACATTTCTAATGGGGACGCAAGAGGACATTATCACTGTGGTTTGACACCGGCCCGGGCCGCATCCACCTGGAATCATTCGCCGAAGCCGCTCACGCGCTCAGGGCTTCATAGACGGCCTCGGCAATGGCCAGATGCCCCGTGAGATTCGGGTGCACCGGCTCAGGGCAGAATACGTCGGATTCACGGTATTTCAACAGTTTCTGGAACATGTCCTGCGTCTTGATAAGCCGGGTACCGTATTTGCGGCTCAGATGCTGCACCACACGCACGTAGTGGGGCAGGAGTTCGAGCACTTGTCTTCGGAAAGAGCGGCTGTCGTTCTCGATGCTGATGTAGAAAGGCGTTATCAGCAGCAGTTGACACCTGGGCAGGTGCTTGACGGTGCGGCCCAGAATGGTCTCGTACGCCGCCTGGTAATCGGCAGGCGGAATCGGGCCGTCACCGGCGAGCGTCCGGTGAAGGTCGTTGATGCCGATTTTGACCGAGAGCCAGTCCGGTTTGTGCCGGAGCACATCGTCGCTCCACCGGTCGCGCAGCCCGGTGACGGTGTCGCCGCTGATGCCTTTGTTGATGATAGTCAACGCCTTGGCCGGTTCCCGCACGGCCATCATGTCGGCAAACAGCTTCACATACCCGTTTCCCAAGGGACTGAATTCCGCCCTGCGCCCACAGTCCGTGATGCTGTCGCCAATAAACACAAGGGTATCGCCGTTTCTGAGCTTTGTTTTCACGCCGTGTCTCCCCTCATTCCTTCGTCATCATTAGAAGCGCCCATTAGACCCCAAAGATGCGGGAGTGCGCAAGATATGGTCCCCCGCCTCATGAGACGGCCGCGCGCCATCGAATTTTCAGCGCGGCGGTCCTCTTTCCCGGCCGCACAACCTTGGAATCTCATTGGTTGCGGCTAACGGCCGTGGCGGGGCCTTGGGGCCATTTCCACCATTTACCCGAAGGCGTGGCGCCCGCTGATGATGCTGGTTGCGAAAAGACTCGGGACGGACCGGGTTTGCGGCGCAAACCGTTGGGTCCGTCCCAAGTGTCTGCCATGCGTCTTCAGAGCAGTAGAACTACTTCTTGAGTATTGGCCGCACGCTGGGGGCTGCGATCCGTTCCATGATGGGCAGGTCGCCGATAAGCGGCCGGGCGTAACGGATGAAAGCGTCGGTCACGCCGTTGCCCTGTTCGTTGATGAATTCGTCGGGCATGCAGGTGGATTCGCGTGCCACGTCCGTCAACTTTGCAAGACCGTATTCGACCGCGTAATCGCCAATGCGGCGGATGACCACCGAGCCGTCCAGGTTGTGCCAGATCGCGTACTGGGCGGCCTTTTCGCCG
>JAKQQT010000125.1 GCA_029564025.1 Armatimonadota bacterium | reverse complement strand
CGGGTGTCCTCTCCAGTCGCTCAAGGTGCCGGACAGCACGTCGTTTATCGGCGTCGGTCTGGTATGAGGCGGGCCTATCCAATAGATGAGCTGAGAGAATGCGTCGGAGAATTCGGCTTTGTGATGGTTCGTGTTCGTCTTCTCGCCTTCGATACCATCCTCGATTCGATCGAATATATACCCGCATACCATGTTGACCAAGAGCTTTTCGTGCAAATGAAGAGGAAGGCACGTCGGAATATCCGAATCGTTGACCAGCGCCGTCGGATCGGTGAAATACCTCAAGGTGAGCGTATCCGATACTCCGGGTCTTCTGACGTACCAAAGATTCGCCCCGGCAACGGCAACCGCCGTGATAATCCCTGCAAGCGCCATGCTCGGGTCTTCGGCGGCAAGGTACTCCAGCGACGGATAGATCCGCACTTCATCGTTTTGCGCCGCCGAATAACAAAAATAGAGGTCCCGGTGATAGCCTTGCACAACCGCAGGCATCGTCGCGCTCACCGGCAACGCGACGTAGGACGCCGCAATCGATGTTGCAACCGTCCACTGCGCTTCAAGGGCGGGAAGCGGGACCGGCACGGCACCCGCGATTTCACGCAATGCGCGGTTCAAGTACCGCACGATTCTCAGGACCGTATAGGACGCGTCCTGCACGATGTCCTGAATCTCTTCGACCAGCTCCCGTTTCGTTGCCATGATCCGTTTTCCCGCCCTTGAAGGTAAAGGTTAATCCTTTTTCAGCCAGATCGGCTTGCCCTCATCGGTCACACCGGCGGTGGCGACCACCGTGCCGCACACTTCGGTCGTGTACGCGGTGGCCAGCACGAACTTCCCGGCGCCAAGCGCAACCTCGGACCCGACGGCAACGGCGTTCGTATTGAGCGCGCAGCACATTCCTCCGGTCTGCGACCAGTAGTAATAGTTCGCCGTCACGTCGATGGGCGGCACTCCGGCGAAATGACCGTTCGCGGCACCGACCACGACTCCGTAGAACGCATTGGGAATGAGCGACACTTCGCTGGTGCCCGATCCGACGAGAGCAACGCGAATCGGTTCGGCCAGGACCACCGTGGTCGTACCGCTGCCGGCGCACGCGGAATTGCCCAGAACGGGATACATGCAGTATTGGCCGGTCCCGTCATTGACCATCAACCAGCCGTCCTTGTACTGGTCTTCGGTGACGGCGGTCGCGCCGACGGTCACGAACACAACCGTCGAGCCGATGGCCGCGGCGGCGCATTGCTTGTTGATGTGATTGGCCTCGGCGGCAGCGCTCTGTGTCGGAATGCCGATTGCAAGCGCGGTGCCTCCGGCCTTGGCGTAACGGAACTTGCGCCCGTCTGCCAGAACGCGCAGGGTTCCCAATTTTTCCTTTTGCGTCGAGGACTGCTCGTGAATCCCCTGGGAAAAGGCGGTCATCTTCTGATTGGCGGACATAATCCATCTCCTTGAAATGAAATGCCCGGCATCCGTTTTATGGGAGCCGGGCATCGTTTGCGGTTTGCGCCATTGAAACGGCAGGCTACGAAGTGGTCAGGCTCGTGTGCAGAGCGTGAGCCTTGCGGTTCGAGCAGATCAAATTGCCGTCCCAAAAGATTTTCATGGTCTTGCCCGCAGGACCGTCGAGATCCCGCCATTCGGTACGCGCAAAGTACCCCTTGGAATGGATCCCGAACCCGCACGCATTCGAATTGATGAGGAACAGATCCCCGCTCGGACAGTAATCGTCGGCGGCGATTTTCTTGCCCTCGAATTCCATGGCAAGAAACCCGGCCTTGACCGCATCCCCTTCTTTGACATAGCGCTGCTGCGCCTGAAGAAGGGACATGATCTTGTTGTACAACGTTTCGGTCGTGAACCCGTAATTGGGCTTGCCGTCCGGTCCGTCGTAAATCTTGGCCGTCGATGCCAACGTTCTGATGACGTCCAGGGAAACGACTTCACTCGTGGTCGTCACGTTGCCGACCCAAGGCTTGCTGCCGTCGGCGGCCACCAGGTCGTTCGGGACGATCCCGCCGTAAGAGGTGGTCAAGGACGTCGAGCACATGGACAAAAGCCCGGTGAGCCCGGTCGCTCCGTCCGCACCGGCAAGATACACTCCCTTGGCAATGTTGTCCCGAGCGGTCTTCTGGGCGTTTTCGATGCGCTGCGTCACCAACTGCACTTCGGCGTACTCGCCGGAGTTTTCCAGTTCGTCGGTGCGGTAGACGGTGGCATTGCCGTAGTTGTGCTTCCATCTGAAGAACGCCGCATTTACCTGCTCCCTGTCATCGGATGAGAGCACGTCGGA
>JAKQQT010000099.1 GCA_029564025.1 Armatimonadota bacterium | reverse complement strand
AGCGGGAAGCCGGAACCGTCGGCGGTCACGGTGAAGGCCAGGATGCCGTCGTTCGTGGCGACGGTATGCGGCTCGTTGACCGTCGCGCCGAGGATCGTGCCCTGGGGCCAGTTGGTGCGGGTTTCGCCGCCGAGGGTGAGGGAGCCGGATACTTCAAAGTCCGGCGTTTCAAAGTATGTGCCACCGGATGCGCGGACGCTAAACCAGTTAGAATATAAAGAACGATCGAATATTCCACCACTAGAATCTGAAAAGATAAATGATCCGGGTCCTCCTGTTGCATCTAGTCCACCTGCAAACCCGTAAACTCCCGAGGTGACGCGTTCTCCGTAGGCAAAGCCCATTTCACCAGCCGACGAATGTTCTCCGAAAGCTGCGGCTCCCATGCCCGCCGAGTTGTGTTGACCGACTGCGATTCCAAAAGATGAAGCAGAAGCGGAATCTCCCATAGCAATAGAGCCTTCTGCTCCAACTGACAATGCGTTGGCTCCGAGTAGAGAATGTCCGATACGAGTAGAATCACGGCTGAGCCAATAGGTGAATGCTGGATCTATTTCGGCTATGGTGACCCCTGCCGCGATAACGTTTGTGACAAATGATTTCGTAGCAAATGTCTCAAGTGTTGAGTTGATTCCCGACAGATGCCCGAACAGCGTAGCGGTCGTGATGCTGTACGATGTCGGTATGAATGTGGTGGCAATCTCCGTATCGTAAGTAGGGGCGCCGTCCGGCCGAATCCACCCCCCCGCTGCGAACTGGACAAAGGCCAGCATGACGGCGAGAAACGCCGGCAGGGCGCGGCCCGCGGTGTCGCGGGGCGGGGCGTTATAGCGGGGGGTCCCCTCCCCGCCTTCTTCGGTCGTGGTCCTGTAGCGGCCCATGAGGATTTGACGGAGGAAGATGTCGGCCGCGTAGCGGGCGCCGATGCCGGCCGTGTCGATGGGAAGGCCCATTTCCATTGCGAGGGAGAATACGATGATCGTGTCCAAATGACGGACGGCCGACTGTGGCAGATAGGTTTCGTCCTCATGCCAGTAGTTCTTGGGGACGGATTTTATGTTGTCCCGGAACTCCCGGATCGTGTTGGCCGTTATCTCGGCCAAGCGGTTGGCCTTGTCGGGGTAGGAAACGAGCCATGCGTCGTATTTGGCTTTGACGTCGGTCGGCATCCGAGCGATCACTCCCTCGACTGTGATTTCTACCCATTCCATGGCTCGGCCTCCGTCAAAAAAAATAGGGGCGGCGGCATTGCCGACCGCCCCGGATGGGGAATGCTCGGGGTTTAGCTGATGTTCAGCCGCACCACGGCCGCGCTGTTCGTCACGCGGACGTCTTCCGACCAATCGAACTTGGCCACTTCGGCGCGGCCGTCCTCGCGGACGTAGGAGCCGGGGACCATCCACTTGTTCATCAAGCGGAAAGTCTTCATGAACGAGGGATCGCGGCGCGTAGGGTTCGCCTTGCGGGCGAACACCAGAACCGTCGAGTCCAGGACAAAGGAAATGGACTCGGCCTTCCCTTCCGGCGCGGTATCGTAGACCATGAAGCTGGTCTTGACGTCCGGACGCGCCAGGAACAGTTGGCCGGCAATGTCCTCGTTGGGGACGGCCAGCGACTTTCCACCGACGACGAACCGGTTTCGGACGCCGGCCGCGTTCTTGAAAATCTTCCAGGCGGTCGCGCCGAACAAGACGCCCACGCCCATGAGACTGCCGTACTTGGCAGCCTTCAGAACGGAGAGGATGGCAGTATCGATGTCATCCACCGGATCGGCTGAAGAGTTCCAGGTCTTGCCCGTGCCATCGCCGGCGGCGGCGAGGGCCATGTCGATGACCTTCTTTTCATGGGCCAGCGCGGCGACTTCGGCCACGGCCACGGCACCCTCGCGGAGCGAGTCTTCCAGCGCGTCGGCTTCCATCCGCTCGAGGTTGTCGATGGGATAATCCAGCGCGTGGGGCTCGCAGTTGAAAGCCGCATCGGTCGCATCGAAGC
>JAKQQT010000090.1 GCA_029564025.1 Armatimonadota bacterium | reverse complement strand
GCATTATGAGGAAAAGGTGAGTTACATACGGAACAACCCGGTGCGCGCGGGGCTTGTCAGCGTCAGCGAGGCGTGGCCGTTCCAAGGAAAGGTTCACGATGTTCCCCATTGGTGAAAGTTTGGCGATCAGGAACCTGGAGCCCGCGGTCTCCGCGGGCAGGGAACGGCCCGCCGGGGACGGCGGTCCCCACGTTCCGGTCCGGTGTTCGCCCGTTGCGGGTCGCGGCGCTGGAGCCCGCGGTCTCCGCGGGAAACGGGAACAGCCCGCCGGGGACGGCGGTCCCCACGTTGCGGCCCGGCGTTCGACGATCGCGGATCAGAATACGTTGCGGCGTTCGCCCGTTGCGGGTCGCGGCGCTGGAGCCCGCGGTCTCCGCGGGAAACGATGCCCGCGGGTAGGGAACGGCGGTCTCCAGATCATGGATGTATAGAAAGGGTCAAAGGATGAATAGTAAAATGAAACGAATAGTATGGCTGGGCATGCTCTCCGTCATGGCGGGTTTGGCCCCGGCTGTCGAGAAACCGGCGGCGCAGGACAATGAAACAGCCGTGGTGCCCAAGCCCGGCACAAAGGCGTTCTATGAGCTGCGGATCGTAGGACGGTGTGCGCTGGACGGGGACTGTCTGGTGCCGATCACCACAACGGAACCGGTATCAAGCGCAATCAGCCGGACGCTGCCACCGGGTTTGACGCGCTTGGGAATGACGACGGGCCGGCCGCTTCCCCCGGGGCTCACCCGTCTAGGTGGTGTCCGTAATCATGCGAAGTGGATCGAAGGACACGCGATTCAGTCGTTGGGGACGAACCGGGTGGTCATCGGGCAGGCAGAGACGAATGCTTCAGGGGCCGTTTTCCATCGGCCTAGCTGTGTGGCGGATCTTCTCCCAGAAACCCCTGTTTCTGAGGTGGGTACCGATATCCGAGTTCTGGCGGTACCGGACGGTTCCGTCAGTTGTCAGACGGCTGACGGGGGAATCAAGAGTCTTCAGGTCTACCGCGAGGTCAGGCAACCGACCTTTGAAGAGTATAAAGCGATTTATGAGCGAGAGAGTCGGCCCGTACCGCTGGAACCGATCGTCTCGCTGGAACGGGAGACGCGGCTTCCGGCGGTTGGCGCCATCCCCGTACGCCGTAAACCGACGGTGGTTTCCGATACGCCCACCACTCCAGTGTCTGACGCGCCTTTTGCCGTCCTGACCACCAACGACACGGTGCGGATCGTCAAGTATACGGGAACGGACGCAAAGGTCGCGATCCCCGAGCGGATTGACGGTCTGCCGGTCGTTGCCATACAAGCCGGCGCTTTCGACGGCTGCCACGGCATGACCGAGGTGACGATCCCGGCAACGGTCACCTCCATCCACGACCATGCGTTCCACGGTTGTCCCGCGCTGACGTCGATCCTCGTGGACGTGATGAATCCGGTCTACAGCAGCAGCGCCGACGGTGTATTGTTCAACATGGAGAAGACGCGGCTGGTGCGTTTTCCGATGGGTAAACAGGGCGAATACACCGTGCCGCAACGGACGACGGAGATTGGGAGCCATGCATTTGAGGAGTGCGGCCTGACTGAGATCACGCTGCCGGAGCGGCTTGAAGAAATCGGCTGCAGGGCATTCTGGGGCTGTTCAAGCTTGAAGACAATCCTTTTCAAGGGCGACGCGCCGCCGGGGACGGCGGATCGATCCGTCTTCCAGGGTTGCGCGAAAGTCACTGTCTACCGCCGCCCCGATGCCAAGGGCTGGGGCGAGACGTTCGGCGGGCGGCCGGTCAAGGTGTGGGAGGAATCGGACACGCCGCCGCAACCGGTTGTGACTCAACCTGACGTTATGCCGCCTACGACCGCCCATGCCGACAGGACATCCCAGACGAAAGCACCTGCAACCGTTGCGCCTCAAGATCATTTTTCGTTCGAGACGAACAACAACACAATCACCATCACCAAATACAAAGGACCGGGCGGGGATGTGGTTGTTCCAAACGAAATCAATGGTCTGCCGGTGACATGCTTCAAGAAGTCGGCCTTCTGGAACTTAACGCACTTCAACAGCATAACGATTCCAGCAAGCGTAACACATGTAGGCGACAAGGAAAAAGGTTTCTATTGGACTATTGACCGGACGCCCGATGGTACTCACAGGGAGGACGCGAGTGTGTTTGCCATGTGCAGTGCGCTGACAAACAGCACCGTCGAGGCTGGGAACATCGCGTATGCCAGCATTGATGGCGTTCTCTTTGACCACGCCCGGACAACACTGATCCGATGCCCGCCGGGACGAGCTGGTAGCTACAGCATCCCCAGTGGTGTCACGAGCATTGACTCGTTTGGATTCTCTTGCTGCTCGGGACTGACGAATCTTACAATCTCTTCCAGCGTCACCACAATTCGAGATTGGGCGTTGAGTTTCTGTTTTGGCATACAGAACGTGGTGATCCCCGCCAGTGTCAACAGAATCAGCGGAACTGCATTCAACAAATGCTTTGGCCTGACAAACATCTTGGTTGAAGTCGGTAGTAGTGCTTTCACCAGCGTTGATGGCGTTCTTTTCGACAAAACGGCCACGCGCCTAATCCTTTATCCAAAAGGAAGAAAGGGGCATTACAGCATCCCATCAGGCACCACGAGCATCGATCAGGCGGCATTTAATAACTGTATAGGCTTGACAAGCATGGAAATCCCCACGTCCGTCACCAGGGTTGGCGCAAGCTCGTGGTCAGGATGTTCCGCTCTAACCAACATAATGGTTCATACCGAAAGCAGCACCTTCAGCAGTGTCGATGGTGTTCTGTTTAACAAGTCAGCGACAAGCATGCTTCGCTATCCTACAGGCAGAAAAGGGCATTACGACATCCCTGTCGGTGTCACTAGCATCGGTGACGACGCCTTCAGCGGATGTTCGGAGCTATCAGGTGTGACGATTCCCGACAGCGTCACGCAAATCGGAAGAGGTGCATTTTGGGGTTGTGACACCCTGACGCATGTAAAGATTCCTGCCAGTGTTGTTAAAATTGGTGACTCCGCCTTTTCGGCTAACAGTGATTGTCCAAAGATACTCAGTTTTGAAGGAGATGCGCCCGAAATTGGGAATAATGCCTTCGGGTTTCGTTCCATTTTCTCAACCATCTACTACCGCACAGGTACCAGAGGATGGGGTAAGACATTTGGTGGTCGCCCGACAAAGGAATGGCATGGAACTGAAGAATGCGACCCCTTCATGACCCCACGTTCTGGGGATACAGCAAACCGCGTTCAGCTTAGCGGTGGAGGGCACGAGCCGGGAATACTTGAGGTGTCGAAGCTGATCTGCAACCCGTCTTCGCCAGGCATTCTAGGACATGGCGACAGGCTCACTTGCGCGATCATGTACGAGGTCGACAGGGATGGCGAATACGTCGTTTCGGTGAGGCCAGTATTCGAGGGTAAACGGGTACGTGTGGATGGCGAAAGAAGTGCTTATGGTATTCGACGCGGCAAGGGCTGGGAGACTCTCTTGTGGAGTATCACTAACGATACAAGAATTGACCAACTTCAAATCGTATTTTACAAGCGTGATAGTGCCGCAGGAAATCGACCTTATGATAAAGAAATGGTTGTGAAGGAAATGTATGTCGATGTGGACTATGAGTTCAGAGACAAGTATGCCGATGTAAAGCCCAACCCGCTTTATGACGGCATTCAAATATCGGCGAACATGAGCCTGCCGAATGCGGCAAGGCTAAGGGATGCCTTTTCCAAGGATGGGGCAAAGCGTGTAGATTCGCACGACTGCGGTGCGTCCGCACGGGCGACTTTGATCGGTGCCGATGTCGGGATCAAGACCGTTCAAAGGGCGTTGGAACTTTGCCGGCAGCACATGCCAGACGCAAAGCGGTTCTATATCTTTTCCGAGGACCGGTATCGCAGGGATATCTATTTTGGGAGCGGCAACTCGCCCAAAATCCCCGATATGTCTCCCGATCTGTTCAGTAAACTATTGGCAGCGGATCTGACTCTGGAAGAGTTTCACCGTCTCGTGAATGACCACAATGCCACAGCAACGTCTGTTGCCGCGCCATCTGCCCCTGTCCCGCGTCCACCTGCTCCTGTCCGGCCTTCCGCAACGCTCAAGGTTGGCGACCCGGCGCCGCCGCTGGCGCAGGGGAAGTACGTGCAGGGCGAGCCGGTGGCGGCGTTCGAGAAGGGCAAGGTCTATGTGGTCGAGTTCTGGGCCACGTGGTGCGGGCCGTGCCGCACGGTGATCCCGCATGTGAACGCGCTGCAGGAGAAGTACAAGGACAAGGGTCTGGTGGTGATCGGCCAGAATGTCTGGCAGCGCGGCGAGAATGTCGAAGGCGACGTCGCGGAGTTCGTGAAACAGATGGGGTCTAACATGACTTACCGCGTGGCGCTTGACCGCGATGACGCAATGTCCGGGATTTGGATGAAGGCTGCCGGCCGCGGCGGTATCCCCAGTGCCTTTGTTGTCAACCGCGAGGGTAAGATTGCCTGGATCGGGTATCCGGGATCAGGGTTGGACGAAGCTGTCGGCACGTTGCTTGGAAACATCGGACAAGGAGCAAGACCATGAAAATAATGCGCGTTAAAAAGACGATTCTGAAAGCTGTTCTTCTTCTTACGGCTTGCGGTGTCTTGGCGGATAACCTTCCCGCTTCTTTGAGGCAGGGCAGGCTCTCTGCCCAAAGCTCGGCAACGCTGGGGGATATCGAGCCCTTGTTAAAAGATTTCTTTACGCCTGCTTCAACAGCGCCTGTTGTGAGGGGGGATGGCGGGCGGAGCGTTGTCGCGCCGGAAAAGTCGGCGGGCGAGGCGCAAGTGCCTCCACCGTCTCCGGCCGAGCCCGGCACGCGGGACTATTACGAGCGGCATATCGTCGGAAAGTACGTGATGGACGGGGACGCGTTGGTGGGGATTTCGGGGACGGATACCGGTATTAGAGTGCGCTTCAGAACGGCAGTCTGGCTGGAAGGGCCGGTGCTGGAAACGCACGGAACCAACCTGCTGGTCGTCGGGCAGGTTGTCACGAACGCCTCGGGCGCGGTCCGTACGGAGCGTCGTCACGTGTTTTCTCCCTTGCCGGACCAGCCCGCGCGGACAACAAACGCCTGGCTGCGCACGCTGGCTATCAGGGACGGAACGTACCGCTACACGACGGAGTCCGGCACGACGGGTACCCTGTCCGGATGGCGCGAGGTGCGCGGGCCGACTTTCGAAGAGTACCGGCGGATCTATGAAAGGGATCTGGAGACTGCAAAAAAGGGTGATCGGATTGAGATCAAAGGCGACCCCAACTCCGAAGAGGCTATGCGGCAACAGTTGAAGCGGCTTGCAAGAGAAGCCCACGCAAAAGAATTGGCAAGACGGGAAGCCGAGGCAGCGTCGAATAAAATCGGCCAACAGGCACCCGCACCTTTGATCACGCCATTACGGAAGGCGGAAGCTGAGGCGGCCCCTTCTGTCGGAACCAACGGTTTTTATGTCTACACGCTCAACGGGGTGGGCCAGGCATCGGTCACCGATTTTGACAAGACCTTTGTTGGCGTGCTGGCCGTGACCAATCTGCTGGGTGGTTGCCCCGTGACTGAAATCGGCAAGAATGCGTTCGCGGGTTGCCGGGGCATCAAGGAGGTCAACCTGCCGGCTTCGCTGGTCACCATCGGCGACACGGCTTTCAACGGCTGCGGCAACATGGTCCGCCTGACGATCTCCGATTCGGTGAAGGAGATCGGCGTTCGCGCCTTCCAGTCCTGCGGAAAACTGGAAGCCCTGACGATTCCGGCATCGGTCACGACGATCAAAAAGGCGGCGTTCGAGTACTGCCACAGCCTGAAGACGGTTTTCGTTCCGGCGGGGGTCACAACCTTGGGCGGCAATCCCTTCGGCGGCTGCGGCCATCTCCAATCCGTCACGGTCGATCCGGCCAACCCGGCCTATCTGAGCGACGCGGAAGGCGTAATCTTCAACAAGGACAAGACGGAACTGGTCGCTGTGCCGGCCACGCGAACGGGTGAATACAAGGTTCCGGAAGGCGTCACGAATATCCTGCGCGGCGCGTTTCTGCTGTGCAAAGGGCTGAACTCGGTGCAACTGCCTTCAAGCCTCAAACGGCTGGGCGGCTGCGCGTTCTTCGTGTGCTCGAATCTGCGTAGCGTGACTTTGGCGGAGGGTGTCGAAAGCATCGGCATGCAGGCTTTCGAGTCATGCAGTCAGCTCGAAACCATCACGCTGCCCGCCAGTGTCCGCCATCTCGAATCCTGGGCGTTCCAGAACGCAAGCGGACTGCGCTCCGTCCGCTTCTTAGGGGATGCCCCGGACGGCGCTGGTAACACAACCCTCTTCCACAACTGTCCGGAGGCCGTCATCTACCGCAATCCGGAGGCCAAGGGCTGGGGCGAGAGCTTCGGCGGGCGACCGGTGAAGGAGCGGGATGCGGATAAACAGTGAAACGATATGTCTGGGCGCTGGAGCCCGCGGTCTCCGCGGGAAACGATGCCCGCGGGTAGGGAACGACCCGCCGGGACGGCGGTCTCCAGCATGTTTGAACAAAAACCCACAGTGTGAGTCTTAAAATGATGACAAATAAATACGGCAGATTCGGTCAACAGGTACTGGCGGCGATGATCGCTTCCGGTTGTGCGATGTTCGCGAAGGGGCAGGTGGAGAGTCAGAACATCGTGGGGTATCATGAAACTCGAGGAGGGGGAGTAGTTAATTATTACATGAACAAAGGTGTATACGGTGAGTTAATCGTAGATGTCATAGACATGACAAGCTTGTTGACGCATTCAAGCGGAGAATATATTTATATTTGTGAAAAGAATGGCGCGACGATCATCGATTATAAAGGCGAAGAAACGACACTGGCGGTTCCTTCTAGGCTCGATGACTTGCCCGTTTTGACAATCGGAGTTCCTATCCCTGTTCCTGATGGTAGTCCCATGAACATGCGGAATGTTCCTTTTGCGGCGCGTGGCCACATTCGGCACGTTGTCGTTTCTGAACCTGTTCTCACGATCAACCCATTCGCCTTAGCTAATTGCACGAATCTAATGGCTGTCGATCTCGCGTGTACCGTTACGAATTTAGGCAGACAGGCTTTTGATAATTGTATGCGGCTAGAACGAATCCGTGTCGCACTGGACAATCCGTGCTATTGGGGAAGTCCAGATGGAGTTGTATTCAGCAAAGACCGCGTAAAGTTAGTACGCTATCCCAGCGGCAAGTCGGGCAGATATGACGTCCCGGACGGCGTGTGCCGTATCGATACATGTGCATTCAGTGGCAGTCTGTTGTTGTCTGGTGTGTCTTTTCCCGACAGCATGCTAGTGATTGAAGATGGGGCTTTTTTTCTCTGTTCCGCCCTTGTCTCCGCCGATTTTTCCGCCAGCCTGACTGTCATCGGCGACTATGGTTTTTACGGCTGCGCGACATTGAAAGACCTTCGTCTTCCGCCTGCCTTGCGGACACTCGGCAAATATGCCTTCTCCGGTTGCGCCAACCTGACTGCGGTCACAATTCCTGCCGCAATTACATCCGTGAATGATGCCTCTTTCGCTGGATGTGCAAACCTTGTTTCGATCAATCTGCCCGCTGGTGTGACGAACATTGGCGACTATGCCTTTTACGACTGTGCCGCACTAAAAGACCTTCGTCTTCCGCCCGCCTTGCGGACACTCGGCAAATATGCCTTCTCCGGTTGCGCCAACCTGACAACGGTGACAATCCCTGCCGGAGTGACTTCCGTGGAAGACGAAACGTTCAGAGTCTGCTCCGCGCTCGTCTCGGTCAATCTGCCCTCTGGTGTGACGAACATTGGCGACTATGCCTTTTCCGACTGTGCCGCACTAAAAGACCTTCGTCTTCCGCCCACCTTGCAAAAGCTGGGCAAGAAAACCTTTTTCGGTTGCGAAAAACTCCAAGAGATTCACATTCCTGCCTCGATCGAGTCGATCGGGCGTGAGGCTTTCAGCGGCTGCCGGAACCTTAAGGCAATCATTTTTGTGGGCGACAGACCAACGTGTGAGGTCGAGTCAACCCTTTTTCTGGATTCTCCGGATGTCATAATCTACCGCCGCCCCTGTGCCAAAGGCTGGGGCGAGACCTTCGGCGGGCGTCCGACGGCAGTGTGGAAGGAGGATTAGGCGATGGGAGGATGCGTCTGGAATCTGGAGCCCGCGGTCTCCGCGGGCAGGGAACAGCCCGCCGGGGACGGCGGTCTCCACGTTCCGGTCCGGTGTTCGCCGATTGCGGATCAGAATGCGTTTCAATCCGACGTTCGCCCGTGGCGGGTCGGGAACCTGGAGCCCGCGGTCTCCGCGGGCAACGGTCTCCGCGGGCAACGGTCTCCGCAGGCAGGGAACGGCCCGCCGGGGACGGCGGGCTCCAGACAGAAACACGGAGGTCGCCTGTGAATAAATCCCTTCACCGCCATCTGGCGCATCCGCCGCCGGTCCAGCGTCACAATCAGCCCACGGTGCTGCATGTGACGGTCTGCACGGCGGGGCGACAGAAGATTCTCGCCACAGCGGAAGTGCAGGCGGTGCTCGTGGATGCCTGGCGCGCCGCCGCGCACTGGCTGACCGGACGCTACGTGATTATGCCCGACCATCTGCATTTCTTCTGCGTGCCGGGTGTCATCGATTATCCGCCGGTTCGCCGCTGGGCCGGATTTTGGAAGCGGCTTGTCGGCAAGCGGGAACCCGCGCTTGCGTGCATCTTTCAGGAGGATTGCTGGGACACCCAGATGCGGTCGCGCGAGCATTATGAGGAAAAGGTGAGTTACATACGGAACAACCCGGTGCGCGCGGGGCTTGTCAGCGTCAGCGAGGCGTGGCCGTTCCAAGGAAAGGTTCACG
>JAKQQT010000081.1 GCA_029564025.1 Armatimonadota bacterium | reverse complement strand
CGTGGAGAGCCGCAGGTGCGTCTTGATTTCGTCAAGCGTCACAGAGGGCCGGTTGCCTCTGTAATCAGCACAAGCGCCATTATCTCGACCTCCACACGTCGCCTGCGCGGCGATAGGTCCGGTATTTGTTGCGCACGGGCTTTGTTTTCGTAATCTTCCCGCGTGTCTTTGTATGTACTTCAAGCGTTATCCCGTCGGCGGCATTCGCGTTATAGGTGTCTTCGGGCGTGACCCTGGTTGAGAAGTCAACCCCGTCGGCGTACTGTTCCTGCGTGCCATCACCGATGGTGATGTGGTGCTGCTGAATGAGTTGGGCGATCTCATCCGAGGCGACAATCTGCCCAGAATCCTGCGCCGAAATGGTGTGCCCGATGATAACGACAATCGCATCGGCAACGGAGAGATTGGCACCGTCATCAACGGTGATAACCTGCCCCTGAATGAGACTGATAGACCCGGAGACGTTGACCTGTGCCCCGTCCGCTGCCGTAACGGGAACATCGGCCCCAACGCCTAGAGTGATATTGTCGGCGCGGTTTTCGTTGACGGCTTCCGATACGGTGATGACCTGATGCTGTACGAGCGCCGGGCCGTCTGCCACGTTTTCCTGCACTCCGTCGGAAACCGGGAGAGCGCCGTCAGCATAGATTGCGACCCCATCCCCTGCATTGGCATTAGCGCCGTCGGCAACGGTAATAACGTGGTGCTGCCTAAAGGATATGGTGTCGTCGCCGTTGTTTACCTGGACGCTGTTCCAGACGGGCAGGATGTACCCGATATTGAGCGTAGCGGCATCAGGGGTATTGACTTGCACTCCGTCTGCCGCAGAGGCGAGGGCATGGCCGATGGGCAGCACGGGGGCATCGGCGGCATTTGCCTGAATCCCGTCGGTGACAGTGGCTATCTTGTGCCCTATGGTTGCGGATACCGCATCTGCCGCGTTCACCTGTGCGCCATCAGCCGGGGCCGGAATAACGTGGCCGATAGTGACCGTTACTGCGTCCCCCGCGTTGACGACATGGCTCTCGGCAGGATTCAGATTGGGAAGATTCTCGACGAGGATCAGCGTGTCACTGTCCTCAGTAATGATCGGGTTTCCGTCCTCGTCGGTGATTATGTTGCCATCTTCGTCGGTGAGATAGTAATTCTCCCCGCTGGCAACCGCCTGGACGCAATCGGCAGCAGTCACGCTGATGGACGGAACAGTTTCGCTAACAGTGACGCCGTCCGCTACGTTGACTTGGATACCATCAGTAAGCGCGATGTTGTGCGCCTGCGTGTATGCCGGAGAATCCGCGACGTTGGCATTTGCTCCGTCGGTGACGGTAATGTTCTGGCGCTGCGTTAAAGACAGGGCATCGGATGCGTTGACCTGTGCGCCGTCGGCAACGGACGCGATGACGTGGCCGGTGATAAGGGTGACATTGTCTCCCGCGTTTGCGTTCGACGCTTCCGCTACCGAAGCAAGGGTCTGCGCTGCGCCCTGAGGAAGCAGGAACGCGGCGTTCTTTACGAAACGCCTGCGCCAGAACGGTATGCGGTAAACAGCCATTTACCCGATCTCCTCGAAGACGATATGGGCATCCACGGCGAAGTCCGTCGCCACGGTTGTCTCGCGTCTGACGACGAGCCTGCCGCCGGGTTTAATGATCGGCCTGCACTCGGGGGTCGGAATCCAGTGGAAGCCGTTGAGAACATTCACGGCTTCCTTGTAGACGTAGGTCAGGCCCGTAGCGTTGCTCGATGCAACCCCGTAGACGTTCCCCGAGCATGTCGTCTGCCCCTGGACGAGCGGGGTCAACGCGCAGGTCGTGCCGACGGCATTGGTCGTGGCGGCGAAGGCGATGCCGACCGTCATGAACTCCGAAGACGTGGAGCGCCCCGTGATAGCCACCTCGTGGACGGCAATGACGTGGCTAGCGCTGCAAAGAACGTGCATCAATTCCTTCGCAGCTGTTGAGGCCGTTGTGCCGACGTAGCCGCTTGCAAACATTCGCCCGTATTTCATTTAACTAACCTC
>JAKQQT010000732.1 GCA_029564025.1 Armatimonadota bacterium | reverse complement strand
GGATTCATTTCACGAACAAGAACGATGTCCGGCCTGGCAGCAATCCCGGAAGTGTCCAAAGCCGCCTCTAGCCTTGTGCAATAACTGCACAAGGGGTGCCCGGCCACGACCACAAGCGTCTTGCCGGACGCCTTCGCCTCAGCGATCCGATCATCGAGAACCGTGTTAATGGCTGGTCGCCTACCTCCGGGAGCAACGGACGGGACGACGGCAGCAGCGCCGCCGGAACCGCCCGGCGGAGCAACGTCCACGGCACCGGCCGCAACGCCGCCCACGGACCGCCCCATGTACGCCGCGCCCAAAGACGTACCCAGCTCCACAGCACGCACGAAGGCGAGGCTCGCGTCGTTCTGGTTACTCAGGTTCGAAATCGACAGCCCCCCGTCCGCCGACAGCGCGTAGTTGCCCAGCGTTGTCGCCTCCTTGTTGCCGAAACCCGTCTTGAGCGCCGTGGCGTACGCCACCACAGTCTCCCCGTCCGACTCGCTCATGATCGGCGTGCGGTTGACCGTCAACGCGCACCCTGCCGTCAGAACCAGCAGAAGAAGCGCCGCGAACCCGGCCACGCCTTTGGCCCGCTTCGCGGGTTTCGCCGGAACCGCCGCCTTCGCCTTTTTTGCCGTCGCCGCCGCCCGCGCCGGTTTCGCTTTTTTCACCCTGTTCATTTCACGCCCCCTCTCCTTTTCGCACACCACGACCAAATAGCCGTAATCGTGATCCCCAGAAAGCCGCATACGAACTCCGTGCCCGACTCTATCAGACCCGCCGCGTCGCTCTCGGACGCCAACCCCTCACCCACCAGCCAGCCGCCCGCCGCGGCCAGCGCGGTCCGCACGATACCGCCGAATATTGCTCCGTTCATTGTTGCCCGCCTTTCTTAGATTCCCAGACCGAAGCGGCCCGGTTCAACGCTTGAATTTCCGCCGTCAATTCCGCCAGAACGCGCTCTTGCTCTCCCAAAGAAACGCTTCCCGTAAACAGCCTGAAAACCAACAGCACGGCCTCACCGACCACCGCAGTCAGCGTCACCCAAGCCAGGCGCGTCAGTGCACTGATCGCCTGAGTGTTGGTCGCCATCTGCGTCACGAGAGGCGGTTGACCGTTGCCCAAAAAAAGTGCCTTGTTCACGTGCCCTATCTCTCGCTTGAGACTCTCAAGCTCGTCTACCTGTTGACAATCGGAGACACGCGCGGCATCGCTCCCTAAAACCCTATCGACATGAACTTTCACGACACCTTCCTTTACCGTCATTCCGGCACAGGGTTGTAATTGATCGGCGGAACATCGCGCTCCGTCCCAGACGAGACCGCCGCAGCAGCATCGGACACCTTCCTGGCGCTGTAAGTCGGAGACCAGCCCGACCCGCTCCGGAACCGATTGCGCCCCGTGCGCAGCTCCAGAAACAGCGAGCGAAGCACCACGTTCGAATCATACCACCCCGATCGGTACTCCTGCATAGAAGCCGTCGGCAAACCCAGCTCCACACCCAACGTGTACCAAATCGTCGTCAGCACGTTTCGCAACAAGGAAACCGGAACCGACGTCGCCTCAAGTTCGCCGACAGGGTGGTTGTCTGCGTCCACGGCCCCACGATAGTCAAACATCACGCCTTCCAAAATCAAAGACAAGCGCTGCTTTCTGTCCGCCTCCGTAACCCAGCCGCGATACGCCTCCAGCAGCGCGGCTGGTAAAGACCCGACAACTTTCTCC
>JAKQQT010000063.1 GCA_029564025.1 Armatimonadota bacterium | reverse complement strand
TATTTCCCACGTCTCGTAAGCCTTGCCGCCGACCGCGCGGTAAGACTTCCTGATGCCGCGCATGATCTCTGATTTCGACTTGATTGCCATTTTGCACCCGCCTTTTATGCCCAAAACCCGGCCAAAAGCACTTTCACGCCTTTAAACGACAATCATCATAACTCGCTTATATGCAACTGTCTACGATAAAAAAAAGATGGTGCCAGGGGAGGGAGTCGAACCCTATAGAGCGGCGTAACCTTTTTAGTGTGTAAACACTTGCGCGGTAGTGATTTATGGCTCGGTTTTATTGGATGTTTTTGCCTCGTTTTTCCGCTGAAAACACTCGTTTAAAGCTCAAAACGGTGTAAATGTTGGCTAAAATCCGGACAAAAGTCAAGGGCTGTATTTTAGTTGCTGGAGGATGTGGCGGGCCTCGCGCTACTGAGGCTTCACGGATTTCAGGTCCGCGCTTACTACCGGCGGCCAACGCCGCGCTTTTGCGCCAAGGCCGGATTACGAGTCGCGTGTCTCCAGAAGCAGAACCGCAGGGTAGTGCCCGCGTCACGCTTCAGCTTTCCACGCCGCCGCCACAATCACGATTTCATAGTATACTCATCCCGCCCGGAATGTCAATCACCGCGCATCAGCTTGATGTACTTGGTCTGCAATTCAAGGCGCCTTGCCGCCAGTTCCTTGCGGCGGGCCGCGTCTTCCGTCCGCTCTTCAAGCTTGCGCAGTTTCTTGATGCGATTGCTGTAGGAAAGAAGACGGTCTGCCGTGCCGGATCTGACGTAGGGGTGCGCCGCGATAAGCTCGGACTTCCTTTCGCGGTCTCGCGCGTCGGTGTAGCCCTTGAGCCTGTACCTGGCATCCTCGAACTCATTGACGGCTTCGTAGTACCTGCTGTTCTGGCGGTTCTCGTCCGAAGGTGAGAAGACGAACGACCGGACGATTGGTATCTGGCTTGATTCCATCTCTTCGCCGCGCAACGCGCTTTCCACGGCTGACATTGACCGGGTGACGAATTTCAGCGATCCGCCGCCTACGAAGTCCGTCCAGTGCCGCAGGGTCTCGGGTGACACGTCAACGCCGCCCGCCGTGAATCTGTCGCCGCCGGACATGCTGTTGAGAAGCCGTGACATGTTGACGAACCCTTTTGACGTTCCCTTCCGGTACTGCTCGGAGTCCGGCTTGCTCTTGTTGAAGGACGCGGGGGCGATGCGGTTGCCGAAGGCGTCCTTGTTCTCGGCGGACTGGATGAAGGGGTCGGCGAGCGTCGGCATGAGAAGCTGTGCGATTGAGCCGGACGTTCCGAGGAAGTTGAAGGAGGAGTCCACGAACCCGACCGTGGATGACACCGCCGCCTCCATCGGCGAGGCGTACCCTGTCAGCGTGTCGGCTGTGCGCATCCCTGCGTACATGATCGCGGCGGGTATGCCGCGCAGGCGCAGCCTGACCCAGTTGCCGGTGAATGGGTTGGGGAGGACAAGCCCGCCCTGCTTCCACCACTCCTCCAGCTTGCCGTACCCGTTCTCCTCGTCGTCGTCGTCGCCTTTGAGAAGCGCGCCGATAAGACCGGACAGGAAGCCGGCTGCGAACAGCCCGCCCGCCACGCGGTGCCCGCTCTTGCTGGTCAGAAGGGCCTTGCCCATCCTGTAGGTGGCCTGTATGCCGACGTTGCTGAAGGCGTAGAGCGTGTTGGTCACTGGAGTCCACTCGCCCTTGCGGTGGAAATCCACAGTGACGTTGCGGGCAAGCTCGACGGCTTGTTCCACACCCAGCCCGTTCTTGCGTGCGGACATGTAGATGGATAGCCGCGTTCCCATCTCGCCGACGCTGTTGAGCCTGTCGATCTGGGCGAGCATCCAAGGCAGCCCTGCCGTGTCGAGATCCTCGCGCGGGGAGAGCCACGACATCGGGTTTGTCTTTCCTCCGACGCGCTTCTGAAGCCTCTTTTCAAGGTCTTTCATCACGTCGTCGGTGTCGTTGTAGAACTTGCTGTCGAACATCATGCCGTTGGCGACGGCCTCTTTCAGGAACCTCTCGGCCTCGGCCATGCCCCGGCTGCGGCGTTTGCCTTCCAATGCGCCGTGGCCCCGGTTGTACTCGAAAATGATCTTCCATGCGTGGGGCATCTGCTTTATCACGTCATCGCGGACGCGGTTAAGCCCGTCAGCCGTCAGGTTGACCATCGCGTCCCCGAAGTCCGCCGAAATGTTCGGTATGAAGAACTCGGGGTTTAGCGCGGTGCGCGTGACCTTGAAGAACCGCATGACGTGGTTGTTCAGGAAGGACAGGAACTCGGAGCGGATCACGTTGTCGCCCTTGACGGCGTGCGTGACGGCCATCTTGCGCTCTCCCCTGAACTCGATGAACATCCGGGCGCCGTCCCGCTTGAAGGTGACGACAGGGTGCTCCCTCTTCATGCCCCAGTCCTGGCGCGGCACGCTGACGACGCGGAGAGTGCCGTCCTTGTCCTTCACCGTGACGGCTTTTTTGGGGGCGTGTTTGGTAATCACATACTGCGAATCGTCCGGGTTGGCCTCAAGGAAGTCCGCCAGCGCGCGGCGGGCCTCGTTCTCAAGTGCGCGGTCTTCGGCCTGATACGCCTGTATGATGGACTGCGCCACGGAGTTGACGTTCTCTCTGCCGAAGTGGCCGACCGCCCGCTTGAACTCCCTGCCGCCGAGGTTGCGCCCGCCGCCGGACACGCCTCCGTCCTCCTCCTCTTTGGCGACGTGCAGGGGGACGTAGAAGGGCGAGAGGGCGAGAAGGGTGTCCGCCTGCGCACGGCTCATCAGCCCAGCGTTCACCCGCGTCTCCAGCGCGTTGCGGTTCATGGAAATCAGGAGGTCGTGCGCGTTCTTGAGGTTGGCGAACCCGCGTTTTGCCTCGAAGTCCGAGACGATCTTCGCCGCGTTCTCGTCGGACAGCCCCTGACCCGCCCAGCCGTCCTCCACGTTGTCGATGATCTCCGCGAGGTATTCAGCGTCAATCCCGTCAGCCAGCCCCTCGCCGAACATGAGCGCGGCCATCTCGGACGGCGGCATGGACATGTTCTTGCGCCGCGCCTCGATCATCCGGTTAAAGAACGGGGCGTGTACGGCGGCCGCGTACTCGTGAAGCTCCTCGAAGGTCATGCCGGCCTTCTGGACTTCCTCGGTCATGGGGTCCACGAACCGCCGGTCTATATCCTTGGCCTTCGCGCCGAGGACTGAGGCGTGGACACGCTGCCTGTGGATGAAGTCCTGATCGCGCGGCACGTTCCGCAGCTTGGCCTTGCGCTGGACGCGCTCGTAGAGGCGCACGACTGGCAGCATGTAGTCCTGCTGCTTGGTGCGGAAGGCGTCGTGAAGCTCCGTGAAGCGGGCCACCAGCGATCCGGGCTTGGCCTCGGTGTGGGTGGTGGTGTAGCGCGGGCCGTTGACCGGGATGCCGACGCGCCTGAAGCGGATGTCATCGCTGTCCTCATTGAACCGCTCGGAAAGCGGGATCACCCGGCCCGCGTCGTCGCGGGTCACGGGGTCGGCGGACTTGATTTGGGTAGGGTCAATGACGGCTATCTCGTCGATGGTTCCGTTGTTTTTGATGATAAGCGCGTCGATGGATTTGTTTGGGTCAATGCCTGTCGCTGGCTTCCCGTCATTGGTCAACGTGACAGGGTTTTTCACTTTCAGGTACGTCGAATATTTGAATTTCCCGTAGCCTTCGTACTGGTCAATGTGAGGCGTGAAGAAAGTTCCTGCCCTGAAAAGCATGTACCCTATGCGCTCATTGTTGGCGACTCTTTTCCGGTGTTCCTCAAGAAATTGCTGAACATCTGAAAGGCTTTTCTCTTTATTGAGCAAGTCCCTAGCAAAGGGCCAAAACGTGGTTATCTTTTCCGCGTCGGTGTTGTGATACGCCTTGATCGTGTACCCTGCCCTTTTCGCCGCCTCGTCCACCATCCTCTGCGCCTTCTCCATGTCTCCGGCCTCGACCGCCCGCATGTACTCGGCGTCCTGCTCCGGCGTCACCGCGCGGCGGAACATGGCGTCCACGTCCTCGCGCTCGATCTCGGCGTCGGAGCGGCGGAAC
>JAKQQT010000042.1 GCA_029564025.1 Armatimonadota bacterium | reverse complement strand
GGCGCGTGCAAATCGCTCATCAAGCAGCGCACCGACCTCTCGGGACAGAGATGGTCACCGGACGGCGCTCTGGACATCCTGTGGGTCAGGGCGCTCATCACGGACGGGCTCCACGACGACTATTGGACGGGGAGCCGCGACCGTGAGGCCACTGTCAGAGAGGCAGTCTTTGCGGCATGACCTCCGGAACGATGTCACTTTCCTGACACACACCCAAAAACTGGGGTAAGTCCACGCAAACTTGACGGTGGTAAAATATTCGTTATAATACCAAAGGTTGGTTCTTGCTTTAGTTGGCTGCCCAAACCCAGCTTTGCGAAGGGGGCGTGTCATGAAAAGTCAGGAACAGTGGTGTCTGAGTTTTCGCGACGGGAAACGCCGGCTCAAAGCAGTCGGCGTGCATCGATGGGCGGTTATGCTCATGATCGGGGCCGGGGCGTTGTGGATGAATGCCGCATGGGCCGTTCCCGCCAGTCCGGACGGGTTGGTCCTTATGCAAGGGGTGGAACCGGTTCACCTGCAATTGCGTGGCGACGAATTCTTCTCCTGGACCGAGACGGTGGATGGCTTTGCCGTGCTTTACGATGAAGCTGATTCACTGTGGAAATATGCGCAACCGGTTCATAGGCTGCCCGCTTTTGAAGTCATTCCGGAGCCCCCGGAGGCCGTTGTCGGCGAGGTCGATCCCAATACTTTAGGACTGATACCTTACGCCATGCCCGATGAGGCCCTGTTGAAGCCGGCGCGTCGCGAACAATGGCAGACGATGCGGGGATGGCCGCCGGTCGACCTAGAGGTTCCGTTGCAAGGGCTTGGCGCGCTGGCGGCTGTCGCGGACGGTTCCCCGCCGCCGCAGCCGCTGATCTCGGCCGCGGGTATCAAGACCATCCGCAACATCGTTCTGCTCGCCTGTTTCTCCAACCACTGGAACGTCTCCGGCGGAACGGTGAACAGCTCGTACGGAAAGACCCAGAACGACTACACCAACCTCTTCAACCAGGTCGGTTATTCAGCCGATTCCGCCGTGGGTTCGGTCAAGGACTACTACAAGGAAGTCTCGTATGCCAGACTGACGGTCGAATCCGTTGTTTTCAAGTGGGTCCGGTTGCCGCAGAACGAGTCCTACTACGGGACGGACGGTACCGGCGGAACAGTCAAGGATCTCAAGTGGCTGGAGATGATCGGCGACGCCATCAACGCTGCCGACAGCGCGGGCCTGGATTTCGCGACCGGCGACTCCGACGG
>JAKQQT010000024.1 GCA_029564025.1 Armatimonadota bacterium | reverse complement strand
GATGTGACACGCGGGCAGAAACGGATTGTTCTTGACCCTTTAAAAACCGCCTACACGAATGAATTCCTGACGCGCTTCCGCGTAGATCTTCAGCCCTCGCCAGCCCCCCTCTACATGATCGTTGACCTGAACAAAACCGTAGGCGAGGCCGGCCAGATCGAATATGTGTACGAAGCGGAGCTGGTCACAAACAAATGGGGCTCATGGGTGCGGAACCCGATATCGAACGAGACAACCGTCATCACGTCCGCCATCTGGACCGGCGTGACCAACGGAACCACATATAAGACCGGCGGCAAACTCGTCCTGCGGCGTATTCCGGCTGGGGCCTTTATTATGGGCGAAGACCAACAAGGCTCTCCGAATGTGACGGTGTCGAACGCTTTCTACATGAGTGTTTTCATGTTGACGGAAGCGCAATGGCAAAAAATCAAGAAAACCGGCTCAAACTCCGATTTGCCGAAGTACTCGGTTGCATACAATGATCTTCGCGGATCCGTAAGCGAAGGGATCAATTGGCCTGGAACCGGTTCGACCGTGACGACCAACAGTTTCTTGGGGTACTTGCGAAACCTGACAGGGATTAATGGATTCGACCTGCCGACGGATGCGGAATGGGAATACGCCTGCCGGGCCGGGACCCGGACCTACTACAACGACGGCCTTTCGGGAAGCAGTTCCGCGCAAATGGACGTGTTGGGGTGGTGGGCAAATAACAGCGGGGGCACGATGCATCCGGTCGGACAGAAAGTACCGAACGCATGGGGGCTCTACGACATGCACGGCAATCTGTATGAGTGGTGTTTGGACTGGGCGCATCCCCGTTCCGCTGACTTGGGTCAGGCGGCGGAAGCCAGCCAGAGGGAGTCGAGTTCGCCGTTCCAGTTCTGGACGATGATGCGGAGGAGGGCGGCGAAGCCCGCCTTCGTCCAAAACTGGCCGGTCCGTTTAAGGCGGTTCTGGAACTGTGAGCAGAGCGACTCGACGGAGCCGCTGCCGATGGGCACGCCCAGCGCGGCGTTGGCTGCGTAGTCCATGTGTCCGGCGTGGTTCCTGAAGTAGGCGCTCTGCTCGCGGATGGCTTCCAGCACCGCCGGGTCGGAGGACGGCGGGTCCGCCAGCAGTTCGTCCAGCGTCTTGAACAGGCGCCTTGGCGATTTGTGCTTGAGGTCGTGCAGGAGCTTGCCGCACCACGCCTGCGCCTTCGCCGCGTCCGCGCCGTGGAGCGCGGCGGCGAGGACGTGGAGGTGCTGGCTGAGGTGGTAGAAGTCCAGCATGGCCTCTGAGCATTTCTCGAAGCGGTCCTCGTAGATGCGCCACAGCCACACGCCGCCGTCCATGACGAAGAAGACGGCCTTCGCCCGCAGGAGTCCCATCCGGACGGCCTCCCTGTGCAGGAGGGCGCCGAAGTCGTAGGGGGACGTGTCCGCCGGAACGGCCGCGACGTGCTTGCGCATGAGGGCCTTGCGCTTCCCGCTGACGGCCAGCAAGTCGGAGAGCCTGAAGAGGACCGCCGAGCGGATCTCGTGCCAGTGGATCCGGTCGGGCAGCTCGCGGTTGTCCTTGTCCAGGCCCCAGTTGGCCCCACGGTGCCGGGCGTTCCAGCCGTCCGCCATGATGACGAGCGTGTCCTCGGGCCCGGCGGCCCGGGCGCACGGCTCCTTCGGCGGGGCGGCCTCCGCCGCCGCGCCGAGGCGCATGACGGCCGAGCGCACCGCGCTGTCGCTGGCGGAGAGCCATGCCGCCGCATCCGCGACGCCGGACGACTTCTCGTAGCTGCCAGTCTCCGCGGCGAGCACCGCCATGCGCCTCTCCATGTCCGGCGAGTAGCGCTGGTTCGGCCGGAGCCCGAGGTGCGCGAGGGCGGGGCACGTCCAGCGCCCGTCCGCCCCGACACCTTCCCTGCACCGCAGGACGACCGTTCCGAAGAACGTGGTGAAGCGGACGTCCCTGAACCGCTTCCGCGCGAGCGCCGCCACCGCGCCCGCCGACGCCTCCCATGCGTCAACCAGCTCCTGGGCGCTCGCCTCGTACCCCGCTCTCAGCTCTTCCCTCCGGCCCTCGAAAAACGCCCTTTCCGTCCCCGCCAGCGGGCTGACCCGCGCCGTCTCCGCGTCTTTTTTCACCGGTCCTCCATTTTCGTGTTGACTTAGTAGCATCACAGTGCTACTATATAGCGCGAAAGGGGGCTCCATGTCAACGGAACTCGAAACAAAAGAGAAAAGGATCCGCGCCCTGCTCGCCGGGATGGCGAGGCTCGGCGCGATGCGCCCAGGGACGCTGACGGTGCAGTACCGCAACCCGGCGGAAAAGAAAACGCCGTTCCACCAGCTCAGCTACACGCACAGGGGCAAGAGCCGGTCGGAGTATGTCCGCACGGAAAACCTTGCCGCCGTCACGAGAGAGGTCGAGACCTACAAGAAGTTCAAACTCCTCATCGAGGAGGTCACGGAACTGTCGCTGGAGGCGTCACGGCTGCGCCACAAGCGGGAGTGACTGCCCAGCGCCAGCCAGGAAGGGCCGCTGCGGAAACCCAAGTCAGTGGAACGGGGATGCGCCCATGTCCAAGTTTCAGACAAATCCGGAGTTGACTATTTTCCCCTCCCCGGCATAATAGAGTTCAATTTAGCGGTCGGAATGTTCCGGGCCGCGTTAGGGGATTCTTGTAGGGGAAATGGGGTTGACCATGGCTAAAAAAGACACGTTCATTTGGGCGAATCTGGTTCATCTTGGGCGTAACATGTGCAGCGACGTGCCGGTGAAAAAGTTCGGGAACACGCCGCCGGAATTGCTCTCCTATATCTGCGTTGCGGATCATCTGCGCTGCGATGAGAAGGTCTGGGATGACATCACCCAGCGCATGGCGAATGCCGGCATGAATATGGCCGTCATCAACATCGGCGAGGGCATTCGGCTTGAGAGCCATCCGGAACTGGCCGTCAAGGGATCGTGGCCGATCGATAAGATCCGCGGCAAACTGAAGCGCCTGCGTCAAATGGGGCTGGAGCCCATTCCAAAAATGAACTTCTCCTCCACCCACGACCTGTGGCTCAAAGACTATTCGCGCATGTTATCCACCGACACGTACTATAAAGTGTGTGCCGATGTGATCCGCGAAGTCATCGACATTTTCGACACGCCGCGCTTCTTCCATCTGGGGTATGACGAAGAAACGTTCAACCACCAGAGTTACTATAACTTCGTGGCGGTCCGGCAACACGATTTGTGGTGGCACGATTTTCTGTTCTTCGTCAAAACGGTTGAGGACAAGGGTGTCCGCCCGTGGATCTGGTCGGACTACATCTGGCACCACGAGGAAAGCTTCCTCAAGCGCATGCCGAAATCAGTTCTACAAAGCAACTGGTACTACGGCAAGAC
>JAKQQT010000009.1 GCA_029564025.1 Armatimonadota bacterium | reverse complement strand
TTGCTTCGCGCCGGCCCCTATTGCCGCTTGCCGGCACGCCGCGCAAGCCCCAGTCGGCCTTCGGCCAGCCGCATTTCAAGGGTGAAAGGATAAAAGGGTCAAGGGTGATCAGGACAGGGACCTCGCAAGGCGAAAGCCAAGGCCGAAGTGGCGGCCGCCGGGGGCGACGATGCCGCGGTAGGCCGCATGGACGTACCTGGCGTCGTCGAACCACGACCCGCCACGAATCGCACAATCCGTAGGGGCTGTCGCCGCCAGGTGATTTGCTGCATACCTCGGCGGAGTATTCGTATCCACACCAACCGTTGTCGTCATGCATGGTGACAGCCAGACTGCAAGTCCATCTGTCATTGCCCCAGGGGTATTTCCTGCCGTCGGTTCCCCGCGCGGCCTTCTCCCACTCGGCTTCCGTCGGAAGTCGTTTACCCACCCATTCACAGTACTGGTTGGCCTGATCCCAGTCGACACATATCATCGGCATATGCTCACGGCGGCATTGCGGGGGCGGGCGTCCCTGCACCTCCGGCTGGGTAAGGTCGGGGAGGTAATAACATGTGGCGTCATCCATGTGATGGGTGCAGATGCCCGCATCCACGCAGGACATGTGAGCCTGCTCCAAAAAATGGACATCCGAGATAAGGGGGAGAGAATGTGAAGGTCCCCCGAGGGAGTGGAAGGATGTCGAGAAGAGCACGCAGGGTATTTACGAAGGAAGAGAAGTCAGACGCAGTAGGGCTTGTACGTCGAAGCGGCCTGAGCATCGCGCAGATCGCACGGGACCTGGACATCGGAGAAAACAGTCTCCGAGCGTGGGTGAAGCAGGCGGATATCGACGATGGACGCGGTCCTGATGGGGAACTGACGACGACGGAACGAGATGAATTGCGGCAGTTGCGGCGGAAGGTACGTACGCTTGAGATGGAACGAGAATTCCTAAAAAAAGCAGCGGTCTACTTCGCGAAGGACACGACGCGTACGAAGTGATGCGTGCGGAGCAGGCCAATTACCCGGTGTCCCTGATGTGCAAGGAAATTGAGGTGTCGCGAAGCGGCTTCTACGCTTGGCTGAAGCGTGGCGGGTCTGGGAAACGAGCCGAGGCGGAAGCCGCGCTGGTGGCAGAGATAAAGGTGCTTCACAAAGCGAGCCGTGGAACCTACGGGAGTCCCCGTATCCACGCGGATCTGGTGGCTGCCGGTCACAAGACTGGTCGCAGGCAGGTGGCAAAGCTGATGGCAAGGAACGGGATTGTCGGCTGCCCGAAGCGCAGGAGACGGAACACGACGGACTCGAATCACAACGAGCCGCCGGCGCCGAACCTTCTGAACCGGAATTTCAAACCGGACGCCCCGAACAAGGTTTGGGTGACGGACATAACGTACGTCCGGACGGCCCGTGGCTGGACGTACCTGTCGGTCATCCAGGACCTGTTTAACCACGGAATCGTGGGCTGGTC
>JAKQQT010000721.1 GCA_029564025.1 Armatimonadota bacterium | reverse complement strand
GGCGCGTTGTCACCAGAAGGTTGTCCAACGAGGGATTGGCGCTGACGCAAAGTATCACGGCGGTATCCTTCCCGGCACGAATCAACGGTTGTTGCTCTGTAGTCATATTAGTTCACACGGCGTGAACAGGGCTATGCGCCGGGCGGGCCTGGCCGGTTGGCGACTACCTTTCAACCTTGCTTTTGTTATATAACAAGGGTGACAATGCTCCGCGCGTCCGTGTGTTTCGACGCGCCTTGCCCGCACAAGAGGTTAGCCCATGAAGAAGATCCTCACCATCCTTGTAACCACCCTTGTTTTCGGGGCGGCACAGGCGGCCCCCTTGCTGGATATGGAAAACGGTCCGCTCCGTTTCACCCTGGGACCGGGAAACCAGCACAAGCTGACGGCACACGGCGTGCCGGTGTACCGGTCGGCGTCCTTGTATATGACACTTCCGAACTGGCAGCATGTTGTGCTGAACCAGGACGCGATGACGCCGAAAGTGACGGCCTCAAACGCGAACGGCGTGAAGATGGGTGATGCCGTTTACGAGAACGATGAAGGCTATGCCCGCTACCAGTTCGAACTGAAACCGAGCGCCTTCACCGTGGACCTTTTGTACCGCTCCAAGGTAAACGCCCCCCGTGAAATCGAGGTGGACGCCGCGTACCTGAACGCCAACCTCATCAAGGCGCGCCCGTTTACGGCAGATACGGTGGAAGGCCCGCGTTCCGGTTTCGTGCCGCTGTATGCGAAAACGGACGATCAGGAAGCCAGCCGTCTCTCGCCGTTCATCAAGAGCGCGACGTTCGACTCGGCCATCGGCCGTATCAACATCGGTGTGCAGGGCAACCGCGAGGAAACGTCTTCACTGAATATCTTTGACGCTCGCAAGGATCCGCACGAATGGGGCAACAATACGCCGGTCTTCTGGGTCGGCATGGGTTCTCCCGTTCGTCCCCTGCAGAAGGGAGACAACCGTTTGAAGGTTACATGGTCGTTCGGGGCGCCTCCCCCGCGCCCGGCCGCCGTCAAGGCCGCCGCGCCGAAACTTGTCCCGCTGAAGTCGGCGACCGTGCCGCATGGCATCGAACTTCCGCTGATTCCGACTCCGAAGGAGCAGTCCAACGCCGGAGCGGACTTCGTATTGAACAACCTGACAAGAATCATCATTCCCGACGCGGCGACGGCCGAGGAGAAACAGGCGGCGCAGGAACTGAAGAGCGAACTCGGCGAGTTCTGGAACATCAAGGCAACGGTTCTCACCGAAAAGGCGGCGAAGGAGAAAAAGAACCCCGGTAGTCGTGATATCGTTCTCGGCCGCCAGGGATCCGTGAAGCACGCCGCCTTCGTCGGTTCGATGAAACCGTCGGTCCCGGGCCGCAAGGAAGGGTACTGGCTGGGCGTGCGGAGTAACGGTGTTCTGGTGTCCGGATACGACGCGCGCGGAGTCTACTGGGGTGCGCAGACGTTGAAACAGCTCCTTCGAACGGGCGCCAAGGGCGTCTACGTGAAGGCCGGTACCGTTAAGGACTGGCCGTCGCTGGGCTTCCGCGGCGTGCACTGGTTCGGCGGGCCGAAGTCGTATCCCTTCCACAAGAAGATGATTGAACGCATCGTTTCACCGTTGAAGATGAACGCGATGGTATACCAGGCCGACTACACCCAGTGGGATTCCCAGCCCAAGGTGTGGAGCCAGGAACGCAGTACCCCGAAGGCGGACGTCCGCAAGTCGGTCGCCCTCGCGCGCCAGCACTTCATGGAGCCGATTCCGATGGTGAACGGGATGGGACACGCGGAATGGCTGTTCTGGAACGGGCAGAATCTGGACATCGCCGCGGATCCGACGCAACCGTACGCGTACGATCCGACCAAATCGAAGTCCTACGACGTTCTGTTCCGGATTTATGAAGAAGCGATCGACCTGTTCAAACCGCGCTACTTCCACATCGGAAACGACGAAGTGACGATGACCGGCAAGTTCCCTCCCGCGGGCGTGAACAAGACGGTGACGGAACTGGTTCTGGCGGACACAAACAAGCGCCACGACTGGCTGAAAGCGCGCGGCCTGGAAACGATGATGTGGGGAGATA
>JAKQQT010000719.1 GCA_029564025.1 Armatimonadota bacterium | reverse complement strand
TACTCATGTATGTGCAACGTGTCCTTCCCTGCGACGTCACGCAATCTCGATGTCGCCTTCAAACACCTCCACCGCGGGACCGGTCATGAACACGTGGCCGTCTTCCGCCCACTCGATCATCAGCGTTCCGCCCGGAAGATGGACCTTTGCTTTCCGGTTAACGTATCCGTGCAGTGTGGACGCCACCGTCACCGCGCAAGCCCCCGTTCCGCAGGCCATGGTGATCCCGGCCCCGCGTTCGCACACCCGCATCTTCAGTTCGTCGGTGCCGATGCGCTGGACGAAGTGGATGTTGGCTTTCTTCGGGAACACCGGGTGCCGGCACAACAGCGGACCGACGCGCGCCAGGTCGATCGCCTCCACGTCGTCCACAAAGATCACGCCGTGCGGATTGCCCATCGAGACGCCGGTTACCACGAACTCCTCCCCGTTTACCTGCACGGGCACGTTCATCGCGGAGCCTTCGCCGGTCATCGGAACGTCGGCGCGTTCCAGGCGAGGCACGCCCATATCGACACGCACGTTGTAAATGCCGGCGGTATCCTCACCGATTTTTACCACCATCACGCCCGGACGGGTTTCGACGCGCAGGGGATTGGCGTCGGATATTCCGCGCGTGCGAACGAACACGGCGAAACATCGAATCCCGTTGCCGCACATATCGGCCTCGGTGGCGTCGGAGTTGATGACACGCATGCGGACATCGGCAACACCGGACGGTTGAACCAGGATCAACCCGTCGGCTCCAATGCCGAAGTGCCGGTCGCATACCCGACGCCCCAGTTCCGGCAGTTCCTCCTCACGCAAGGCAAGCGCGGTGTCGTCCACCAGCACAAAGTCGTTGCCCAGTCCGTGCATTTTCGCGAATTTCATGCCACAGCGCTCCTTTGGTTGCCGATTGGGCGGGAATTCCCCCGCACCAATAGAATGTAGGAAATCAAGACGTTTTGAAAGGACATCACATCGTGCTCCGCCAAGCCTTCCTGTTGTCTCTGATCCTTACCGCGCCTGTCAGCGCCCTTGCCCAGCAGGCGCCGAAACAACCGGATACGCCCACCACACCCGCGCCCGGACCGGAAACCGTGGTTCCGCCCGGTGTCACGGTGAAAACCGACTACCCTGGAGCGGTGTGGGCGCCGGCAAACGAGGGCAATTTCGGCAAATCCAACCGGCCGGACCGGTATCCCGTGGAGTACATTGTTG
>JAKQQT010000700.1 GCA_029564025.1 Armatimonadota bacterium | reverse complement strand
TGTGGATGTGCCGTCCATATCCACGGCGAAGGCGGCGATGCGGTCCATCGGTTCCGTTACCTTGGGCGCAAGAGGGTAGACTTCAACGGGGCTGTAGACGTAACCGAGGTTGCGGACAACGGCGACCTCGGACGCGCCGATTTCGTCTGCTGTTTTCCTCATCAGAACAGCGGCGTCTTCCACAGACAGGTATTCAGCAAGTTTCTTCATTGGGTTAAGGCAGATGCGAACGGACCTCCCCCTAACCCCCCGGCCCCCTTCCCCTAGGGGCAAGGGGGTGCCCGAAGGGCGGGGGTTAGGGCGTCACGCCGGCCGCATGCGCGGCCATTCCAGCGGGATGCCCAGGCTCTGTAACAGGTTCTGGTACTCGAGGCGGCGGCCTTCCTTTTCGTACACGGACTGCGGCTCGGTGTCGTTGTCCAGGCAGAACGCGGCCAGCGCCCCGGCGGATTCGCCGATGTTCCATTCGACCGGATGCAACCGGAACGCCCCGTTCGTGATGTGCGTGACGCCCAGATTCTTGCACCCCGGCAGAAGGTTGCGCATGCGGACAGGAATCAGCGAGCCCATCGGTATCTGGTAGGGTCGGCAACCGATATCGATGTAGTTGTAGCCGCCGGACGCCGGGTGCAGGTCGATACGGTACAGGCCGATACCCACGCTGTCCGCGAATTGCTCTGCCAGCGGGTCGTTGGTGAACTCCGGCGAGATGTGCTGTTCCAGCACGCGGAACTTCGCCACGATGCGCCGGGCTTCGCGGATGTACGGATACTGCGCCAGTCCGTCCCACGAGCCGACCAGGTCGCGCCGCAACCTCAAGCCGGGCCAGCCTGTTCCCCCGTCCGGGCGCGGCGCCTCGGTCTGCATCCAGTACAGCAGGCTCAGCGATTGGCGTTTGGCGGCGTCGAGGTGCTTCTGAACCACGTCTTCCGGCTTGTCAATGATGTTCCCGCCGATGTAGTCGTTCATCGGCCAGTTGATGAGGCTGACATCGCTGGGGAAAGCGCCGGGAGCAAAGAGCGACTTGTCCAGCACGCGGCGGTAGGTCCACAGCGACTGCTTGCCTTCCTCATCCGGGAACATGGAGAAGTACCGCGGTTCCAGCGTGATGGGGTGAATCTGGGTCCAGGCAAACGGAGCCTCGTCGCGGAACTTCTCGTAACCTTTCGGCTTCGAAATTGTGTGGTCCTCGCCTTCCATATGGTCGAGGAGGAAGCAGTAGGTGTAGGACTGAACGTTGTCGGGCTGTGCAGGTCCGTCCACGGCGTGCGGTTCACCGGTATCGGCGCGGGATTCCGCTCCGCTCACGTACTCCGTTCCGGTCAATGGCAGAAGATCGCCCAGTTCCGTGGCGTCGATCACATACGGGGCGCCAACGGTCTCCGTGTCGCCTGTTTCCAGGTTGCGGAACGTTACCGATGTGACCTTGTCGCCCTTGGCGGTCGCCTCGACCGGTTTGTGTTGCGTCCAGATAAGGATTCGCCCGGCTGACACGTGCGGCGCGAGGAGTTCCAGAATCGCCGCCAGTCCGACCTTCGGCTCCTGGCAGAGATGGCTGACCCACCCATTGCCGGGGTTGAAAATCGGATTGGCGCGCGTTTCCGGCGTGAGCGGATAGTTGCGCCGGTAGTAATCGCGGATGTTGTTCCGCACGGCCCGGTATGTTCGGGTACAGCCGAACGATTCAATGTAGTTGTTCTCATCCGGGCACGAGACAGCCTGGGACGTCAACTGGCCGCCGAGCCATGTGGTTTCCTCGGTGAGGATGACGCGCTTGCCGAGTCGCGCCGCGGAAAGGGCGGCCGCGCACCCGCCGAGACTGCCGCCGGCCACCAGAATGTCGCAACGATGTTCCATATCTACTCCGTGTTGAAAAAGATTCTCTTCCTGCCATCGTCATCCTAGCGCGGCAGAGGGCTACACAAGGATTCTACCGAGCCCTAAAATGAAACGGCAGGCGTTGCGAAGGCGCCGCTGTCATTGTGATTATGAAATTACGCCCGATTTTCATCATATTGGTATTCGCCTTGCTGTCGTGCGGGGCGCGCCCAACGCATGCCCAGGGCATCGCCGGCAACTGGATCTGGACGTCCGGCGAATCCAGCCCGCGCAATGCGTACGCTTATTTCCGAAAGTCCTTCAGTATATCGGCCGTACCCGAAAGCGCCACAATCCGCGTCACAGCGGACAGCCGGTACATCCTGTACGTCAACGGAATCGAGGTCCGGCGCGGGCCGTCCCGCAGTCACACGCGTTATCGGACGTACGATACCATCGATGCGGCGGCGTACTTCCAGCGCGGCGCGAACGTCATCGCGGCGGTCGTGCACCATTACGGGGATTGGACGTTTTCCGCCCAGCGCGGTCGCGCCGGCCTGCTGGTTGATGCCCGTATCGTTACCAGTCGGGGTTCCTACACAATCCGCACTGATGACTC
>JAKQQT010000689.1 GCA_029564025.1 Armatimonadota bacterium | reverse complement strand
TTCTTGGCGGTACGACAACGGTGAACTGCATTGCAGGAATCGCGACGTTCAATGATGTTTCGATCGATCGTACCGGTACCGGATATGTCCTGACAGCGGCGAGTCCCGGGCTGAACGCCACAGACAGTTATCCGTTCGATGTCACCCAGGCCGAGATACACCTGGAGTATTCCACCCAGCCCGGCAATGCGAAAGAGGGAACTGCGTTCAGCACCCAGCCTGTGGTCATCGCGAAATACAGCGATGGTACAACTGCTACCGACTATACCGGAGCAATCACGCTTGCGATCAAGTCCGGAACGGGAACCACTGGCGCCATTCTATCCGGCACGAAGACTGTCAACTGCGTCGCTGGCATGGCGACCTTCACGAACCTGTCGATTGACAAACCAGGCATCGGATATGTGCTGACGGCGACAAGTCCGGGCCTCACATCAGCGGACAGCGCTGCGTTCAACGTGGCACAAGTGGCGAAGACGCTGACGTTCAGTATCCAGCCGGGTAATGCGAAAGAGGGACTCGCGTTCGGCACCCAGCCGGTTGTCATCGCGAAGTACGGCGACGGAACAACGGCCACGGATTACACGGGTTCTGTCACACTGGCCATCAAGCCCGGGACAGGAACGACGGGAGCCGTACTGTCCGGCACGAAGACCGTCAACTGCGTGGCCGGGATCGCCTCGTTCACGGGCCTGTCCATCGACAAGTCGGGTGCGGGATATGTGCTGGTTGCCACAAACCTTGGATTGACATCCGCGGAATCCGAACCGTTCACGGTCGCCGAAAGCGCGGCGGTGCTCCGTGTCTCCGTGTCTTCCGAGGAGGTGCAGGCGAACGCGGCCAGCACGGTGGGCCTGGGCGTCAGCCAGGACGGCCGTTGGGTCACTTACCTTTCATCGGCGGATAACCTGGTGGCGGGCGATACCAACGCGGTCGCCGACGTTTTCCTGCGCGACACCTTTATGGGCACGACGCAACGGGTGAGCGTGTCCTCCGACGGGATCCAGGCGAACGCGGCCAGCGCGGACGGCATGGACGTGAGCGATGGAGGCCGATACGTGTCCTTCGTCAGTTACGCCGACAACCTTGCCGGAGACGACGCCAACGGTGTTCGGGACGTCTTCCGGCACGACACCTGGACCGGCCGGACCGAATGCGCCTCCGTTGGGCTCGACGGACAGCCATCCAATGGAGAAAGCCGCTGGACAAGCCTCTCCGCGGACGGCCGGTACCTGGCCTTCTACTCGAACGCCACCAACATCGTCCCCGGTGTACTGACCGCGGTCAACCACTGTTACGTCAGCGATATGGTCCTCGGAACGACGATCCTTGTGGACGTCACACCGGAAGGCGTTCCTGGCAATCAACGGGCGTACGGACCGGTTCTCTCCGAGGACGGCCGTACCGTTCTGTTCGTTTCCGATGCGACCAACCTGGTTGCCGACGACACGAACAACGTGGGCGACGTGTTCGTTCGCGACCTGGCGACAGGCGTGACAACGCTTGTTTCACGCTCAACGGCCGGGGTGATTGGCAACGGATACAGCGGCGACTTCGGCGCCACGATCAGCGCGGACGGCACGAAGGTTGCTTTCGCTTCAATATCCAACAATCTCGTGAGTTCCGATACCAACAGCTTCCGGGACATCTTCTTGCGCGACCTCGCAACCGGAGTGACAACTCTGGTCTCTATGGGCACGGGCGGCCTGCAGGCAAACAACTGGAGCGGCTCTCCCACTCTCAGCCGCGACGGCGGCAAGGTGTCGTTCTACTCGCACGCGAGCAACCTGGTCGATGACGACACGAACGGTCTGCGCGATGCCTTCGTCCGCGACATCGCCATGGGTACGACGACGCTGGTGAACCGTGCTTCCGACGGGACTCTGGGCAACGGCGCCGCCTACTGGTCGCGCTTGAGCGGGGATGGGCGGTTCGTGACGTTCTTCTCCGAGGCGACGAATCTGGTCCCGGGCGACACGAACGGTGTTTCCGACTTGTTCATCAGCGGGCCTCTCGATGCCGCAGTGGTCTTCGCGATCCAGACGGAGACGGGCATTCCCGGCGGGCCTCTGGAACCTCAACCGGTGGTCCACATCCGCAACATAAACGGCGAACTGCT
>JAKQQT010000679.1 GCA_029564025.1 Armatimonadota bacterium | reverse complement strand
TCAGCTTCTGTGCGAGCAGGTCATCGGCCGCGCTCTCCGCCGCCAGTCCTACGAGCTGAACGAAGAAGGCCTGTTCAATGTCGAGTATGCCGACATTTTCGGCATTCCGTTCGATTTCACGGCCAAGCCTGTGGTTGCTCCGCCGCAGCCGCCGCGTGAGACGGTCGCCGTCAAAGCGATCCGCCCGGACCGCGACGCTCTCGAAATCCGCTTCCCTCGCGTAGTTGGCTACCGCGTGGAGTTACCCGAAGAACGCTTGCACGCCGACTTCAACGACGAGTCCACGCTGGAGCTGACTCCCGATCTTGTCGGTCCGTCGAAGACACTCAATTCCGGCATCATCGGCGAGGGCGCTGAGATGGGGTTGGAGCACCTTGGCGATATGCGTCCATCCACGCTGCTCTTCCACCTCACGCAGAGACTCCTCTACACGAAGTTCCGTGACGCAGGAGAAGACCCGCAGCTCCACCTTTTCGGCCAGCTCAAGCGGATCACGAAGCAGTGGATCGACGGCTACCTAGTCTGCAAGGGCGACACTTACCCGGCGCTACTCATCCACCAGCAACTGGCCGACATGGCGTGCAACAAGATCGCGGCCGGCATCACCCGGGCGTTTCTTGGCGAACGTCCGATCAAGGCGCTGCTCGATCCCTACAACCCAACCGGTTCATCCGCCTACGTTCGGTTCAATACCTCGCGACCAGATCGCTGGGAAACCAGCTCCAATCGGTGCCACGTCAACTGGGTCGTGCTCGATAGCGACTGGGAGGCCGAGTTCTGCCGCGTCGCAGAGTCGCATCCGAAGGTTCGTGCCTACATCAAGAATCACAATCTCGGCTTGGAGGTGCCGTATCGCTACGGGACTGAGAACCGAAAATACCTCCCCGACTTCATTGTCCTCGTGGACGACGGACGGCCTCCGCGCGCGGACGGCACGCCCGACCTGCTCCGCTTGATCGTCGAGATCAAAGGCTACCGCCGCGAAGACGCGAAGGAGAAGAAAGCCACAATGGATACTTACTGGATTCCCGGCGTGAACCACCTCCAGCGTTACGGACGTTGGGCTTTCGCCGAGTTCACCGAGATCTACCAGATCGAATCTGACTTCGCCGCCAAGGTGCAGAGCGCGTTCGACTCGATGATCGCCGCCGCGACCACACCGACCAACTAAACCCTTTCAAACGACATGGCCAAGAAAGCCCCAACACCCAAGAC
>JAKQQT010000648.1 GCA_029564025.1 Armatimonadota bacterium | reverse complement strand
GCGGGCGGGTATCCGACAGGCGGATATCAGGGTCCGGGAGGCCTTCCGGGACCGGGAATGATGCCCGGCCCCATGGTAGGACCGCGCCCGGGCGGGATGCCGATGCCTGTACCGGAAAGTTGATGCCTCCGGTATGAGAACAAGAACCGGGTGGCCGGACCATCCATCTAAAGAAATGGAAGAACTCCGGATGGCGTGGCTTGGAGACGTTGTCGCGCTGACGGATTTGCGATACAATGACGTGGTAGTTTCGACCTCGGTCCTTTGAGGTCAGACCTCAGGAGAGTGCACAATGAGGACATTCGGATTGCGGACAGCGTTGGTGGTTTGCGGCCTGCTGGTGGTAAGCGCCGGTTTCGTGAAGGCGCAGGACACTCCGACCACGGCGGGCAAGACGATCAGCGTCAACTTCAAGGACGCCAATATCAGGGAAGCCCTGGAAACCCTGTTCAAGGGAACCGGGCTGAACATGGCTATCAGCCAGGACGCCGCGCAGGCGCCCCCGGTCACCGTCAGTCTGCAGGACGTGCCGTTCGACACAGCCCTGCGTGTCGTTCTTGATTCCGCCAACCTCACATACAGCAAGAAGGACGGAATCTACCAGATCAAGGCGAAGATTCAGACTGTCGATCCCGGCCAGATTCCGCAGGTGACTCCGGTTGATCCGACGCAGGTGGTGGAAGTAACCGCCCAGCCGGAAGTGGAAAAGATTCCGCTGATGTTTATGGACTGCCTGGACATGTATAACGCGTTGCGAGGCCAACCGAGCAACAGCGCGGCGAACATGGGCGGTAGCGGCGGCTTCGGCGGAAGCAGTGGCGGCTTCGGCGGCAACAGCGGCTTCGGAAGCAGTGGCGGCTTCGGCGGGAGCAGTGGCTTCGGCGGCGGCTCCTTTGGCGGAAGCAGTGGCGGTTTCGGGGGCGGCTCCTTTGGCGGCGGCTCCTTTGGCGGTGGGTCATTCGGCGGCGGCTTTGGCCGCTGATGACCGGATTCAAGGTCGCGGGCCGGTTCCATATGATCGACCCGCGACCTTCACACGCTCAGATACTTAGGATTTCCATTCACACAACCTGAAGCCGTATTCCGCGTGACGGATTCGACTTCATTTGATGCAAACACCAGGAACGCTCGGGCAACATCGGCCCGCCGGGAGCGGCCACGTGAGACGACGAGGCAGGCTGAAGCACTTGAATATACATCCAAAAGCCCGGGACGTTAAGGAGGGATTCTGATGAACTTGTCGCGCGAACTCTCTGTTCGCCGAAGCATCTGGTCGGCGATGTCGTGTTTGATGATCGCCGTTGCGATGGCCGCTCCGGTCAATGCGCAAACGAAGTCCGGCCAGATCTCGCTGAAACTCAGCAACACCCCGTTGACCACCGCACTGAGCCTGCTGACCCAGCAGACCGGCGCCCAGATGGTTGTAAGCGACGGACCTTCTCTGGAAAGCCGCAAGGTAACCGTCAATCTCAGCGACCGGAACGTGGACGAAGCGCTGTCTGCCATCCTGACGGCCAGCAACGTCCCCTGGTACCGCGGTGAGGACGGAACCTACTTCATCAACAGTACGGCTCCCGTTGCGCCCATTCCCGCCGATTTGCCGGAACCGGCCCGCATCATCGTAACGGAAAAAATCGAACTCCGCAATCAGTCTCCATCGATGATCATGCGCGCACTCGGCATGGATTCCCGATGGTCGCTTGAAGGCTCGTACGATCGCATGCCGGGCATTACCTGGTCCACCGCGCCCAGCGGGCTCAGCCTGTCCGCCGGAGGCACCATGTCCGGCGCGGGTGATTCCAGGCGTGTTCGCGTGAACGGCCGGGACTGGGAAGTGTGGGGCGGTAACGCCTATCCTCTGTCAGCCACAGACACCTCCTCGATTCCGAGCATCGACGAAGCGGGCCAGGATGTGATTGAGCAGGATATGGCCGGTCAGGTGGGTTTCCCGCCGACCACCACAACGCGTCGCGGTGGAACCACCAACCAGGGGCCGGTCACAAATCAGGCCACGACCACCAGTACCTCCGGCCAGCAGGGCGGCGGGCTGGTGCCGGACGAAATCGAGTATATCTATCCGTTCCAGGAAGACAACAGTCTTCTTGTGAAAGGCCCGCCGGACCAGATTGACATCGTCAAGAAACTTGTTGAACTTCTCGACATCGCGGTGAAGCAGGTTAGCATCAAGGCCGAGTTCATCACCGTTTCAGACGGCGATTCGCAAGCTTTGGGTCTGAACTGGGCGATGTCCACGCTGAACAGCAGTATTGCCAGCGACATCGGCGGCACCGGCGAAGGTCCCACCATCACCATAGGTGTGGCTCAGGGCAACCTGGACGCCACATTGACGGCTTTGCGCCAGCGCAGTCGCGCCCGCACACTGCTTGCTCCATTAATCAGCACGCTGAACAACGTTCCGGCGACCATCTATACGGCGGAAAGTTACCCCGTGTTCCAGCCGAGCATTGTGCAGGGCGGAACCAGCGGCGGCGGCAACATCGTGACCTACACACCGTCGTACATCACGGCGACCACCGGTCTTGACGTTCTGCCGCGTATCAACCGTGACGGCAGTGTAACGGTTCAGATTCAACCGCAGGTGACCCAGTTCACCCGGAACGTAACCGGCCCGAACAATATCACCCTGCCCGTTACCGTCCAGCAAACCCTGCGCACCGTGCGCCGCGTGAAGTCCGGCGAAAGCATTGTGCTTGGCGGCCTGGCGAATAAAACACTGTCGAAGACCACCCGCGGTATTCCGTTCCTGGAAGACCTGCCCTTTGTCGGCCGCTTCTTCCGGAGCAACGACGACCGCGTGACCGATTCGCAGTTGCTGATTTTCCTGACTCCGACCATCGTGGAAGAAACCGGCGGCGCCCAGTTGTCGCCCGGCTAAACCCGAGGTCAGTCTGGTGTTTCCTGTCGAACGGTCCGCTTCGGTGGACCGTTCGGCTATTTGAGGATCCATTCAAGGGATTGGGAGCGAAAAGATGACACCTTTCCGCTTTGTCACCGCTGGTGAATCGCACGGCCCTGCCTTGGTCGCCACAATCGATGGAGTGCCGGCCGGGCTGACCCTGGCTGAAGAAGACATCAACCGTGATCTGGCGCGCCGACAACTCGGCTACGGCCGCGGCGGCCGCATGGCCATTGAGAAGGACCGCGCCCGCATTCTGACTGGTGTCCGCCAGGGGCGCACGCTGGGAAGTCCCATTGCCATGCTTATCGAGAACCGCGACTGGGAAAACTGGCAGGTGGCGATGAGCGTGGAGCCTCTGTCGGACAATGTCCGTGCCGAGGAAGTAAGCGGCGCGGAAGCCATGCGCCGCAAGCCCGTAACGGTGCCTCGCCCGGGGCATGCCGACTTCGCCGGTACCCTTCAACGCGACCAGAGTGACCTTCGCAACGTGCTGGAACGCGCAAGCGCCAGGGAAACCGCCGCTCGTGTGGCGGTAGGCGGCGTTGCCAAAAGGCTGTTGGCGGAATACGGTATCCGCATCGCATCGCGCGTGATCCGCATCGGCGGGGTGGTGGATGAAACCGAAGCCGGAGCGATTGCAACCTGGTCGGAACGGACCGAGCAGAGCGAGGTTCGTTGCCTGAGCACGACGGCTGAGGCAGAAATGAAAACCGCCATAGATTCCGCCCGCACCGAGGGCGACACTTTGGGCGGCGTGTTCGAGGTTGTGGCGGAAGGACTGCCGCCCGGTTTGGGTGATTACACACAGTGGGATCGAAAACTGGACGGACGACTGGCCCAGATGCTGATGTCGATACAAGCTGTCAAGGGCGTGGAAATTGGCCTGGGATTCGCCGGCGCCGCTTGTCCGGGTTCGCAGGTGCACGACGGAATTGTTCCCGGTCCCTTCGGCTTCACCCGGCCCACGAACGGCGCGGGCGGTTTGGAAGGCGGCGTGACAACCGGCCAACCTCTGATTCTGCGCGCGGCAATGAAGCCAATTGCCACCCTCCGCAAAGCGCTGAAGAGCGCAGATATGGCAACCATGGAACCGGTTGACGCCCACTACGAGCGTTCCGATGTGTGTGCGGTTCCAGCGGCGGCCGTTATAGGCGAGGCGATGACAGCCATCGCGCTGGCGCAAGCCTTTCTCGAAAAATTCGGGTCCGACGCTGTTGCCGATATCCGGGCGGCGTATCACGAGTACCTGGCACGCATACGGCCCTGGTGGCGGCCCATGGGACGCTGATAGAGGTACGTGTTGATATCCCCGGAACATCGCCTTTTCGCCAACATTGCGCTCATCGGCATGATGGGCTCCGGCAAGTCGTCGGTCGGACGCCTGCTCGCGGAACGTCTGGGCTGGGAATTCATCGACACCGATGCAATGATTGTTGATGGTGCAGGAAAGTCAATCGCCGGAATCTTCGCCGATGAGGGCGAGAAGGCCTTTCGGGACCTGGAGGTTCAGGCGATCGCCTCGGCGGCGGGCCGGGAACATTGCATCATCGCCACAGGCGGGGGTGCGGTATTGCGACCGGAGAACCGCGAGGCGCTGTGGAGAAGGTGCCGCGTTGTGTGGTTGAAGGTGTCTCCCGATGAAGCCGTTGCCCGGGCGGCCAACGGAGATAGGCGCCCTCTGCTGGAATCCCCCGATCCCGCGGCCTCCGCGCGCGCTATCCTTCAGCAACGCGAGTGTTTCTACGCCCTTGCCGACGTCGCGGTGGATACGAATGGACTGACGGCTGAAGAAACAGCATACCGCATCGCGGGTTTGTGGAAGGCACTCTGAACCGGGGGCAGGAAGTCGATTCGGGCTATCGCAGAGACGCAGTCGTCCATCATCTGTACCGGCATATGCGAAGGCTAAGTGTGTCTTGCCAACCGGGCAACCAGACGAGACAGGGACAGCCGGTTCTCATCATTTTGCGTTATCTATTTCCATTTGGCGCAATAAAGATGCTAATAAGTATTTGACGAATCAAATCAATATTGACGACAATCGTCAAATTCTAGTGCTTGATGCGCGTGGAGGCCGGGCTTGACTGAACTGCTGACCAACCCCAAGATGCTACTCATCGATCTGTTCGCCATTCTGGCAATAGGCTCGCTGATCGGGCATTTCAAGATACGCGGCCTTTCGCTGGGAACGGCCGGTGTGCTGTTTGTGGCGCTGGTGATGGGCCATTACGGCGCGACGGTTCCGGAGGAGATTCGCGACCTCGGCCTGCTGTTGTTCGTCTATGCCGTCGGTCTGCAGGCGGGTCCGCGTTTCTTCCGAACATTCAAGCGGCGCGGGATACAGTTTGTGGTCATCGGATTGTCCACACTGGTAGTGGGATTGGTGGTCACCATTGCCGTGGGCAAGTTCCTGGGGCTTCCCTACGAACTCTGTTCCGGGCTGTTCTGCGGCGCTTTGACCAACACGCCCGCCCTGGCGGCGGCGACGGAAACGGCCCGCAACCTCGGTTCGCCCAACACTTCCTACATCGCCGCCGGTTACGGGATTGCCTATCCGTACAGCATGATCGGCGTCGTTCTGTTGATTCAATTCATGCCCCGGCTTCTCGGCCCGCGCATGGCGCGCGAGGAGGCCAGGCGGCAGGAGGCGAAGGCCGCAGATCCCAACCGGTTGAAAGCGAAGCAGTACCGCATAACCAATCCGGCCTGCTGTGGCCTTACTGTGCGCGAGGTGAATCCCGGACGCATGAGCCAGAGCAATATGTCGCGCTTGCGCCGAAACGGCGAAGTGATGGTTATCAGTCCCGATACCGTGCTCCAACTGGACGACGTGGTCACGGTTGTCGGAACACCGGACGAGTTGCAGAAGATGCGACTGGTTCTGGGAGAGGAAGTTGTCGTCCCGATGGACGTGAACACCAATGTAACCTTCGCCGAAGTGGAACTGACCGAAGACCGCATGGTCGGCAAGTCGGTCAGCGATCTTGCGCTGTGGGAATCCCACGGTGTCGTTCTGACGCGTGTGAAACGGCAAGACCTTGAGTTTGCGCCCGCCGGCGACACAACCCTCGAGTTTGGCGATACCGTGCGGGTTGTGGGCAACAAGGAGAACGTGGACGGATTCGTGATGGTGGCCGGAGCCGGGCGTCACAAGGTGGACGAAACCAATATGGTCTCGTTCCTCATCGGCCTGGTCATCGGAATCGCGGTCGGTTTGATTCCATTCCGATTCGGAGGTATGAACGTCAAGCTCGGCGCATCGGGCGGTGCGTTTGTTGTGAGCCTTCTGTTGGGTCATTTCGGGCGCATCGGCCCGTTCCGGATGCAGGTACCCGCGGCGGCCAAGAACATCTCGCGCGAACTGGGGCTGATGCTGTTCCTTGCGGGCGCGGGAACAAGCGCGGGGAAAGTCTTCATGGAAGTCTTCCGAAACTACGGATGGAACATGATCGGCGCGGGTGCGGTGATCACCACTGTCAGCGTTGTCTTCGCGCTGGCAATGACCTTGTGGGTCTACAAAATGAGCGTATTTTCCAGCATGGGGGCTCTATCCGCCTGCATGACGAACCCGCCGGCCCTCAGCGCATCCGCGGCACAGACTGAAACCGACATCCCGACCCTGGCCTATGCCAGCGTGTATCCGGTTGCGCTGATTTTCAAAGTGATTCTGGCGCAGTTGCTGGTCGAAATTCTGTACCGCTTGTTGTGAGGGAGCGCATATGTCCGGGTTTACGGAGATCCGGGTGGAACTTGGCGACCGCTCGTACCCGATTCTCGTAGGGGAAGGCGTATTGGATACCGCCGCGCGTTCTCCCGGCGCCGGATTACCGCGGCGACTCCTGATTGTCACTCACCCGAGGCTGTGGGATCTCTATGGAACTTCCCTCGCCCGCACCTTGGCTACCCAGGGCTGTACGGTTGAACACGCCCTCGTCCCGGCCGGTGAAACTTCCAAATCGCTGAGCATGGTGAACCGGCTTTACCGCGTGATGGCCTCGGCGGGACTGGATCGGTCAAGCGCGGTGATCGCTCTGGGCGGCGGGGTGATTGGAGACCTTGCCGGATTCGCATCCGCGACGTGGCTGAGGGGCATTGACGTCATCCAGGTTCCGACGACGCTGTTGGCGATGGTCGATTCCGCCATTGGTGGGAAGACCGGCGTCAACCTTCCCTTCGGCAAGAACCTCGTGGGGGCGTTCCACCAACCGCGCGCCGTGTGGATCGACCCCTGTGTTCTGCGCTCGTTGCCGGCGCGCGACATCCGTAGCGGGATGGGCGAGGTCGTCAAGTACGGCGTCATCGCCAGGCCCGGTCTGTTCGAGTTCCTGGAAGACAACGTGGCACGCTGTCTGGCGCTGGAACCGGCGGCGGAGGCGCGGATGATTGCGGATTCCGCGTCCTGCAAGGCGGAGGTTGTGAGCGCGGATGAACGTGAGGGTGGTTTGCGGGCTATCCTGAACTATGGACACACGGCGGGACACGCCGTTGAGAAAGTGGCAGGATACCGGCGCGTGCGTCACGGAGAGGCGGTAGCCATCGGGATGGTTGTCGCCGCGAAACTGGGTGAACGCATCGGCATGACGCCGCCGGACGTCTCCGAAAGGCTGGAGCGCTTGCTGGTTTCCGCGCGGTTGCCGGTTCGCGTCCCCGCCGGACTGCCGGTCGGTCCGATGGTGGATGCGATGCGGCTCGACAAGAAGGCTTCGTCCGGCATGCCGCGCTGGGTGATAGCGCGCGGAATCGGGCACGTGGAACCCGGAGTCGAGATTCCGGAGTCTCTGGTTGTGGAAACGCTTTGCGAACTGGGCGCGGATGCGAAGAATGGACACACGGGAAAACCATAGCGAATGGGACGGGGTCGCGGCGATTGTCGCCGCGATCTGGCTCATTCTCGTGAGCGCCCAGGCCGTTATCCATTTGATTCGCTATCAGGTTCCGTCGCCACCGGAATGGGCGTGGCGCCTGGACTTCACGCCCGGTTATTGTCCCCTGCTGGCCGGAACGGCCGTTGTGCTTCTGCTTCGCCGGTAGAACGGAAGCAGTAAACCGAAACCGCAATGAGCAGTCCTGTTGCCATCGTGAAGACCTCTCCGGAGACGGTTCTGGAGGATTACGGACGCGTGATGCGGCTGGCTGGTTACGACGTTGCCCTGCCGCGTGAGCGGGATACAATCCTCAAACTGAATCTATCGTGGACGCTCTTTTATCCTGCATGCTCCTCGCCGCCGTGGCAATTGGACGGCGTGCTGACCACCATGCTTGCCGACGGCTACGAGCGCAAGTCCCTGTTGCCCGTTGAGAACAAGACCGTTGTGACCGACCCGTGGAAAGGGGCGCGCAACAACGGTTGGCTGGGCACGCTGGAACGCGAGAAGATTCCGTTCACCGATCTGCCGTCCGTGGAGTGGATGAACTACCGGTTTGACAGCGACCTGCTGGTGCTGAACCGCATTTTTCCGGAAGGCATTCAGATTCCACGCATGTTCGTCGGCCGGAACGTTTTGCACATGCCGACCATCAAGACGCACGGGCACAGCGTCACCACGGGCGCCATCAAGAACTCGTTCGGCGGTCTTCTGCGCGAGGTCCGGCACTACTGCCACGAATTTATCCACGAGACACTGGTGGACCTTCTGCTGATGCAGAATGAGATACACCCGGGAATCTTCGCGGTGATGGACGGGGCGGTTTGCGGCGACGGGGCCGGGCCACGAACGATGGTCCCGCGCATCAAGAACGTTCTACTGGCTTCCGCCGACCAGGTGGCGATCGACAGCGTGGCCGCCGGCCTGATGGGTTTCGAGCCGATGTCGATTCCGTATCTGCGCATGGCCCAGGAACGCGGCCTGGGTTGTGCGGAGTTAAAGCGCATCGAACTGGTGGGCGACACGGAACTGGCCGGTCAGAACTGGGGCTTCAAAACTCGGAGGTCGTTTGTTATCTGGGGCGACCAGATGATCCGCAAGGGACCCTTACGGCCGTTGAAACGCCTGCTGTTGCACTCGCCGCTGATGGGTTGGGCGCCCGCCGCCAGCAACCTGTATCACGACTATTACTGGTATCCGCGCAAGGGAAGCAAGTATGTGCGGGAGTTTATGGAATCGGATTGGGGCCGCCTGTTCCAGCGGTACACGCAGGGAACGACGGCGTAAACGGTGACATCGAACGCCATTTCAGCGTTAACCAAAGCGTATGCCGGAATCACAAACAGATCAGGATCGGATACCGTCCGGAGAAAAGCTGGGCGCTCGTTACGAGGTCGACCATTTAATCGGCCGGGGAACGCTGTTTGACGTCTACCGGGCGCGCGACATCGAAGACGGCCAGTGGGTGGCGTTGAAGGTGTTGAAGCCCGCCCTGTCCGTGAATCTCGCCTTCTGCAACGAACTCGAAAAGCGGGCGCGTGCGGTGCAGTCGCTGGTCCACCCGAACATCGTGCGGATACTTGATGTTTTCCGTGCGCGGCATTCCGTCTGTATCGTCACGGAGTATGTCGCCGGGATGACTCTGGCGGAGCGGATCGAGCGAACATCGCCCATGCCGGTGGACGCGGTTCTGGAGATCGGCGCGCGCGTGTCCGACGCCCTCGCATTCGCGCACGAGAACGGGATGGCTCACGGAGACCTTCGCCCGCAGAATATCCTGCTGGGAGGGGACGGGCGCATCAAGATTTCCGACTTTGGATTGACGCACGCTGTAAGCGTCGCCACCGAATCACAGATGCAGTCCGTACTGCACTGGGTGCAGTGTATGGCGCCGGAAGTTTGCGAAGGCGGCGAACCGACACCGGCTTCCGATGTGTACAGCCTTGGTTGTGTGCTGTACTGGATGTTGACCGGAACACCGCCGTTCCCCGGTGACAATGCCATCGTGGTCGCATTGAAACACGCGAAGGAGACGGCCCGCCCCATCGAGCGCACGAATCCGGCATCCCCATCGGCGCTCAATGACATCGTAACGATGTCGCTGGGCAAGGAGCCGAAGGACCGCCCGGAAAACGGCCGGGCAGTCCAGCGGATGCTTTCCCGTATTCACCGGCCGCGTACGATATCCGAGGAACCGGCGCCGGGAGTGGTTGTTCCCGAAGCGCCCCTGCGTTCCGCGCCGCCGCCGTCACAGGTCAGGGAGGAGGTAGGAGGCGTGCCCCGTTTCCTAATCTGGATCAGGAATCTTTTATTGATGGCTCTGGGCGTGGGAGTCGTGTTGAGCGGAGTATTGCTCTATCGAATCTTCCAGCCGGTGAAGGATGTCCAAACACCCTCGCTGGTCGGGTTGTCCGAGGAGCAGGCCATTCAGATGCTGACCGACATGCAACTGCGCGGCGCTTCACGTATCCGCGAAAGTTCACGGCCAACCGGCGAAGTGCTGAGCCAGTCGCCCGAATCGGGCACCATGGTCAAGCCGGGCCGAGTGATCACTCTGTATGTCAGCCGCGGCCCGCGCATGGTATCCGTACCGAATGTCACCGAGATGTCGCTGGACAGGGCCCGGGAACTGGCGACGCAGGCCAATCTGACGGTAAAAAAGACCTCCGACCGCTGGAGCGAAACGGTTCAGGAAGACTACGTGATCGAGCAGGAGCCTTCGGAGGGCGAACAGGTGAAACCCGGTTCCACCATCCGAGTTGTGGTCAGCAAGGGGCCCGAACCTCTGCCGCCCGAGCCCGAGCCTACCTGGTCGCTGGGACCGTACACCGGGGCGGACGCCGGCAGTATCCCATCCACCCCGCCCGAATTGCGCACCGCCCGGGCGCGGCGGTTTAATATGACCATCGACATTCCATCGAAGGGTATCGAGGAACCCGTACAACTGCTGATTGTAGTAGGCGACGAAAACGGCGAGAACATCGTGACCGACGAGCAGAGAAAACTTGGGGAAAAAGTAATCAAGCGCATTGACGCTGTCGGAGAGAAGGTGAAAGTGCGCGTGTACCTGAACGGAGTTCTGTTCTCCGAGGGGGTCCGGTGAACCATCCTGACGGACCGAAGACCGCAACCGTCCACCCGACGGCGCCGGCCGGGGCGAGGCCTTTGCTGATTGCGCCTTCCGTGCTGGCGGCGGATTTGACGCGACTCGGCGAGGAAGTGCGCGGCGCGGAACAGGCCGGCGCGGACGTCATCCACCTGGATGTGATGGACGGCGTGTTCGTGCCGAATATCTCGTTCGGACCGCCCGTCTGCGCCGCGGTTCGGGCCGAAACACGCCTCCCCGTGTGGACGCACCTGATGATCCAGCAACCCGAACGTTACATCGATACCTTCCGGGAAGCCGGTAGCGACCAGATTGTGGTTCATACCGAAGCGTGCGTTCATCTGTACCGCGTTCTTCAGCAGATACGCGCGACGGGCGCGCACGCCGGAGTTGCCCTGAATCCGCATACTCCGTTGGATAGCCTGCTGTGGGTACGCGATTTGCTGGACAGCGTGCTGATTATGACCGTCAATCCCGGTTTCGGCGGCCAGTCGTTCCTGGAAAGCACACTTCCCAAAATTAAAGCCGCGCGGGACCTGGTGGGGCCTAACGTGGATATCATCGTGGACGGCGGCATCGACGAGCGCACAGCCAGGGCAGTGGTGGCTGAAGGAGCGAACGCTCTGGTGGCCGGCACGTCGGTGTTTCGCCACACGGGCGGCATGGTGGAAGGTGTTCGTGCTCTGCGCGCCGCGGCTTGCGCGGGCGCGCTCTGCGGATGAGGTAAACCGATGGGCTTGAAGGGCGGGTGGTTTATGGTTGGCGCCATCGTGGTGGTGGCGCTGTACTTTATTCGGGAAGTGTTCCGGGTGATGCGCGGGCAGGTGACACTGACGCCGCGGCAGAAGGTCGCCCGTGTACTCGGCGGCGCCCTTCTGCTTGCGGTGATGCTGATGATCGCCTGGTGGCCTCACCTGACCGTGAAAACCAATCCGGTCGCGCAACTCCTGTTCCTCTTCGCCTGCCTGCTGGCGCTTCTTCTCGTCATCCTGATGGCCATCATCGATCTTGGCGAAACGGCCCGCCTTTACGCCAAAGCCCGAAAGCAACTAGGGCGCGAAACCCTGACACCCGAGGATATCGAACGGCTGTTGAGAAGTGAAACGCGCGACCACCCGGACGAGGTCGGAAAGGGACCGTCATGACCGGCGATGACGAACGATGGATGGCGCTGGCGTCCCGGGAGGCCGTTCGGGCGCTTGGAACCACGCATCCCAATCCGGCTGTCGGTTGTGTGATCGTCAAGGGCGGAGTCGTCATCGGAAAGGGGCACACCGCTCCGCCGAAGGGACCGCACGCCGAGATCGTTGCGCTCGGTTACGCCGCCAGTTCGGCGCACGGTGCGACGATGTATGTCACGCTGGAACCGTGCAACCACCACGGAGCGACGCCGCCGTGTGTTCGAAGCATTATCCACGCCGGAATCAAGAGAGTGGTCATCGGCGTTCGCGACCCCAATCCCGTTGCGGGCGGCGGCTCCCGGACGCTGGAGGAGGCCGGGATCGAGACGGAGTTCATCGGCTTGTCGGAAGTTGCCGCATACGCACTGCGCCCGTTCCTACATTGGGCCGAAACCCGCAAGCCGTATATTGTGTGGAAGTACGCAATGACGCTGGACGGAAAAACCGCCTCGCGTACCGGTGAAGCGAGGTGGATATCCGGGCCGCGCGCCAGGGCCTGGGTGCACCGTATGCGGCGAAGGCTTGGCGCGGTGATGGTCGGCGTCGGCACCGCCCTGGCCGATGACCCGCAGTTGACGGTTCGTCACGCACATTCCACCCGACCGGAAGGCCCACAGCCTCTGCGCATCGTGATGGATACGGAACTGCGTCTGCCGATGGAAAGCGCCCTGGTGCGCGGCGTCCGGCAAGCTCCCCTGCTGGTGATTTGTGCGGAAGGGGCCGATCCGCGAAGAGCGGACGATCTGCGCTCGGCCGGAGTCGATCTGCTGATGGTTCCCCAACGGGACCGAAGACCCGACTTTGCTATACTGACTTCGGCTTTGGGCGAGCGCGGAATCACAGGAATCCTGCTGGAAGGGGGCGGTACCCTCGCGTTTTCGGCGCTGGAGGCGGGCGCCGTGAGCGAGATCGCCTGCTTCGTATCACCGAAACTGCTGGGCGGCCTCGGCGCGCCGACGCCGCTCTCGGGAGCGGGATATCCATCGCCGGAATCAGCCCCGCGAACGCGAATAGTGCAAGCCCGGCGGTGCGGCCCGGACTGGCTGTTGCGCGCCGTGCCTGAAACGGAAATCAACCATGTTCAGCGGAATCATTGAAGAACTCGGACGCGTTCGTTCCATCACACCGGTGGGCGAAGCCCTGCGGTTGTGCGTAACAGCGGCCGAAGTGTCGCAAGGCGTGAAGGTGTCGGACAGCGTTGCCGTAAACGGCGTCTGTCTTACCGTGACCGATGTTTCGCCCCAAACGGTGAGTTTCGACGTGATCCCCGAAACGCTGTCGAAGACCTCGCTCGGACAACTGGAACCCGGATCGCCGGTCAATCTGGAGCGCGCGTTGTGTGTGGGCGACAGACTGGGCGGGCATTTTGTGCAGGGACACGTGGACGCCACGGGTGAAGTGATCAACGTGTACACCGAAGGCGAGTGGTATATGATCACCGTCCGCGCGCCCGAGGAAGTTCGGCCGTACCTGATTCCGCACGGAAGTATCTCGATGGACGGCGTGAGCCTCACCGTCGCCCGGCTTTCCGGCGACGAGTTTACGGTGGCGCTGATACCGCATACCCTGAAGTTGACCAACCTCGGCGACAAGAAGCCCGGTGATCTGGTGAACCTGGAAGGCGATATGATCGGCAAGTACGTCCTTACACTCATCAGGGAATCCGGCTTTCGCCTGGTTCCCGAATCCTGAATCCCAAGTTATGCCATTCACACGGATAGAAGACGCGCTGGAGGAGATCCGGCAGGGCCGCATGATCATCGTGGTCGACGATGAAGACCGCGAGAACGAAGGCGACTTCGTGATGGCGGCCGAAAAAACCACGCCGGACGCGGTGAACTTCATGGTGACGCACGGCAGGGGAACGCTGTGCGCGCCCCTCACCGCCGCCCGCCTGGAGCAACTGCACCTGCCGATGATGGTGGCGCACAACACCGCCCGCATGGAAACGGCATTTACCGTTACCGTCGATGCCGTGCACGGCACCACGACGGGTATTTCCGCGCACGACCGTGCGGCCACGATCCAGGCACTGGTGAACCCGGAGACGAAGCCCGAGGACCTCGCGCGTCCGGGGCATATATTCCCGCTGAGAGCCGCCGAGGGCGGCGTGTTGCGTCGCTCGGGACATACCGAAGCGTCCGTCGATCTCGCCCGCCTGGCGGGCCTGCACCCGGCGGGCGTGCTTTGCGAAATTCTGCGCGCGGACGGAGCGATGGCGCGACTGCCCGACCTCATCGAAATCGCGCGGCAGTTCGATCTCCGCATCGTTACCATCGCCGACCTGATTAAGTACCGGCGCCGGACCGAGAAACTCGTGGAGCAGATCGCCGAAGTTGAGTTGCCGACTGTTTATGGTGACTTCCGCCTGCACGGCTACCGCAGTTCCGTGGATCACAATCCCTACCTGGCGCTTGTGATGGGCGACGTGAAGGACGGGGAACCGGCGCTGGTGCGGATCCATTCGTCGTGCCTGACGGGAGACCTCCTGGCGAGCCTTCGGTGCGACTGCGGCGATCAACTGAAACTGGCCCTGCAGAGGATATCGGAAGAACAGCGCGGCGTCCTGCTGTACATCCCGCAGGAAGGCCGGGGTATCGGACTGCTGAACAAACTTCGTGCGTATCAACTGCAGGACGAAGGCGCCGACACCGTGGAAGCCAACGTGGAACTGGGATTCCCGCCGGACGCTCGGGATTACGGTCTCGGCGCCCAGATCCTGGTGGACCTCGGCGTTCGCAAGATACGCCTGATGACCAACAATCCGGCGAAGCGGGCGGGCCTGGAAGGCTACGACCTGGAAATCGTGGAACGCGTGCCGTTGGAAGCGCCGCCGACGCCCGAAAACGAACGCTACCTGCAGACCAAGCGCGACCGCATGGGACATCTGTTGAACAACGTGGACCTTTGATATGCCTATGAAACGACACTTCGAGGAAAGCGCGGACACCGACCTGAAGGCAACCGGCCTGCGGTTTCTGATTGTCGCCGCGCGGTATAATCGGGATATCACGGACTCGCTGTTGGAAAGCGCGTTGAAGACGCTCGAGGAAGCGGGAGCGGAACGGGCCGTGGTTCTGCGCACGCCGGGCGCGTTCGAAATACCGATGGTCCTTGGGCATTATCTGAAGCAGTCTTCCTATCATGCCGGGATTGCGCTGGGTTGCGTGATCCGCGGAGACACACCGCACTTTGACTATGTGGCCGGCGAGTGCTCGCGCGGTGTGATGGACGTTGCACTGGCGAAGGATATCCCGATCGCTTTCGGGGTTCTGACCTGCAATACGCACGAGCAGGCCGAGGAACGCGCCAAGCCGGACGAAACGAACAAAGGGCGTGAAGCCGCGCTGGCCGCCATCGAGATGGCCCAGCGTTTCGCGCCACGGTAGCAGTACAAGGGAATTCCTGATGAGCAAGCCGCGCAAGGGAGCGATGATCGGGTGCGGACGGGTGGTTCAGGACCATCACGTTCCCGCGTGGATGCAACTCGGCAGGTCCGTTGTGGACCGCTGGACCGTCGCCGATCCCCTTCTTCAATCCCGCGCCGCCGTGCAGGTTCAACTCGGTGTTCCGAACGAGATGGCCTACATTGACTATCGGGCCTTGCTGTTGCGCGAACAACCGGATTTTGTGGTGATATCGTCGCCCCACCAGTTCCACGAAACCACTGTCATCGACTGCCTGAACGCAGGCGTACCCGTGCTGGTCGAAAAACCCGTTGCCACCACCCTGGCCGGGGCCGAGCGCATGGTGGCCGTTTCCCGTGAAGCTGGTGTTCACCTTGCCGTTTTGCACAATTACCGCTGGATGGAGCAGGCTCGACTGGTGCGGCGCCTGCTGGACGAAGGCGCCGTCGGCGAACCTTTTCTGTTCCGGTCCGAACGGATCGGGATGTACTGGTCGCAGGGCATCGAAGGTTACGATCCCGCGTGGCGCACAAAGGAATCTGCCGGTGGCGGATGCCTGCTCGACAACGGCTACCACAAGGTCTATCTGGCGCTGAACTACCTCGGTCCGGTCGCCTCCGTTCAGGCCCGCATCGGAACATTCAACCGCGAGATCGAGGTCGATGACACGGCCCTTCTCCTGTTGACGCACGTGAACGGTGCTACCTCGAGCATTCAGGTCGCGTGGAGCGGTTCGGGGCAAAGCGTGAACGTGTCCGAGGTTTGTGGTCGCAAAGGCTCGATCAGTCAGGAAGACGACGGATCGGTAAAGGTCAGTTGCTGTGAGGAGGTGATCCGTCACACCTCGCGCGCCGACGCGGGATTCCTGGAGACCTTCCGGCGGTTCATCGATATGCTTGACGGGAGAGGGGAATCCCCGGCCACGGCGGAAGAGGCAGTCGAGACAATGCGCGTGATCCGGGCCGCCTATCACAGCGCGCGGACCGGTACCGTTGTCGATGTGCCGGGCTACCGCGAACAGGGGGCCTGACTTGGCGAAGACCTCCGGAATGGTTTGGCTGGTAGGAGCGGGCCCGGGCGATCCGGGCCTTCTGACACTGCGGGGGCGGCAGGTCCTCGAAAGCGCCGATGTGGTGGTTTACGACCGCCTTGCCTCGCCCCGACTCCTCAAATACGCTCGCTCCGACGCCGAGATCGTGTACGTCGGCAAGCAGTCCTCGCGCCACACGATGAAGCAGGATGAAATCAACGCGCTGTTGGTGGACCGCGGCCTCAAGGGTTTGTCCGTCTGCCGGCTCAAGGGCGGTGATCCGTTCATCTTCGGTCGCGGCGGCGAGGAAGCCGAGGCGTGCCGGTCCGCTGGCGTTCCTTTTGGTGTCGTTCCGGGCGTCACCTCCGCCATCGCGGCGCCGGCCTACGCCGGAATACCGGTGACGCACCGCAGGATGTGCACGGCGCTGGGAATCGTGACGGGGCACGAGGATCCCGGGAAGACGGTATCGACAATCCGATGGGACGGACTGGCTCAGGGGCTTGACACACTGGTGTTCCTGATGGGCGTCGAGAACCTTCCGAACATCGTCCGGAACCTGACGGAGCAGGGCAAGCCTTCGGACACGCCCGTGGCGCTGGTCCGATGGGGCTCCACAAGCAGACAGGAGACGCTGGTCGGCACGCTGGCGGATATCGTGCAGAAAGTGCTCGACACCGGTTTCTCCGCGCCGGCCGTAACCGTCGTCGGCGAGGTGGTGCGCCTGCGGGAAGGGCTGAGGTGGTTCGACAACCGTCCGTTGTTCGGCCGCACGGTGGTCGTCACGCGGTCGCGCGAGCAGGCTTCGGAACTGGCCGAACTGCTGGAGTCGCTGGGCGCGTCGGCAATCGAGTTTCCGACAATCCGTCCGGAGCCGATTCCCGAGGTAGCCGAATCTCCCGTGCTGTCATGCCTGCCTCTGGATTACGACTGGATCATCTTCACATCGGCGAACACGATACCGTTTCTGTTGAGCGCCCTGCGGGTGAACGGCGGCGATGTGCGTTCACTGGGCGCGGCCAGACTGGCGGCCATCGGGCCCGGAACGGCGAAAGCGCTGACCGACCTGGGCCTGAACGTGGAGTACGTGCCGCGCGAGTTCGTGGCGGAGGCCGTGGCGGAGGGATTTCCGGTGGATCCGGCCGGTCTTCGCATCCTGATTCCGCGCGCGGAGGTCGCCCGAGAAGTGCTTCCCGAAGCGCTGGCGGCGCGTGGCGCTGACGTGACACTGTTGCCCGTGTACCGCACCGTTCCCGACGCGGAAGCCGCCGAAGACCTGCGCGCCATGCTGAATGAGAAAGGCGTGGACATCGTGACCTTCACCAGCAGTAGCACCGTGCGTAACTTCCACGACGCAATCGGCGATGCCCCGATGGACGGGGTGTGCATCGCCTGCATCGGGCCCGTCACGGCGTCCACGGCCCGTGAACTGGGCTACCAGGTGGACCTCGTTTCGTCAACCTACAGCGTGCCCGGCCTGGTGAATGAACTGGTTGCCCATTTTGGGAAAACGGAGGATGAAGCCTGATGAAAGGATTTCCCGACGTACGTATGCGCCGGCTGAGGCGAACCAGGGAACTCCGGGCCCTGGTGGCCGAAACCGCGCTTGATCCCGGCGATTTCATCTATCCCCTGTTTGTTGTACCCGGCGCCGGCATACGCAACGAAGTGCCTTCCATGCCGGGCGTGTTTCAACTCAGCGTGGACCAGTTGCCGCGGGAGGCCGACGAAGTTCAGGGACTCGGCATCGCCGGGGTGTTGCTGTTCGGACTGCCCGAGTCGAAGGACGAATCCGGTTCCGGCGCTTACGACGCGGAAGGAATTGTCCAGCAGGCTCTTCGTTGCTTGAAGCAACACGCGCCCGACCTGCTGACCGTCGGCGATGTGTGTCTTTGTGAATACACATCGCACGGCCACTGCGGACGGTTGGACGACGACGGCTACGTGAATAACGACCGCACGCTGGACCTGCTGGCCCGCACCGCCGTGGCGCAGGCGCAGGCCGGCGCCGACATCATCGCGCCTTCGGATATGATGGACGGTCGGGTGGCGGCTATCCGGTCGGCGCTCGATACGGCGGGATTCGAACGAGTCCCGATTATGTCCTACGCGGCGAAATACGCCAGCGGTTTTTACGGTCCGTTTCGAGAGGCCGCGGATTCGGCGCCGGCATTCGGCGACCGTCGGCAGTACCAAATGGATACCCCGAACGTCCGCGAAGCCCTGCGCGAGATGGAACTTGACGCCGGGGAAGGCGCGGACATACTGATGGTCAAGCCGGCACTGGCCTATATGGACGTCATCCGCGCCGCCCGCGAAACGTTTTGCCATCCTCTGGCGGCATACAACGTCAGCGGTGAGTATGCGATGCTGAAGGCCGCCGCCCGGAACGGCTGGATTGACGGCGACCGCGTGATGATGGAAATACTGACCGGCATCAAGCGCGCTGGGGCTGACATCGTCATTACCTACCACGCCAAGGAGGCCTCGCGCCTGCTGAAACCGTAATCCTTCGACACGAAAACCTTCCTCCAACCGTTGACTCGGACCGCGTGCGCCGCCGATAGGATGTGTAGGAGTTCTGTACTCGGGCGTGAACCGGGAGGCAACGGAGCGGGTTGAAATCCCAGGAGGATATATGCCGAAGACCAAATTACAACAGGAACTGGACGCCATCGCCGGTCGCCTCGATGCCCGGGTGGCCTATGCGCTGGATCACCCGGCCTCCTCAACCCGTGTGGAACGGAACGCCCAGGAATCGTACATCGCCGCCAGCGTGATCAAGGTCCCCATCCTCGCCGAAGCCTTTCGCCAGGTCGCTGAAGGCATTATGAGTTGGGACGAAACGATGGTGGTGATGGCGTCGGACAAGGTCGGCGGATCAGGCGTGCTTACGGTAATGCACGACGGTTTGCAGATAACGCCGATGGATGCCGCCGTGCTGATGACCGTTGTCAGCGACAACACGGCCACCAATATGCTCATCGGCCGGTTGGGCGTGGATAACATAAGCGGTTTCCTGCGCCGGCGCGGTTGTCTTGTTACGCGTTGCGTGCGCAAGTTGTACGACTGGCCCGCCATCAAGAAGGGCATCCACAACTACATCAGCGCCGGCGAAATCACAGATATGTTGCGCGACGCCGCATCCGGTAAGCTGGTGGACCCGGCCTCGGACGCGGCGATGCTGGACATCATGAAGAAACAGCAGTACCGCGACCGTATACCCTGCCTTCTTCCGAAGGGCGCCGTGACAGCCAACAAGACCGGCGACCTCGACGAAGTGGCACACGATGCCGCGGTGGTGTGGTTGCCGAACGGGGACTGGTTTGCCCTCACAATATGTATCGGCGATCTGAAAACCCCGATCGGGTCTGTTGAACGGGCGCCCGTGAATCCGGCGATGGCCGAGATGGCCGCCGCGTGTTACCGGTACGTGGAAGGCCTGAAGGTAGCGTGATATGACCGAGGACGAGGGGCATCGGCAGGGGCACGGCCTACCGTCATTGGTACCAACCATTAAGGTTTGACAAGCGTGAGGCATGCTGAGCGGAGCCCGTACGGGCTCCGCTCAGCATGCCTCGATGCTTGGATGACTGAATTGGTTGGTGCTGACGGATTCGTGAATCGCCCCTACACCTTCCACTCGTCCTCTTTCCACCATGAAGGCGGCGCCGTGACTTCCATCTCTTCAACGGCTTCTTCGGCTTCCTGCCGCGCCAGTCTCTGACGTTTCTTTCGCTTCCCGAGGTAGCCCAATCCCAGGGCCAATACCATCACCCCCACCACCGCTCCGGTTGCCGCGTCGTTCCACAAACTGGGTTGAGCGCGTTGGCGGATCGTTGCGCGCCAGGCGGTTTCGAGTTCCTTGCTGTCGAACGAATAGGTCTGACGCAACGCCGTGTCGAAAGACACGCCGGTTCGCAGAAGGTTCAGCAGGGCCCGGATGCGGGGCCAGCCTCCGCGTTCCAGCAGGAACTGCACCACCGTCTGCCCTTGGTCGTAGGCCAGATGGCCTGTGTCGTCGCGGGGAAAGTCGCGCCGGATATCCGAAAGCGGAATCAGGCCGCGGTCTTTCCAGGCTCCAATCACGGCGGTCAAGGCCGCCGCTTTGGGGGCGTTGCCGGCTTCCTGCGCCAGGCCTTCGTGGATGTAAAGAGGCAGTTCGTTGATGTTGGAACCCAGGAACCGGAACAGGAAGATATGCACCAGTTCGTGGCCGACGATGTTGTCCGGCGAATCGAACAAGCTTGCGGCGTCGATACGTATCGCGTCGTCGGCGCTGGTCGCCACGCCGACCACCAGTTCCTTGCGTTTGACGCCGGTTGACTGGCGGAATGCCTCGCGGTCGGTGTACAGGAAGATAGGAATTTTGCCGGGTGGCGCCCAGCCCAGCAGGTCGCGCAATTTCGCATACGAGGTTTCTGCGCTCAGGCGCACGGTTTCGGCTTGGAACAGGCGGTCGCCCTCGTAATACACGGTGAAGTGAAGAGAGTCGAGCGTGCGGTCCGGCGCGGCCCGCAAGGGAGCGGCCGCGAGGAGCAGAGCCAATACCAGAACCGTTCGGAACCTGTGCTTCATTCTCACGTGATTGTACCAGAAAACCGTGGAACATGCCGCCTGCCGCCACCTTGTGGGAACCCGCGGGGCATTCCGGGACGTCATGGTATACGACGTGTTATCGGTTTGACGCGTAGCGGGTGTAACGATAGCATGTAAAAGGCGGCTTTGGCCGTCTTCACTGTTGTTTGACTTCCGGCGGGCGCCAGAGGGTCCCTGCCGCTACAGGAGTGCCGTATGGCTTCCGCCATAGAGATTAACGAACTTACCAAGGTCTACAAGAGCGTGGTCGGCGACGGCCGGTTCACGGCGGTCGACAAACTGAACCTTACCGTGGACGAAGGGCAGATTTTCGGTTTTCTCGGTCCCAACGGAGCGGGCAAGACGACGACCATCAAGATGCTTCTCGGTCTTATCTTTCCCACGTCAGGGTCCGCGAAACTCCTCGGAAAACCGATTGGTGACATCAGCACGAAGAATGGGATATCCTACCTTCCGGAAACACCGTATTTTTACGACTACATGACGGGTCCGGAGTTGCTGGATTTTTACGGGCGGCTGTTCCGCATCGATACGCCCACGCGCAAACAACGCATTGAGCGCCTGATTGACGAGGTCGGCCTCGGCCACGCCACCGGACGGACCCTGCGGCAGTACTCGAAAGGCATGTTGCAGAGAATCGGGATTGCCCAGGCGCTGATCAACGATCCGAAATTGTTGTTCTTCGATGAACCGACCTCGGGCCTCGATCCCGTGGCGCACATCGACATCCGGAACCTCATCCTGAGGTTGAAGGACGAAGGAAAGACGCTTCTGATCAGCAGTCACCAACTCAGCGACGTCGAGATGGTTTGCGACCGCGTGGCGATCATCCACAAGGGCCAACTCAAAACAACCGGTCACGTGATGGACCTCATCACCGGCAGTCAGGTCCGCATTCAAGCAACGGGACTCGTCGGAGACGCGGCGGAGAAGGTACGCAAGATGGCGGACCGGTTCCACGATGACGACGGGATGGTGACGCTTTGGGAGTCCGATATGGACCAGGTGGACGCCATCGTGGATGCCGTGCGCACCGCCAAGGGACGCATCGTCAGCCTGACTCCCGAGCGCCGGTCGCTGGAAGATATCTTTATCGAGACGGTTCGCGAGGCCGCTCCTGTCAAGCCGGAAGATCCGGCCGTGGTTCACCCGGACTGAGCCGGGATTTTCTGGATTCTTAAACAATGAACATCTGGGTAATAGCGCGGAGCACATTTGGCGAGGCGATTCGGAAGCGGATCGGCTTGTACGTTGTGTTTTCCGCGGTTGTCTTTCTGATTCTAAGTCAGTTGTTCGCGCAGTTCAGCACAGGCGGCGTTTCCTCGGAGATCGGCGGCGGTTCGCGCGTGGAGATCACCATCATCAAAAGCATGGCGTTCTTCATCATCGTGCTGAGCGGCCTTGTGCTCAGCATTTTCCTGTCGTTCGATCTCGTGCCGTCCGACGTGGACAACAAGACGATCTACACGATCCTCAGCAAGCCGGTGAAGCGCTGGCACTACGTGTTTGGAAAGTTCATCGGAACCTGTATGGCTCTGTTGATGAACATCGGCTTCATGGGCGTTGCGCTGATGGTTCTCGTGGCCATCAAGTCGCATCAACTGGAATGGCCCTTGCTGGGCGGGGTTCTTCTGCTGTTCATGCAGTTTGCCGTGCTGACCGGCCTGGCTATCCTGCTGAGCCTAGTGGTGACGCGCAACATCAACGTGGCGCTGTGCTTCGCTTTCTACCTCACGGGAACGGTGTCTGAATTCTGGCAGAGCATCGCGGCAACATCAGACAACCCGTTGATCAAGTTGATGGTCAAGGCGATCCATCTGGTGATTCCGAACTTCTACAACTTCAGCTTCACCAACACGATGGTGCACCTGGAGAAGTGGCGCGAGATTCCCAATGCGGCGGCTGATGTCGGCTGGGCGGCGGTGTACGGCGTGCTGTACCTGGCCGTAATCCTCCTGCTGGCCTTCACGATTTTCGAGAAGAAGGAAGTATGACGACTGCGGACAACATCCACGGAACCGGAACGCCGCGCGGCATTCCCCTGCCTCGGCTGATTGCCGCCATCGCGATTCTGTTTGTCGGAATCGGGCTCGTTCAGACGCGTTTGGACCAGCGGAGAGGACTGTTCAATCCTGTTGTCAACGATCCCAAGCGCGGTCTTTCCGCCAGTATTCGGAACAACGTGTTCGGAGCATCCATGCTGGGTATTCGGGAAGTGGCCGCCGGTATGCTGTGGGTGAAAGCCGATGAGTTGTTCCACAACGGGCAGTATACCGAACTGATACCGTACTTCAAACTGGTCACCTTCTTGGATCCGCACCAGATTGACGTCTATTCCACCGGCGCCTGGCACCTGTCCTACAACCTCGGCGATGCCCGGCTCGTTCCGCAGAGCACCGCGTTCCTGGACGAAGGAATCGCCAACAACAGCAAAATTTGGGACCTGTATTTCCAGAAGGGCTGGCTGTTGTTCGACTGGCCGGCGGAGGATTACGAAGCGGCTTTGCCGCTGTTCCAGGAAGCCGCGAAACACCCGAGCACGGACGGTTCTCCTGCTCCGCCTTACATCACCCACATGATTGCCCACGCCATGGTGCGGCAGGGACGCGTGGACGACGCAATTGCCCAGTGGCAGACTAATATCGACTACGCCGAAGCGGAACACGCCAAGGCGAAGAAAACGAAAAACGATACCGACATCCGCTACTGGCAACAGGAACGGGATGTTTGCCGCAACAACCGTGAACTGTTACTTATCCGCAAGACCGCGCGCGAGGACGTGGCAAAGAATCCCAAACGGGTGACCTTTACGGCCGATGTCCAGAAAAGGGGATCGCGCCTGTTGGAAGTGCGCGTTCGTACCCAGGGCTTTCCGCCACTGACGGACAGTTACGGAGAAGAGTCCAACGGACGCCTGGAACTGATCCTTCAGGACAGGGATTACGACAAACTCGCGGCCCAGCACAAAAACGACTTGCTGTGGGTGACAAAAAACCTCACACGGTTCCGCTCGATTTACAACATCATCGAACGCAACGGCACCGTAACGGACCGGAGCAAACCGGTCATCCTGGTGGAGATGAACAAGGACCCGGCGGATCAGGGCCGCAATCCGATGGACATCTACCCGCTGACGTCCGACGAATACGAACTTATCCTGCGCTTCCAACCGAGGGTGCGCCGCCAACCGGAAGCTGTTCAGAATGCGTTCGGCTGGATCGGTGAAGGCCTTGCGCCCGGCGGCCAGACACGTACCGGACCGTCGGGTTCGCAGATGGTTGAAAAGCGCATCCCGCTGAAATTGGACGACATCCTCTAGTTCGCGCTCCGGGACAGGGCAACCTCGCGGCATTGTCTGCGTCTAACGGTTTGAGTGCGCCATCCGGCAGTTGGGGAACGGCACATTGGACATCGAAGCCTTAAGCGACGAGGAACTGCTGGAACGCTGTTCGCGCGGAGACGACCACGCCTTTCGAGTGCTGTTCGAACGTTTGCGCCAGATGGTTTACAATCTGGTGTTTCGCATCCTGAACAGCCACCTCGACGCAGAGGAAGTGACGCCCGAGGTGTTTGTTCGCGTTTGGCAGAAGGCCGGGGATTTTCGCGGCGGCAGTCGTGTTTCCACGTGGGTTTACCGGATCGCGGCCAATATGGCGCTGGACAGGGTCCGCGCCGGCCGCAACGTCCACGAGGTCTTCTGGGACGATCTTCCCCCGCGTGAACGCGCCATGCCGGACGAGCGCGACAGCGTGGAAAGCCCGGAGGACGCCGTGTTGCGGCGCGAGCAGGCGACAGTGCTGGAACGGGCATTGGCGCGGTTAAGCGTTGAGGACCGCATGCTGGTGACGCTGTATCATCTGCAGGAGTGCTCTTATCAGGAGGTCCAGCAGATCACCGGCATCAACCCGGCGAATATCAAGAGCAAGTTGTTCCGTGCGCGAAGACGCCTGAGAGCGATTCTGATTGAAATGGAGAAAGGAGAGACGCAAGATGATGTGCAGGAAGGTTCAACCTCATCTGCTGGATTTCACCAGGCATCAACTGTCTCTCGATGACGAGACTGCAATAGAACGGCATCTTGCCGGGTGCGCCGCCTGCAGAAAGATTCTGGCCGAGGAAGTTTCCCTGGCCGGCCGGCTTGCCGGCACGAAACCGTTGATGGAGCCCGCCGATATGTGGGAGTGCGTGCGAACCCTTCGCAACGCAACCTCGCCGGTCGCTGTTCGAGCACCGTGGTGGACTGCCGTTTTCGGACAGGGGCACGCGCGCGCCTGGACGCTGGCGTTCGGCACGACTGCCGCATCGCTGGCACTGCTGTTCCTGCCGAATCGAACGGTGCGGATACCCGCCTCTCCATCCGTCGAAGCCGTTTCAGCGTTGCAGAGCACCGTGCAGACCGTTACCCAGTCTGACGATCCGCTCGGCGATTTCACCGAAGCGCGTTGGCAGGCCGTTTACGGTAACAACGGGGAGGGTTCGATATGAGTATCAGGATTCCATTTTTTACGGTCGCGGTATTGCTGACAACGGCCTCGATTCCGGCTGTTCGGGCTCAGGAAGGTCCGCCGCCTCGACCCGGCAGAGGCATCACTGTTCACGATCCGGCGATTCCCGGTTTGAGCGCGGAGCAATCGCGCAAAATCCGCGAACTGAGGAATGATTCCGCATCACGGCTTGCGGCCCTTGGTCAGGAACTGCGCAATTATCGAAAGTCTCTCGAAGACGAGTACCGCTCGTACCAGATGGACACAGCCGCGGTGAAAAAGCTGAACCGGCAAATCAACGATGTTCAACGGAGGATGCTGGAGGAACACACTCGGGTTGAGCAGGAGATGCGCGAAATACTGAACAGCAGTCAATTCCGCTGGCTGAAAGATCGGATGCCGGGCGGACGCATCGGCGATGAAAACCCGGGAAGACCGCGGCGTTGACGGACACGACTGGCAGATGAAGAAAAGACCCCGCCTGAACAGCGGGGTCTTTGTTTTTTTTACGTCGGTTACGCTGAGGTTGGCGCGCCCAGCAGTCGGTCCAGCAACTCCGGGCTGACCTCGCCGGAACGCCGCGGGCGGGGCTTTGTCAAACTGATCTGCTTGCGATCCCCGCTGATGACATCAAGCGG
>JAKQQT010000625.1 GCA_029564025.1 Armatimonadota bacterium | reverse complement strand
GGCTGTGCTTCTTTCCGGCTGTTTCGAGGTCGCCGCAGTCAATAACGCGGCTTTTACGCAGGGCGATCTAATCTACTTCGATACATCGGCAAAGAAAGCGACAAAGGACACGTCGAAAGCGTTCCTCGGTGTTGCTATGCGTGACAAAGAGACGGAAGGCACAACCGCATACGTGAAAATCGGATACGAGTGGCACGACAAAGCGGAAAAAACCATCACGTACAGCAACACCGGCGCGAAAATTACCGCCGGGGACGTGGTGAAATTCTCCGACTTCTGCGGTATAGCTGCAGAGGAGATCGCGGCAACAACCGGCGAGGGAGCCGTCTATATCGAGGGAACCTATGAGCTCGCCTCCGTGACGAACGCCTCGTTCGCCGCTGGTGACCGGCTGTACATCGACGGCTCCGGGAAACTCTCCAAGCTCAGCACCTACGGTAATGTGCCTATCGGCATCGCCGCCGACGCGAAGGAGACGGCCGCCGCCACGGCGTTCGTCACCCTCTCCCGGGACGTCAATCCCCGGGCCGAGGACACCATCACCTACGCGAACGGCGGAGCCGAAATCGCTGCCGGGTCGGTTGTCAAATTCGCGGACTTCATCGGCATCGCCGCAGAAACCATCGCCGCATCCACAGGCACGGGCCGGGTGTACGTCACCGGCAGCTATACCCTGACCGCGGTAAATAACGCGGCCTTCGCGGCCGGGGATCTGCTCTACGTGGACGGGGACGGAAAACTGACCAAGGTCAGCACGTATCCGTCCATCCCGGCGGGCATCTGCACCGTTGCGAAGGCGGAAGCCGGTGCGACTGCAACCGTTCGGCTCGGCCCCGGAATCCCCAGGCTTGCGACAGCCCAGGGGTAACCCGTCATGACGCTGGCCGAGCAGATGATAGCTGACTCGGCCATTTTTTTTAATCTGGCCGAGCACGGCGAAACAATCGAGTACAACGGCGTCGAGGTGGTGGCGGTAGTCGAGCCTGGCGTCTCCCGGACGAGCGGCAACACCTGGGAGACTTCGGAGGGTACAAGCGCCTCCGGGTACGTATGGCTCTCTGAATCCGATGTGGCGTCTCCCATGCAGGG
>JAKQQT010000617.1 GCA_029564025.1 Armatimonadota bacterium | reverse complement strand
GGGCTCGGATTGCATCCGGTTTCGGTGCGGGGTGTCGAAGTGCGGGGAAAAGCTGGTCGATTTCACCGATGTTGGCGCGGCTGTGAAGTCGCAGATCGACCGGGCAAAACCCGCGCACACGATCGTTGAATATTGGGACGTGTGATAAAAAATGTTGGTTTTTTTGGGCACTTTGGCACGAATTTTGAGGCGCCCGGGAGGTTTTGAGCATGGACAGGACAAAAGCACTGGACAACGTGGCGGTTAGGCCCGCACCCAGCGGATCGACGCATGCCGCTGGATACTTCGACGATGGCACGACGGTTGAGGCGGAGTGGATGAATGGGGTGCAGGAGGCCCTGGTGGTGCCGCTGGAAGACGGCGGTATCACGCCAGATACTGACGATTACGAGCAGTTTGCGACGTTGCTGTCGGGCGTGCATGGCATCGTGACAGATGTTCGCTCGGATCTTGCCACCACCGGGGCCAGCACCAAAAGCAAGAGGGCGGCAAGCGCGGCGTCAAACGCGATCGCTGACGGAACTTATTCGCAGTGCAACGCCGGGGACCATCAGACCGCGCACGGAAATCGTTCGCAGTGCAACGCCGGGGGGTATCAGACCGCGCACGGAAATTATTCGCAGTGCAACGCCGGGTGGAATCAGACCGCGAACGGCGATTTTTCGCAGTGCAACGCCGGGGGGAATCAGACCGCGACCGGCGATTGTTCGCAATGCAACGCGGGGGAACAACAGTACAATCACGGGTCACGCGCTTCTGTCATCGGCGGCAAGTATTACGAAAACATCGATAATAATTGCGTCTGCGGCGGCTACGGTACCAGCGCGCCGGCCAATTTCGGCGACGGGCTGACGAACAAGAACATCAAGTGGAAGCTGCACAGCGACACGGGCAACGCCGAGTTTGCGGGCAAGATCGCGAACGTGACGCCGGGCTCGGATGTCGTCTTTGATGATGGCGTCGAGGTCGAGGGTGATCTTACTGTCGGCGGTGAGCTGGATCTGCACGTGATCGACCTCGGAGA
>JAKQQT010000616.1 GCA_029564025.1 Armatimonadota bacterium | reverse complement strand
AGAAGGTCCGGCACCTTGAGATGCGAGACGCGAAATGGGCGTGTAGAGCAAGGAACCAAGGTGCGGGACACGTTTGCAAAGCGTTGGTAATCAATGGTAGCCGGCGTGGCGGAATCGGCAGACGCGCTAGACTCAAAATCTCGCTGATAATCAAGGACTTACGCGGAATCTGGTGGACCCCAAGGGATTGTCCAGGTAGTGCTCCGCGTCGAACAAGCACCCAGACCGCCTCAAATGGCCCCTTCTTCGGCCGCACGGGATACAAAACGGGGTACAAAGAGAATTCCCATAAGGGAGGCTTAACGGCGACATTCAGTGGAGATTAAATGCCCATCTTTCGGACCGACCATCCAAAGCGCCCACGACTTGCATGGTTCAGGGAGAGCGCGGGCGTTGCGACGTGACAAAGGGTGCGGTCCCTGCAAAGCCCCTGCCTCACGCTGCCTACTGGGCTTCCGGTTCGCGCACTTCCAGGGGTGGGCGACGGTGGATTTCGTCTTCGGGAACGAATTCGATCCGCATACCCCAGCCCGCATACGTGCTCAGGAGGCGCCCAAAGTCCTCGATTGGTAGTTCGTTATCGTCGATTTCAATCACAGCCTGCCTGTGCTCGTCATCGCTGATGGTGCAACGCAGCACATTCCCGCGCGGAGTCCACTGATTGCTTCGGGCGTGGTATTCGATCTGCGGCGAGCCGAGGGGGACTTCGACCGCCACGTGCTTGTATTCGGCCGCGAGCTTGGCCTGAGCGCGCAGGGTTTCGTTGAACAGTTCGACAATCTCCTCATCGGTCATCTCCGCGATCTCCGGACCGATGCGGAGGTGCGTCGTCATCACGCCCTCCTCCTTGTACTCGATGACGGCCGTATCGCCCTCCCGCGTGACGTTCACTTCGTCCAACCGTACAATGTACCGTTGCTTGCGTTTCATCTCTTGCGGCAGATACACGGCCTGCCTCGTTGGAGTCAACGCCGTTCACACGCCGTGCGCACGCCCTCGTTTCGGCTTTGGCTTGAGTCGCCGGTTTCCACTCCGCTACGCTTCGATTATGCGAAGCGGCAGGCGCTATCCGTCAACGAAGGTGACGGCTCGGGTGGGTAACAGCCTGCTTCAATACGCCGACGCCGACGAGGAACCATGATGCGGCCGTCGAAAGCGACCTCATGAGAAACGCTGCGGCAAATCCGAGAGGACCGGTCTCCAGGAAGGTCCTGGCGGGCTTGGAGAAAGAGCTTCGCCGGAAGGTCATCAATTTCGAAGCGTTCAGGTTGGGCGCGGAGCGTGCCGCAGACCTGGAACGAGGGGTCGTTTCCGAGGAAGAGATGCGCGGGATGGACCCCCTCCACGCGGTTTACACTTACGCCCAGAACAAGCTCTCAGCGATTGTCGAAGACGTGGCGCAACTTCCGATGTGCACCGAACTCACTGAGGCCTACTCGGCGCCCGAGGAGACATACCTCCCATCCGGTCCACCGATGAGTCCACTCACCAGGTCGTACTTCTTCTGCTGGGCCGTCTTCGATTCGCACGTTGGCAAGGACAGGGAAACCCTCGCGACCGTTGCCATCGATCTCTGCGTCCGGTTGGGGATGGAACCGAGCGTGGTCCGACTCTTCGAGTACCTGCAGGACTCTCGGATGGGGCTCTAGGTGCACGAGGGTCGGGTCGGCACGCATGTGATGCTCCGCGAGTTCATAACCGGGACGACGCACCGGTGCGCCGCGCCGGCCGGTTACGGCGGGAGGCCAGGCGAGCTTTGGTATGTCCGGGTGCTGCCCGAACCGTTCGAGAGCATGGGTTTCGGGTATTCGCTGGTGTTCACGACGCCTTACGTCATCGGTCGGCAGGAAGGGGGGAGATTCGTGTTTGCGGACCTGCAGGATTGGATGGCGTTTTTCGAGCGAACGATGCCGAAGACCGGGGTTGCCGATGCTGACCAAGCGTACGCGCATCTGATGAAGTACGGGCTGTCGGCGAATTACTGGAACGAGTACGTGTTCGAAGCGTATGTGAACCACCAGCGGGACATGATTCTGCTGGCCGGTCTGCCCGATGTACCTTCGAGCCGACCGCATTCGCGCGTCGACCGAGGGAAGGAAACGTGAGTGCCTTGATGCCTGGGTGCCGTCCAGGCGGTGTTTTGTTTCGTCCATTGACAATGAGTATGGAAGTCACGGCGATCCCTGACGAGGTGAAGAGAGAAGTGTTCCGGGCCATCGACCGCTTCAACGCGAAGACACTGGCCGGCACCGGATGCAGTTTCCTCGGGCGATTCCAGGGGAAGTACCTCTACTTGGATCGCGACGAGTTTGGTCAGACCGTCCCGATTTGCCGTTTGCAGTACAGGGGGGCAGGGAAGCCCTGGGGTTTCTCGATCTACAAGTACAGTTCCGAGCGATACGATCCGGGAGAGACATGGTTTCCCGGATTCGAGTTGGTCGATGGAACGGTCGAGGGGGCGATGAAGGCCGGCATGCGGGCTTACGAGTGAGGGGGACGGACCTCCCAGGCGTGTGGAAAGGAGCCGACATGGCTGAATATGGCGAGTGGAATCGGAAGGGCGCGACGCTCAGTGACGTAACGGCACGGGCTGAATACGGCGTGCCGCGAGAGTTCATCATCCGCGGGATCGAATCAGGCAAACTGGAATACCGCGAGGGTTCGATCTGGGGCAATCCGTCCCTGCGCGTTCTGAGAAATCAACTTGAGGCATTCATCGCCGAGCAGCGGGGCAAGGGCTACTTGGCATCTGCGAAGGACCAGAGCGAGTTGCGGAAGATCAAGAAGGAGATTGCGGCGGTCAAGAAGACGTTGAGTAGGCTTGAGGCCCGGAAGGCGGAGTTGGAGGAGTCCTTGAACAAGCATTAGCTCGGCGATGCGGACACGTCGCCAAGGACCCGTGGTGGATGATGCTGCACGTGAGGCCAAGACGCGGAAAGCCCCTTGAGTCCGCGTTGATGCGCGGGTGGTGAGCCAAGGGCCGTTCCGCAGCGCCGAGAGGCACCACGGTGCAAGGGTGAGTGCAGGTGATCTCATATCAGGTGCCCCTTGTCGCCAGGTGTGGTCCTTCACCCGGACTGGCGGGGACGGAAGTTGCGCGGTCGTGCATCCTGCGAAGCGTCCTCCTCCCTTGTCAGAGACTGGGGTGGCCCCAATGCCCGGCGGCCAGTAGCAGAAGCCAGTATCCAATGGACTGATCCCCTGCGTAGGCGTGGGCCGCTTTGTTTCACCACGGACCGCGTACGGCCCCCTGACTCGGCGACAGTAGTCTCTTCCCGCCCGGTGGCGAAGGCGTGAGGGCTTTCGCTTACGGCCTGATCGTGACGTTTCGGACAAATGCGTTGGTGCTGACGTCACGCGCCACCAGCGGCCGACCGTTCACGACCACGTCCTCGAACCCGACCTGTTCCACGACGTGCGTCTCGTCGAATCCCTTCAGTTCAATGCGCAGTGGATTCGCCGTCGCTCGGATATTGCGGAAAGTCACACCTCCGATGTGACCGCGCTGATCGTCCCGAGTCCAAACCGCCGTCCCGATCCAAAGCGATATGAGCCGCGGCGACTCCTCAATGCGGAGGTTCTCGAAGCGCACATTGCGGATGCGCGCGGAGTCGCAGTGGTACACCCGCAACGTCCACTCGCGTCCCAGGTCATGAATCACGTCGCAGTCGGTGAACCGTACGTCCGCGACATCCTCGCGCAGCTCCGCGCCGATGCTCAGGGCGTGGGCCACT
>JAKQQT010000607.1 GCA_029564025.1 Armatimonadota bacterium | reverse complement strand
AGCCGTCATACGGTGCCTCGCCGGTGAAGGCCGGCGACGCTTCCGGATCGGGCAGCGGGGCGGGCTCGATCCACACGGCGTGTAGGGTGTGGTCGGACGCGGTCGCCACAAAGGTGGCGTCCGTCACGGGCTGGCCGTCCGCGGCGGCCCAGCCGCCGAATAGCCACGCCAGGCGTGACGCGGGCGGCGCGGACGGCTCGGGCAGCGCGCCGTAGGCGGCGTCGAACGTGACTGTCTTTGAGGCCGGAGTCACCTCGCCGCCGTCGGCGTCGAAGGTGACGGTGTAGGTATTGGGCGTCCAGGCGGCGGTCAGCGTGTGGTCTTCTGCGAGGGTGACCTGCGTGTCCGCGGCGATGGCGAAGGCGACTCCGCCGGTGGATGCGAACCAGCCGCCGAAGGTGTAGCCGGTTTGAGTTGGGGTTGGAAGTTCTCCATAAGGAGTACCCACGTAAACGCGCGCTTGGTTTGTGCTGATTTCGCCGCCATTCGGATTAAAAGTCAACAGGTACGATGTTCGTAAGTCGTACACCAGATCGTCCGACAAGCCATACGAATCGTTTGCTGATACGAGGAAATCGGAAAGGCCATTGCCGCTGTTGTATAGATTTGAAACATCCTTTTGTGAGAGAGCTGAGCCAAATATGCGGAAATCGTCCATAAGGCGGTAGTTGTTGTAAGAAATATCGCTTCCTATAGAAAAAAAGCTGCACACGGTGGATTCATTGTTGGTTTTAGTTAGAGCGACAGCGCCATCTTTGTACAGTGTCCACACGTCATCGGATCGGGTGAAAACGAAGTGTATCCAAGTGTTTGTAGGGAAGTCGAAAGGACGCTTATATATTTCTCTTCCGGAATGACCAATAAACCAGCGTATCCCAGTCTCCCAATTCATATACGAATATCCGCCATAAGGATCGTTTGGTGCGCTATAGATGGCCCAATAACTGGCATGTGTGTAGAGTGATGAACGAGTCGCCCAATAAGCAATTGACCAATATTTACTTTCGAAAGTTTGAGTTATGACCGGAGAATGGTTTGTGATTTGGTCAAGGAAGTTAAAGCAGAGTGCATGGCCTACCTTACCCGGTTTCGAAGAATCGCAGGTGTTTTTTGAAGTGTGGTATCCGTGGCATGCGTTAACTGATGAATCAATAACCCAAGGGGTGTTATCTGCGTCGTCCATTTTGAACCATGCCGTCTCTGGGTTCTGGTCCACGACGACTTTAATGCGAATGTCGTTTAACGTTGGGGGCAGTTCGTGGGATCCTTGCCATAAAATGCGGTGGCCTACTCCGGGCTGCACAGGTTGACCGTTTACATCACCGGATAGGGATCCCGCATTTGGGGCAAACCAAGTCTCACAGTTATTGGTTGATACAAATAATTTTACATTCTGACTGGCTGGCGATTCTGACGATAAATCATAATGAACTTCTAATACATCAGAGCCGGGGGGTTGGCTCAGACGAACGTTCGATATGAATGAATCCTCAGACAAAACAGTTGCTGCCGCCAATAACAGGCATAACACAGGTATGGGGGTCAAAGTTTTCATAACGGACCTTTGTGAATGGAGTCGCATCATAACGTTCGTAATCGAGTGTTAAGACGGCGAAAAAAAGTGATGACGACAGCCTAGATTGCAAAACATGGTAAAGTTGCGTTAACGATTCTGAAAGCCCTCTTCATCCAGCACGTTCAAGAAAGAGCGCTTGAACGCGGGGCCGGTCGAGTTGTCCGGCACGAGGCAGTGGCCCAGGCCGGCCGGGGCGTCCGCGAAAGCGGCGCCTCTGGCGGGGCAGAGGATGCCCGCGTATCGGACCGTGACCTTCCGGTGGCGCGGGCGGCTGCCCGAGAGGTAGTCGTAGTAGAGGTTGAACGTGCCCTTGTAGAGGCCGGTGGACGCCGAGAACGAGAGCTTCGCCAGCGCGCAGTTTTCGCCGCTGTAGTCGTAGGCCCCGTCCGTCATCTCGGGTTGGCGCCCGCGGAACATGGCCATGCGGGTGCCGGAGACCGTCACGGGCAGGCCGAGCGGCAGCGCCTCTTCCGCGAAGAGGGCGGCCCCTCCGGGATAGAGCAGAGGCACCTGAGCGACCTCCGCCGAGAAGCGGTAGGCGGGCGCGAGCGCGGGCGGCTTGGCGTAGCGGCCGCCGCAGAGATCCAGCAGGAGGGAGAAGTCCCGCGCGTCGCCCCGGGCGCAGTCCCAGCGGATCAGCCAGCCGAGTTCGCGGTCGGTGACGGCCGCGCCGGTCTCGGGATCGAGCCAGAGCAGGCCGCCGGCCCAGCCCTTGCGCCCGTAGAGCGGGGAGAAGAACGGCACGCAGACCCAGCCGCCGCAGCCGTCGATGAGCAGCGCCTGCGCGGCCATCGACACGCGGGTGCCGTCGGCCAGCACGCCGGCGAACTTGACCCGCCCGTAGGTGCTGAGGGTGATGGAGAGATAGCCCGC
>JAKQQT010000599.1 GCA_029564025.1 Armatimonadota bacterium | reverse complement strand
CGCACGGACTCGAACCGTGGACCCGCTGATTAAGAGTCAGCTGCTCTACCAACTGAGCTACGGGTGCGCGCAAGCACATTATATCACTTCACGAAACCGCGCTGTCAAACCGGGGGTTACCGAAAGGAGGGTGGTCCTGCGGATTAAAAGCCGCGACATACCGACGCAACGTCCTCACGCGTCAATGACGGCTTGTTTACGCTCAAGCGCCCTTGCTATACTGCGTGCATACTTGAGGGTCGGGGTTCTCCTTTCGGGGATTGCCGCCTGCTTTCTGGTCAGATTAAGGAGTGATTATGTCGAACGCGCAACCTGCCGGCCTTGAGGGCGTAATCGCCGGCCGATCCGCCATCTCCAATGTTTACGGTGATGAAGGCCGCCTGATCTACCGCGGTTATGACATCGGTGATCTCGCACGGCACTGCTCTTTCGAGGAAATCGTGTTCCTCTTGTGGGAAGGGAAGCTTCCCAACAAGCGCGAACTTGAGGATATCGAAGAGGAACTCCGGCAGAACCGCGAGGTGCCGAAGGAACTGCTCCACTATCTCTCAGGACTGCCGCATTCCGCCCGCACGATGGCGTGGCTGAGAACCGGCATCAGCGCACTCGCGATGTACGACCCCGACGCAGGAGACTCCAGCCTGGAAGCATCGCGACGGAAAGCCGTGCGACTCGTGGCGCAGGTATCCACTCTCACCGCCGCCGTGGGACGCATCCGCGCCGGCCTGTTCCCGGTTCCACCCAGACCGGAGGGCAGTGAGGCGTACAACTTCCTCTACATGCTTCAAGGCCAGGAACCAGACGAAACGGCGGCGCGCGCATATGACGTGGCCCTTGTTCTGCACGCAGACCACGAATTCAACGCCAGCACCTTCACGGCTCGAGTCATCGTCAGCACTCTCGCCGATATGTACGCCGGCGTGACGGGTGCCATCGGAGCGCTGGGCGGTCCGCTTCACGGAGGAGCGAACGAACAGGTGATGGAGTATCTCACGATGCTCCAGGAAACGAAGAAGGATCCGGCTGAGTGGGTGCGCGAGCAACTGGCCGCCAAGATCAAGATCCCCGGCTTCGGACACCGAGTGTACAAAACGCTCGATCCGCGCGCTTCCTTCCTCCACGACATGGGACGGCAGATGGCAGAAAAATCGGGTAAGGACGAATTTTTCAAGATCAGCGAAGTGGTTCAGCAGACGGTCCTCGAGGAAAAAGGCCTCAATGCGAACGTGGACTTCTACAGCGCCAGTGTGTTCGCCGATCTCGGCCTTCCGGTAATCCTCTACAGCCCCAGTTTCGCATGCAGTAGAATGGCCGGTTGGACTGCCCACGTGATGGAACAGCTGGCCGACAACCGCATTATCCGTCCGCGCGCTGACTGGGTGGGTGACGATCACCTGACGTTCGTTCCGATGGATCAGCGGCCGTAACGGCACGGGAGCCAGCATCATGCAACACAGAATAATCGGCGAGGACATACAGGCTGTGGTGGTGGACCTTCAGCCCGGTGAGTCGGTTCAGTCCGAAGCAGGCGCGATGCTCTACATGACGCCTTCCATCTCGATGGACGCGCAGATGTCGGGCGGCCTGATGGGCGGATTACGCCGGATGATTGCCGGTGACAGTCTGTTTCTCACGCATTTCACCGCCCATGGTTCGCCGGGGCAGGTGGCGTTCGCGGCCCCGTATCCCGGCACGGTCCGCGCCTTGGAGATTGCCGGTGAAGGATGGCTGTGCCAGCGCGATTCGTTTCTGTTCAGCACTTCGGGTGTGGACATCGACGTAGCATTCACGAAGCGGTTCGGAGCAGGCCTGTTCGGCGGAGAGGGATTCATCCTCCAGAAACTGGCCGGTTCCGGCACGGTGTTTGTTCACGGCGGCGGTAACTGGCTGGAGTTCTCACTTGGGCCGGGTGAGAACATACGCGTGGATACGGGGTGTATCGTCGCTTTCGAACCGAGCGTAGACTACGACATCGGATTCGTCGGCGGTATCAAGAACGCCCTGTTTGGGGGTGAAGGGCTCTTTCTCGCCACGCTGACCGGTCCGGGGCGATGCTTCCTCCAGACGATGCCGTTCAGCCGCCTTGTCGGCCGCATCACAGGCGGTCTGCGCGGCAAGGAAGGAAGCGGGGGAGTCGGCGGTGTCGCGGGTACCATCGGCGACCTCGGCAAGATTTTCGGCGGGAACGATTGACCGGTGACCGCGTGAATGTCGCGGCGGACCCTGCGCCGCGCCTATAATACAGCGTCCGCAAGTGTCGCCGAGGTAAGGTGGTTCCAATGAAACTCCACGAACACCAGGCGAAGGAACTCCTTCGCGATTACGGCCTGCCCGTCCCCCTGGGCGTTGTTTGCCTCAGTCCCCCTGAAGCCCGAAAGGCGTGCGAGGCCATGGGCCCCGTGGTCATCAAGGCGCAGGTCCTCGTCGGCGGTCGCGGAAAGGCAGGCGGCGTGAAGGTCGCTCGCAACCCCGATGAAGCGGAGATGATCGCCGGAAACATACTCGGCATGGACATCAAGGGCCTCACGGTCGGGAAGGTTCTCGTCGAGCCGGCGCTGGAGATCGCCGACGAGATCTACGTCGGCGTCACCACAGACCGGGCCGGCCGGTGCAACAGCCTGATGATCAGCGCCGCCGGCGGCGTGGACATCGAGCAGGTGGCCGAGGAAACCCCGGAGAAGATTGCCAGGATCCGCATCAATCCCGCGTTGGGACTCAGGGATTTTCAGGTTCGGCAGGCGGTTTTCCAGGCCGGACTGAGACCGGAAGTAATCGCCGCCGCTCCGAAGATACTGCAGGGGCTGTACAAGGCCTACATTGCGCTGGATGCGAACCTCGCCGAGATCAATCCCCTGGTCGTGACGTCCGACGGGCAGGTGATCGCCGCCGACGCGAAGATTGTGATCGACGAGAACGCCGAGTTCCGGCAGTCGGCATTGGAGAAGTACAAGGATACCTCCGCGGACGACCCGCTGGAAGCGAAGGCGAAGGAGATCGGCCTCAACTACGTGCGTCTGTTCGGAACCGTTGGGATCATGGGCAATGGCGCGGGCCTTGTTATGACGGCGTTGGACGAGGTGAAGCGTGCCGGGGCGGAACCGGCGAACTTCCTGGACATCGGCGGCGGGGCAAAGGCTGATATCGTCACAGCGGGCCTTGGCTTGATCCTCAGCGATGCGAATATCACCGTTCTGATGATCAACATCTTCGGCGGAATCACGCGGTGCGATGAAGTGGCCCGCGGAATCGTGGCGGCCCGGAAGACACTCGATATTCGAATACCGCAAGTGGTGCGCCTGACCGGAACGAATGAAGAGGAAGGCCGCGAGATACTGCGCGGCGCGGACGGCATCACGCCCGCCGGCACGATGGAGGAAGCGGCATCCACGGCGGCCCGGCTAGCGTCGACCGGTCGCTGATCCGGCTTTGGAAGTGTACCAATGAGCATTCTGATTGATCAAAACACACGGGTCGTTGTGCAGGGCATCACCGGTCGCGAGGGCGAGTTCCACGCGCGCCAGATGCTGGCCTACGGTACGAAAGTCGTCGCGGGGGTGACGCCCGGCAAGGGCGGACAGTCCGCCGCCGACGGAGTGCCCGTGTTCAACACCGTTCGCGAAGCCGTGTCGGCAACGGAGGCCGGCGCCGCCTGCATTTTCGTGCCTCCCCGCGCCGCCCCCGATGCCGCCCTGGAGGCACTTGATGCGAACCTGCCCATCGTGGTCCTCATCACGGAGGGCATTCCCACGAACGATATGATCCTCGTGGTGAATGAGTACCGCAAATCGTCGTCGCGACTCATCGGAGGGAACTGCCCCGGCGTCATTTCGCCCGGCAAGTCGAAGATCGGCATCATGCCGGGGCAAATCCACAAGCCGGGCCGAATCGGGCTGGTTTCGCGCTCCGGCACGCTGACTTACGAAATCGTAAAATTGCTGACGGACGAGGGGATTGGCCAGAGCACAGTGGTCGGCATCGGTGGAGACCCGATTCCCGGGACCACGTTTATCGACGTTCTTCCGCTGTTTGAAGCCGACGATGAAACCGACGCCGTTGTCCTGGTGGGCGAGATAGGCGGTTCCGACGAGGAAGACGCGATGGAGTTCGTGAAGACGATGTCGAAACCTGTTATTGGTTTCATATCGGGTCGCACGGCTCCACCGGGAAAGCGCATGGGTCACGCGGGCGCCATCATCAGCGGAAAGAGCGGAACGCCGCAGGCCAAAGTGGACGCCTTGAACGCGGCCGGTGTTCGCGTGGCGGACACCATCCGCGATATTCCCGGCTTCGTGCGCGAGGCGCTCGATCGAAAATGATATCCCGGGCCATCACCGATTCGGTTTTTCACGCGTGCGAGGAAGCCGCATCGTCTTCCATCAGCCCGGTAGAAGCTGTTCATTCAGTCACGTCCGCGCTGGCGGCGCACCTGCCGACCTACAAGTGGGTTGGCGTATACGTTCTTAAGGGAAGCGAACTCAGGCTCGGCCCTTATGTTGGCGATCCGACAGAGCACACGGCGATACCGGTGGGGCGGGGAGTGTGCGGCACGGCAGTGAAGGAAAATCGCAACCAGATCATTGCGGACGTCCGGTCGCTGTCCAACTACCTGTCGTGCAGTGCTAAGACACGATCCGAAATCGTCGTGCTGATTCGCGAACCGCAAACCGGTGAAGTGATCGGGCAGATAGACGTGGACGGTTGGGAGCCGGGCGCTTTTGACCGCTCAGATGAAATGTTGTTGGAGAGGGTCGCCGGTCTTGTGGCGCCCCTTGTGTCTCGATTGTCTCTGTAAAGGAAACTTGCCATGTATTTGACACAGGAAAAGGTTGCCGTGATGGGCGCGGCGGGCGCTATCGGTTCCAATATCGTTCAAGACCTGCTTTCCACGAAAACCGCCTGCCGCATTGCCATGTACGATCCGTTCGCACAAGGCCTGGAAGGCGCGGCGGAAGAGATCTATCACTGCGCCTATCCGGGCGCGGAGGTGTCGTGGACCGCGGACGTGAAGGAAGCCCTCACCGGCGCGGACTACGTCATTTCTTCCGGCGGGGCGCCCCGCAAGGAAGGGATGACGCGCGAAGACCTGCTGAAGGGCAACTGCGAGATTGCGCGCGGACTGGGCGAGGACATCAAGCGCTACGCGCCGAACGCGAAGTTTGTGGTGGTGATCTTCAATCCGGCGGACATCACCGGCCTGACCACGCTGGTTTATTCCGGACTGGCGCCGGGTCGCGTCTCCACGCTGGCCGCGCTGGACAGCACGCGCCTGCAGACGAAACTGGCCCAGCATTTTGGCGTGCCCCAGGAGCGGGTGACCGGTTGCCGCACCTACGGCGGCCACGGCGAGCAGATGGCGGTCTTCGAAGACGGAATCGTTGTGGACGGTGTTCCGTTCGCGGAGATCATGGCCGGTAAACAGGTCAACGGAAAGTCGCTCTCTGCTGAGGAATGGCAGGAGGTTCAGACACACATCCGGCAAGGCGGCGCCCGAATTATCAAGTTGAGGGGGCGCTCGTCTTATCAGTCTCCTTCGCATCAGAGTGTGGAGATGCTGGCGGCGTTCATCCGCGGCGGGGGCTATCCGTGGCCCTGCGGCGCGTACATTCCGGATGGAGAGTTCGGACACGTGATGATGGCGGCCGATGTGGAATTCACGCCGGAAGGCCTCAAACCGGCCATACCGAAAGGCTCTGAAAAGGACCTGGAAGCACTTAAGGTGTCTTACGGGCATATCGTGAAACTGCGCGATGAGGTCATCGCCGCCGGTTCATTGCCCCCGGTCTCCGAGTGGCCCAGGTTCAACCCGCATCTGAAATAAGGGGAAGGTAATGAGCGACCAGCGCATATGGGACATCGCCCGCGGATTCCAGCCCAGCCGCATCCTGCTGACCGCCGTGGAGCTGGGAATCTTTGCGGAAGTCGGCGAAGGCGCCGTTGAGTCTGTCCATGTTGCCGAACGCATCGGAGCCGACGCAAGAGGCACGGACCGCCTGATGAACGCGCTGGTCGCGATCGGTTTGCTGGAGAAGGAAGGCGACCGGTTCCGGAACTCGGAGGATGCCCGGGAGAATCTTGTTCCGGGTAAGCCGGGATACGTTGGCGGCGCCCTTCTGCACAACGTGCGTATGTGGGACGCGTGGACGTACCTGACCGAGAGTGTCCGTGGCGGGACGTCGTTCGGCAGGGTGCAACACGAACAATCGCCGGATCAGGGAGAGTCGTTCATGGCGGCCATGCACAACGTGTCGACCCAACGCGCAGTAGAGGTGACACCGCTGATGGACTTTGCCGGCGTCGCGAATATGCTGGACGTGGGCGGCGGAAGCGGCGGCTATTCGATTGCGTTCTGCAACGCGAATCCCGGCCTAAAGTCCACGGTGTTGGATCTTCCCGAGATAACACCTATAACCAGAAGATATATCGCTGAGGCTGGTTTGTCGGACCGGATCTCGGTGGTGGAGGGGGACTTCAACAAAAACGAATTTGGAGACGATTTTGACCTCGTTTATCTCTCGATGATCCTGCATCAGAACTCCAATGTCGAGAACGTCGCCTTGCTTCAACGGGCCTGGCGCGCGCTGAAACCGGGCGGTCGGGCCGTGGTCCACGAATTCGTATTGGACGAACAGCGCGTCTCTCCGCCCAACGCGGCGGTTTTCTCGCTGAACATGCTGGTCGCCACTCCGGAAGGCGATTCCTATACCGAATCGGAGATCGGGGGCTGGCTGACCTTCGCCGGATACAAGGACGTCATGCGCCGCGATGTTCCGCCGGGTCTTTCGGCGCTCATGATCGGCACGAAGCCGTAAGGGGATGGCTGTCGACAACATCACCGACCTGTTGGAGGGTTACTCCAAGGCAATCTACTCCACGTGGTTCTACTACGCGCCGGACCGGTTTTTGCTGGATGCCGGCGAGGGGGCGGCCAGCCGCCTGGAGAACCGCGCGTTTGCCATCCGCCGAATCCTTCTGTCGCACGGCCACCTGGACCACATCAGCGGCCTTCCCACATTGTTGCACGTCCGTTCCGCCGGCAAGGGCGACAACGAGAAGCCGCTGGAGATATACTATCCGGCCGGCGACGCGTACGTGATGGGTTTGATGGCGCACTTGGGACGCACCATCCAGAGAACGTCGTACGAGTTGTCCTGGATACCGCTGGAGGACGGCGCTGTCGTGCCGCTGACTCCCGACGACGAAACGCACCACCGCCACGCCCGACGCCTGGAAACGTTCGCCACTATGCACACACGGGGTCGCCTGACGCTCGGGTACCGCGTGATGGAGGAGCGGCATCGCCTGAAACCGGAGTTCGCGGGAAAGCCGGAATCCGAGTTGCGTGAGGCGGCCGGAAACTTCGGCTCACAAGCCTTGTCGGAGTCCTACAGCCATTCTCTGCTCGCGTATACCGGCGACTGCATCGCATCACCGGTCGACCAGTTCCTGGACACCGACGTGCTGTTCCACGAAGCGACGTTTATGGACGAAGCCGACCGTGAAGCGCAAGTCCACAGCACGCTGGACGAAGCCGTTCAGGCCGCCGTCGATGCCCGCGCCGGAAACCTTGTGCTGTACCACGTCAGCAGTCGATATCCGAAACCCGTGATGCGAAGCCATATCCTTGAGGTTCTCGACGCCCGCGGCTACGACCCGGCGCACACGTGGCTGGTATACGAATGGCGGTGGGAGCGGATGGAGAATCCCTAACCCACGCCCTTTGCCCATACGGGCGGCCGCAGGGCAGGGCACCCCTTCCCCAGCGGGGAAAGATTCTAGGGTTTGTTGTCAAAAGCCAAGTGAATTGTTTGCCTGGTCAATTGTGCACGTATGACAGCTTGCCGTGCCCCTGCCTGAATCCCGAATCTAGAATCCTCAACTCTGTGCCTCAGTGTCTCTGTGGTTCACTTGTTGAAACGCTTACCTCGCCTCCGTCCACACGGCGTCTTCGCCCAGGATAGCCTGCAGGCGCAGGACGAGGGCGGGAGTCAGGCGCACGGCAAACGGCAGGTTTCGTCTGTCTGCGCCGCGATGAATGGTTACCGGCGTGTCGCCCGGGTGGGTCTCCAGTATCAGGCGCACGGCTTCCAGCAGGACCTCGCTCTGGTTGCTTTGGTTGATGTGCAGTCGAAGCGGGCCGACGGGACGCGAGGGAATCAGCGTTGCGGCCTCCGTGGCGTCCCGGGAGGCGCTTCTTAACAACTCCACGGCGCGTTTGGTGCCTTCGTCCGGGTGGTCGACCAGGTGGTCGGCGATTTCGGCGAGCCGTTTGGCGTAGCGGGCGGCGTCTTCGGCAAGCGTGTCACGTTTAGTCGGCATCTTCAATTGGTTCCTCGGCGGTCGGTTGGGCGGCGGCGAGCAGGTCAAGTTGGAAAGCGTCGTCGTCAGATGGAAGGATCAACTCGGGGCTAGTGCCCTCGGAGATTCGTCCCTGGTCCATCACGATGTGATAGTGGAATCCTTCGGCGGCCATGGTTTTCGTGTGGGAGACCACGAATATCTGATCGAACGCGTTGGCGATGTCTCCCTGGGTCAGCAGATAAAGCAGGGCCTCGGCGCGCTCCGAGTCGAAACTGCTCAGGGGTTCGTCCAGGAACAGGAATCCCGGCTGGGTGCCGCGTTCGGTGGGCAGGGTGGCCATCGCGAACGCCAGGCGAAGTGAGAGGCTGAACTGGTCCTTGGCGCCTCCGCTGAACAGGTTCTTCGATTTCATGGCCCCGGCTCGCTCATCCCACACCAGAAGGGTGTTGTCCTGTTGCAGTTGGGCGTCGTGGTAGCGGTCCATCGTCAGCGCGGGCAGGATGCGCCGCATATGTTGCATCGTGAACGGCATCACCTTGGCCACGATGTTCCGGCGGGCCGTGGCGAGGATCTGGGTTGCGCGCCTGCGAATCTTGATGTCGCGGACCGCCTGCGCGTAGGTTTCTTCCTCAGCCTGAAGGTCGAGGAGTGCTCCGCCGATACCGAGCTCGTTTTCGAGGCGCGCTTGCTCGTGCTCGATTTGAACACGACGGTCGTGTGTGGACTCGCTTTCCCGGCGCAAGGATTCGGTGTCGGCGATGTTGACGTCGTCCCACGCGGGGATCGCCGTGCAAAGCGCGACGGGATCCAACACCGCATCACCCGGATACCCGAGAGCATCCGCCGCGCCCCTTGCCTGCGCTTCCATCCGTTGGCGTTCGGTCGCCGCCACTTGTCTGTCGGCTTCTCGACGCTGAATCAGATTCGTCAGCCTCGTGTTCTCGGCCTGCGGGTTCGTGGAGGCGATAGACTGGTATTCCTCCTGCAACTCGCGCCTGACTGCCTCCGCCATTTCCGCGTCGGTCAGTTCGAGGTCCCGACCGACGACTTCGGTCAGGCGCGACGCGTGCTCCTCGATATGCCTGCGTTCGTTGATCTGACCGGCAGAGATGTCATCGATGCGTTTATTCAACGCCGCAATGCCGTTCACGCGATCAAGCGCCCCGCGGATGTTGGCGTCAATGGCGCCCATTAGCCGTCCGGCTTCATCGCGGCTGGGCTCGATACCCAGCGAATCGGCCCGTTTGCGGGCAAGGTCGCGGCCGTAGTCGAGTACGCAGTCCAGCCGGGCGGTGAATCGGGCTCCGGCTTCGATATCCGCTGACAGAATCGCTTCGGACCGTCCTTCCACGGACGCTAGGACGGATTGCAGTTCAGCCCGGCACGAGGTCAGGCGCGCACGAGCATCGCCCAACTGTCCCGCGATCCGGCGTTCGGTATCACGCAGTTCCTCCGCGGAGGCGTCATCGGTATCCGGCAAGGCAGTGATACGTCTTTCCGCTTCTTCAATTGTTCGAGGGATGACCTCTCCAAGCCGCTCAAGGGAGGCTTCTGCGTTCGACAGGCGTATGCCAGCCGGACCTTGAGCGGCTTGGGCCGTTTCCAGTTGCGCATCCAGCCTGACCAGAGACTCACGAGCGCGAAGATAAGTTTCGTTCGCCGATTCGCGCGCTTTGACGGCCAATCGCAGTTCCCTTCCGCCTGTCACGCGTTTGAGCAGGAAGAACGCGGCCGCAACCAGGGGCAATGCCACTGCCGGCAACGGAAGAGCCGTCGAGATCAAGGCCGCAACGAGGTAAGCGATGGACAGCAAAGTGAATACGATGAGAATCGCTCCGTGAGTCCGGACCCTGGCGGATGCGGACGCGACTGCCGCCTCGGCGGCTTGCCGGGCGTTCTGTGCTTCAGACTCGGCCTGGTCAAGAGGAATCCTCTGCCGATTCAGATCGGAGCCCATTTGAGTCGCTTTGCGGGCAGACAGCCAGTCTTCCAGAGCCGTTCGCGTCTCCACCGCCTGTGCCCGACTTCGCGCCTCTGATGCCCTTTGCTCCAGAGTCGCTACTTCCCCGGCAATCTCCGTCTCGGTTGCGGTCAGTATGGAAATCCGCTGTTTCTGTTCGGCGAGTATCCGGCGCTCTTCTTCGTATTGCCTGACGCGTTTGTCCCGCTCGATTCGTATCTGCTCGAGGCGTTGCAGTCGGTCTAGTGCGTGTAACAGGATTTCCGTTCGGCGTCGATTCTGGCGAAGGTTGGGGAGTTCTTCCGTCTCAAGTCGTCCCACTTCAGCAAGTTCTGCCCTAAGATCGCGGATCTGCTGGTCCGACGTTTCGAGGTTCCTCAGTGATGCCAGCGCGGCCCGGACGACGCTCGCCGATTCGCTCAATTCGTTCAATCTTGCCAGGCGCGCTTGAACCTTGTCATGGTCTGCCCGCAACGTTTCGAGCTCGGCGATTGCCTTTTGCTCTTCCAGTCGGAATCGGTCCATCTCGGCCAGGCTGTGTTTCACGACGATAACGTCGAGCCTCGACAACAGGTCCTGTTCCTTCGCTTTGATTTCCGGAAGACTCGCCACCAGCCCGGCCAGACGACAGCGCATCTCCTGGCGCGCAAGATCCATCTCCTCCGAGCGGCTGACCTTGAGGTGGTTTTCCTGTTCCTGCATCTCATCCAGGTTCAGCAGGCGCATCAGGCTGGCTTCGCGCCGGGATGAGTCGGTTTCCTCCAACTTGCCGAGTTTCTTTTGCTCGACGAAACAGGAATTCAACAGGGCGTCGCCGTCCAGGCGCAGTTCGCGGGAGAGCCTTTCGTTCACAGCCCGGATGCCTGTCGCGGAATCCTCCAGTTTTCCTTCGGCGTCGATGATGTTCAGCCGCGCCTGTATTCCGCGAGGCTTCAGGTCGCGCCTCACGGTGATACGGCGGTCCGCCACGTCCACTTCCAGTTCCACGAATCCCAGAGTCGAACCGTACGCCAACAAATCGCCCTGCTGGGAGTTCAGTCCCTTACCAAAAAGGGCGAAAAAGACGGCTTCGAACAGGGTGCTTTTGCCGGCTTCATTCCTGCCTTCGATGAGCACGGAACCGCGATCCGGAAAGCGGAGGCGGATGTTCTGAAGTTGCTTGAAATCGTGCGCTATCAGGGAACGAAGTTTGATCACGTCGGGCAGGCTCCAAACAAGGGTTCGTTTACAGATACATGATAGACTCCGCGGTCTATCTTCGAGGACGGGAAGGGGTGTTCTAGAGGCGGATGGCGCTGAGAGCCAGATACGATCCGACCATGGCGAATCCGTTGTTCAGGCCGTGTGCGATCACGCACGCCAGCAGAGAACCCGAAGCGCGGTAAAGGTAACACAGGCAGATGCCGATCGCCAGGATAGGGAGGAATCCGAACGGAAGCTGGGGATGCAGGCCGGCGAACACGACACTGGATACGATCATTCCTCCGGTTACGCCGTACCGACGCGACAAAGCCGGAAAGAGAAGCCCCCGGAAAAGCACTTCTTCCAGCAAAGGCACGACGACACAAACAAGCAAAACGACCAGTATCAGCGCCCATCCGGATACGCCCACTGCCAGATCCGCCGCGGGATTCATCGGGGTTCGGACATCAGGTAGCAGTCTTTGCAACAATCCGGCAACCGCCGCGGAAGCCAGTAGAATTGGAACAAGCGCCAGATAACCGCCGATTCCCCATACCGGCCAAAGTGGTACGCGCCACCGGATCACGGTTTCGGCGATTCCGGAATTCCGTATAGCCCTGTGCAAAAGCACCAACGCTCCGCCACCGCCGACCAGCATCAGCGACAGCGAGATGGCGACCTTCATCACCGGCGAAGAGTTTTTGATGACGTCAGACGCAAACGCCCCGGCGGCCACTGTGGGCAGATACATGGTGAGGAAGAACATCCCGAAACAGGCGATGAGGAATCCGCCGGGAACCGTGGTCTGCCAGGGCGGATAGCGGTGCGCGTTGCGGTGGTACCATGCCAGCGCTACGAAACCAAGCGGAATCAGGACAAGCACGGCAAACCCGGCAAGGACTGCGGATGAAGAGTTGCGCATGGAAATGGATTCGGACAACTCCGCGCGGATCAGGCGCTTATCCCGGGCGGTCGGCGCCAGCGCTTCGCGGGCGACAAAGCGGGTCCAGCCGAGCCTGTTGTTTTCCAGCGCCCGCGTCAGCCTCTCCATTTCAACCGGATTGGAAGGGCGTTCTTTTGCCCCGAAGGCGATCTGTGTGGCAAACCAGGCGTCACGCCCGTCGACCGACACATCCGCTTTCCGTTGCATAATCCTGGTCGCGGCATCGACCTTGCCCTGAAGGAACAACACGGAAGCGAGGCTTCTCAAGGCACGCGGCATATCGGGTTTCAGTTCCAAGGCACGTCGGTATCCGGCTTCGGCCTTCTGCCACGCAGGGCCGGAAACGGTTCCGGATTCCGGCAGGAAGGCCAGCGCGTCGGCGAGTTCCAGGTCGGTTTCGCGCACAATCGCCACGGCCCTCGATGCGCCATCGGTTTGACGTTCACGCAGAACGAAGTTGGCCCAAAGGGAGAGGGCGATGAGGCTGACCAGCACAACAGCCTCGCCGGTTCTCCTTTTCGGTTCGGAAGGCGGCGAGGCCGTTACGTTCGGGTATTCCGTATCCATGCGATGCTAGAACGGGAGGCGCAACACAACGAGATTGCGGAACACCTCAATGAGGATGTACACGACTATGACAGACAGGTCGATCGGCATCCCGCGCTGGTAGGGAGCAAGCACCCGGCGCACGGGGTGCAGAATCGTATAGGCGAAACCCTCCAGGAAACGCACCACGGGATTGCGGGGATCAATGAAGGGAACGCTTCGGGACATCGAACGAGCCAACTGAACCCACGAGAGTATGATGTAGGCAAACAGCAACAACTCGACGATGTTGAGCGCCAGGTTCAGAGCGTTGGCAATTGGTCCCAATAGATTACCTTGTCCGGTACAGCGCGCTCAGATCATCCGGTGACGCGTCTTCCACGGAGATCGAGGTTGTGCTGGGTGTGAACAGGAACACTTTGTCGCCGACCTTCTGGTAGAATCCGTCCAGGGCGTAGGTGACGCCGCTGATGAAATCCACGCCGCGCCGCGCCACTTCCTCGTCGGTGCGCTCGAAGTTGACGATGACAGGGCGGCGTTCCTTCAGGCGGTCGGCCGCGGCCTGGGCGTCTTCCATGGAACGGAAGTCCAGACGGACGAAGATCGCGTTGGAGCGCGAGGCATCCAGGCGTGTGTAGCGCGTGCGCCCGGCACCGGGGCTGGCGGAAGGAAAGTCGTCGTCTTCCTCTTCCTCATCGCGGCTTTTCAACAGGTCGGAAATCTTGGAAAAGATGTTCTTTCCCTCATCGCGTTCATCCAGCAGATTGCGAGTGTCTCGGCGATCCATGAATGCAGTCCTTTCGTCTGCCGTCTCCGGCGGATTTACGTTCGCGGCCCGAACAAAGCGGTGCCGATGCGGACCATGGTGGAGCCTTCTTCGATGGCAATCTCGAAGTCGTCCGTCATGCCCATACTGAGTATATGTCTCTGAGACGGCTCCAGTGTTAAATAGTGGCAATAAAGTTCGCGAAATGTAGCCCGCCTGCGCTCCATGTCGGGCGTAAAGGGAGCCATGCCCATCAATCCCAACACGCGAATGTGGGGAGCCCGGGCGGCCGTCTCAAGCGCCGTCGGAAGTTCATCAGGCAGGAAGCCGGTCTTTTCCGGTTCGTCTGTCAGGCGAACTTCCAGCAACACCGAGACCATAGTAGCGCGCTCCGCCGCCGCGGTGTCCAATCGTGTTAACAGCTTGATTGAATCCACCGACTGTATGACGTCGAACGTGTCCAAAGCGCGCCTGGCCTTGTTGGACTGCAGATGGCCGATGCAGTGCCGGGTGACGCCTTCAGGAAAGTCAACCTCCCGGAACTTCGCTTCCGCCTCCGCAACATAGTTCTCTCCGATATCCGTTGCTCCCGCATCCAGCACAGCCTGTAACGATTCGGCAGGTTGCGTCTTGGTGACGGCCACGAGCGTAATCTCGTCCGAAGACCGGCCGCACCGTTCCGCCGCTTGCGCAATGCGTTCGCGGATTCGGGAAAGATTGTCGGCAATGAGAGGCAGGTTGTCAGGAGGCATGGGTAATGAGTAATAGGGCTTTTACTACATACTAACACGATGGCAAGCGACGAGGGCACAGCGTGCTGTGCCCCAACCCGATTACCGGGCGATTCGTGAATCGCCCCTACTTCCGGGCGTTGTTCCACCAGGCTTCGGCCAGAAGGATGGCGGCGTAATCGTCCACGGGGCGGGGAGGAGTCAGCAGTCCGCGCGGCACCAGCGCTCTCCAGCCTTTGGGCGGATGGTCGCGAAAGAAGCGGTCACGGGCACGCAAGGTTGTTTCGTGTTCCGGAGCGGTAACCACGGGACAGGCCAGCACACGGGCGATTTCGCGGCAGGCGTCGCTACTGCCCGTTCGGTCTCCGACGACGACGGCCGCGGCCTGGTGCCTCTGAACCATATCTGTCAGAGTGTCCACCAGTTTCTCGCGTGGAACAACACACTGCTCAACCACCTCGCCCGAGCGGAATACCACGGCGAGACCGCACTTGCCCCGGCCCGGGTCCACTCCGACCACCGGCGGTTCAGGCATCCCAGGGCTCCCCGATTCCGATCACTGCGGCGAATCGTCCCGTGGGATTCTGATTCCGGTGGGAGAAGTACGCGTCAGAGAAACAAGCCGTGCAGGGCGAGGAAATCTGCACGTTTTCGGGCAACAAACCGGCATCGGCGAGGCGCCGTTTGGCGATTCGTCCCAGGTCCAGTCTGAGAGGATCGTCTTCCTTGACGGCGCGCGGGATGTCGCGGAAGATATCGGCCACTTCCGGTCCGACCGTGTAACAGCAGGGGCCGATGTGCGGACCGACGGCGGCTTGGATATCCGATGGAATCGATCCGTATTCATCGCGCATGGCCCGCACCACCGCGCCGGGTACATCCTCGGCAAGCCCTCGCCAACCCGCGTGCGCCACACCGACCACCAGCTTGGCGGCGTCCAGAAACAGAATTGGAACGCAGTCGGCGACGAGAACGGCAATGAACAGGTCACGGTTATCGGTGATAAGTCCGTCCGCTTCGAACGAGGCGCCGGGTGGAGCGTCAATCCGCGCAACTCTGGCGCCGTGTACCTGGTTTGCGAAGACAACAGGACGTTTCATATCGCCCAGTGCCGCGGCCAGTTTGATGCGGTTGATACGCACGGCGGCGGGGTCGTCACCAACATCGGCGCTGAGATTCAGCGTGTCCCACGGTGGTTGCGAAACGCCACCTTCCCGGGTGGTGATGCCGTGCAATATTCCCGCGCGCAACCATGCGGCCCACTGAAGCAGGGGGATGCCGGCGCGTTGGTTGATTGCGCATCCGAATGATGTGTCGAGTGCCATGCTACGCGTCGGGATCGACGGAGAACCGGAGTTTCAGGGGGCCGGCTGTCCAGGTATCCTCCTGGGCGTAAATGGCAACGGTTACCGGCCGGTTCTTGGCTCGTATGGCGTTAATCACGTCCTGAATCTGTTCGGGCGGCATGGAACCGATGCTTCCGTCTGTTGCCGGCATCAGGCCGCGGTTCAACGCTGTCGGCCGGAGTTTGTCCTTGAGAAGCGAGTACAGGGACTGGACGATGGTATCCTTCGGTTGTGATCCGTCGATTACTGTGCGGATAATCTCGTTTCGATCCTGCGGATCGGGTGCGTTGGGATTGCCCTTCTCAAACACGAGGCGGTTGGAGAACAACTCGATATCTACAATGACCGTCTCGCCGGCAATGGCGTTGGAACGCGCGACCAGCAACAAAACGACGCCACCGGGATTGCGGGGGTCGTTGGCAATCAGGTTGTCCACAATCAGATTCTGACACTGTTCCGGGGTCAACCTGGCGGCCTTGGAAGAACGAAGGATAACGAACGGCTGGCCCGTCGGCCATTTGCCTCCGCGATCCTTGTTTCGTTCGGCAACCAGAGTGCGTCCCGAATTCAGCAGGTTGAGAACGATTCGCGATGCCTGAGCCCGGGTGACGTGGCTGGGGACAACGGTGCGCGCCAGTTCATCGCCGGTAGCGACAATCAAATCGCCGTACACGCGCCGATTGGCGAGCGCGTACGCCTGGTCGGCTTCCTGTCTCAACTGAAGAAGAACCCGGCTTGCGTTGGTGAGATAGCGTTGTTGCTGGGCAAGCGTCGCTTCATTTTTCTTCAGGGTGACATTGACGATGCCCAGACGTTTCTGCGACTGCTCCAGTTCCTGCGTCTTCGATTTCAGGTCATGTTCCTGAACGGCCAGAAGTCGCGCGTTTTTCGCAATCGATTGGTCCAATATCTTGTTCTGTGCCTGCGCTTCGGCCAGTTTTTTTTCCACGTCATCACGCTGGGCCAGCGCCCTGGTGGTTGCCGCGCGCGCCTCATCCGCCTTTTTTTCGGCCTGTGCAAGGCTTGCTTCCGCACTCTTCACACTGGTCCAGAGCTCGCTGGATTCCTTGGCAAGTTGGTGATTGCGGGCAACAATGGTATCCCATTGTGTCAGTGCCTCGCGGATATCAGAGGATACGAACAGCAGGAGGCCAAAGGTGAGCATCGCGATGATTGCGCCGGTGCTGGTGGTGATAAGAATCGCCGTATGCCGCGGCCGAAGGTTGAAGACGGACAGGCGGCGTTTGCCGAGTCTGCGGCCCGCGTAGTCGGCCACATAGGCAACCAACGCGGACAGCGCCATCCAGGCAACCAGCAATATCACCAGGCGTATCATCGAGTTTTCTTATTTTGGCGCTCGCGACAGCAGATAACCACCCACGGCAAGCCCCAGCAGATTGGCAGACCACGACGCGAGAAACGCCGGAACCAGGCCGGCGCCGAACCGCGACGAAAATGACCAGATAACGTAGTACAGGAATATGATGACGATGCTTAGCCCGAGTCCCAGACCACTGCTGGTGCGTTGCGGTCTAACACCGAGCGGAAGCCCGATCAGGGCGAATACAACACTGGCAAACGGCATCGCCCATCGGTTCCAATACGCAACCCTCAAATCATCCGTGGCAATTCCCTGCTTGCGGTAACGATCGATTGCGGATTGCAGTTCCGCCATACTTTTCTCGCGCAGTTTCTTTTCTTCGTGAATCTCAGCCAGTGACTGCTGAACCGTGATCTCCTGGGTATCCAGGGTTGTCAACGGGGACGCACGCCCATCCGCGAGTTCCCTCCATTCAACATGGTAGAGTGTCCAGTGGTTCTCGTTCCGATAAACCGCCCTTTCGGCGTAGATTATGCGGTTGGGACGGCCTTCCGACCAGGAAACCACCGTCACGCGGCGCATCACCCGCGACTTCGGATCAAACCGTTCCGCGTAAATCCTCCTTGCAAGAACGCCGTTCTCATACTGCGGCAGTTCGAACTGCCGCTGTTCCTTCACGCCTTCTTCGACGCTTGCCTTCAGCGCGGTTGCCGATTCGATGGACCATGGTACCACGTGTTCATTGAAGACAACCGTTACAATCATCACAACAAAGCCCAAGGCGACGGCGGGAACGGCGGCGCGGTAAAGGCTCAGTCCGCCCGCGTACATGGCCACAATCTCGCTGTCGCCGCTGAGCCGCCCGAATCCGAGCAGAGTCGCCAGCAGAACGCTCATCGGAAGAGACAGCACAATCATCGGCGGAAGCGCAAGCAGAAACAGCCGAAGAAGGGTGCCTGGAGGCACACCCTGGAACGCCAGGTTCGTCAGTTCGATGAGAGGCTTGGAGGCCGTGAGTATCGACACGAAGGCGGCGACCCCGAACATCAAGGGCCCAATCAGATTCCGGAGGATATAGCGGTCGGATAAAGACATCGCACAGGTTACAAGGAGAACTCGTCGCCCAGGTAAAACTTGCGGGCGATGGGATCGTTCACCAGTTCCTCGGAGGTACCGGCCGTGACCACCTTTCCGTGTGACATGATGTACGACCGGTCGGTGATGGAGAGGGTCTCGCGGACGTTGTGGTCCGTAATCAGGATACCGATACCTCGCTGTTTCAGAAGACCTATCGTAGACTGGATGCTCTGAATTGCCAGGGGATCGACACCGGTGAACGGTTCGTCCAGAAGGATGAAGTTCGGCTCCGTCGCCAGGGACCTGGCAATCTCGAGGCGCCGCCGTTCGCCTCCGGAAAGCGACTGTGCCAGCTGGTTGGCTCGTGCGGTCAGGTCGAATTCCTTCAGCAGTTCCTCCACACGCTGACGCCTCTCGAGACGGCTGAGATTAGTGAACTCCAGCACCAGAGAAATGTTCTGTGAAACGGTGAGCCTGCGAAAGACCGATGGTTCCTGCGCCAGGTACCCGATTCCCATGCGGGCGCGCCGGTACATCGGCCGGCTTGTGATGTCTTCCTGGTCCAGCATCACGCGGCCGGAGCGGGGGTGGACGAGTCCGACGACCATGTAGAACGAAGTTGTCTTGCCGGCGCCGTTGGGACCGAGCAGGCCGACGACCTCGCCCTGTTTGACGTGAAACGAGACCCCGTCGACAACGTTACGGCCGCGGTAGGTTTTCACCAGATTGTCGGTGGAGATCTCCAAGTTACTTCGCGGTTCCCTTCGACGGTTTGACCTGAACATTCATCTGCGTGCGTTCGGAATCGGAGCCCTGTGCATCAATGATTCCGGTTTCCAGGTCTATATCCACCGATGAAGCGCGGAATGTGGTGATCGCCGTATCATCTTCGGAGCGTCCGGACACTGATCCCGTCAGTATGGCGTGTTTGCTTTTGTTCTGCAGGAACACACGGTTGGCCTGTGCAGACACCACGCGGAAAGACGCCGGTGTGCCGGGCCTGGCCGGCAGAACCTGCTTCACGGATACTTTGACGCTTCCGGTGGCTTCCATCGAATCAACATCGCGGCGGGCTTTATCCAGGGTGAGAACGACCTTGTTGGCGGAGAGAGTGTCGCCCTGGTCGGTCTTGATTTCCACGGAGCCGGTGTAGGTGATGATGCCCGCTTTGATGTCGTACCTGGCGCTGACCGAGGTGCCGGAGATACTGCCGAAACGTTGTTGTGTGGCTGTCTTCTGGGCGTGAAGACTGGCGCCTGCCATCAGCAGACCGGCCAGGACAGATGTTGACGCAACCTTTCGAATCATCGTGAAGAATCGTCCTTCCACGTAAAGTGAACGTCACCGGTGACATTGATCACCCGGACAGGAACCGCTCCGGACAGCCGTTGCCCGGTCATTTCCAACGGTCCCTGCGTGTAACGGGCATTTCCCTGTCCGACAAACGCCCGTGTGTCCGAAGCCCAGGTCATCCGGTCCACGGTGAAGGCGGAGAGTCCCGCCAGTTCCTTGGCCGAGACACCACCGGTCAGCGAAATCGCGAAACGCTTTCCTTGCGTCAGGGCAACGGCTTTCGGAGCAATGAACCGATAACTCGGCTTGCCTTTATCGTAGACCGTCACCCTGGCGTCGTGAAACACAACCGTGCCTTTTTCCTGCGACTGCTCCGAGGAAGCGGCCGTCACTTCCCAGAGCCGACGACCCTGCGCATCGTCCATCACGGACCGCACGCCGGAGGACTTGCCGGTTACGGGCGGCGGCGGCGGTTCCACCGGTTTCTGGACTGGTTTTCGCCTGCCGCAACCGAATGCCGAGATGACAAGGCATGCTGTTGCCCACGAGAGCCAACGCGCCGTTCGGGTACGCATTGCACGTTTACCTGGAAAGATCAGGTCTCACCTTTCCGGATTCCTCCAGCGCATAAAGCTTAATTCCGCGGAACGGATCTTCGCGGGTGGAGTAGAGAGCCCTCAATCTACCCCTCATAACCGCTTCGGCCATCAGTTTCGGCCAGTGTTCTCTGGACGAATCCTCGGTTGTGGCGCTCCAGTTGATGACAACGTGCGTGATTCCCATCGATCCCAGTTTCGCGAGTGTTTCGTCGGTCGATTGGAATGTTTCCCACGGAATCAAAGCGTTCTGGCTGGGATTCCCCCACATATAGGGGACGTCCAACCAGTATCCGCGCGTTTCCTGCAACAACAGTACTCTGGCTCCCCGAACCAGATTCTTGTTGGCATACTCGCTGATTCCATACATCGGTTCGCGTTTGGTAAGATAGTAATCGACGCCCTCCGGCCCCACAGCCATCCCTTTCGCGTATTCCCGGGAAGGAAGCAAGCCGAAAAGAACCGACAAAGCCGCGAAGGAGCCGACGGCCCACCTCCACGCGTTGCCCTTTCGCCAGAACTCGACGGCGCCGGCTGTGGACGCGATGATCAGAAGCGGAAGAATGGGCAGAAGGTATCGCGTTTGGTGGGTCAGCGCGAACCAGACCAGGAAAAACGATCCGCTGAACCAAATCATCGATACGACCGCGGGATGTCGTCGGCGCGCGAGAAGCCACAAGGGAAGCAGTCCGATGACCGCGATGCCAAGGTTCCCGTATACGGTTGGAAAACCGCTTTCCGGCGGGGCGGATAGATCGCCCTTGAACACCGATGGAGGATTCGCGTAGTAATGTGACTGGAAAGCGGTTGTCCACGGGGCGGCCAGAAAGCCCAACGGGGTTTTGCCAATGCCGAACCGGGCTTGTTCCGCAGAGTAATCCTTTGCCGCCTGCGCGCTCCACCACTTGCCGCCAAGTCGCTCATAAGCGAACGGGTATACCGGATTCCCGGTAAATACCCAGGTCTTGACGTACCACCCGCCGCCAACGACTGCCGCGATGGTCGCATAGGCCAGCAGGCGTTTCGCGTTGACCGGCGCGTGGTTGCGAATCCGGAGCCAGGTGAGCCACAAGACGAGCAGACCGGCCACTGCCAGCATGGTCATCTTCGTTCCGCAGGCGAAACCGGCCATAATGGCGGAGAGCCACAACCAACCGGTTGCGGCTGGATTTTCCTTCCAGCGGAGCACGGCATAAACAGCCAATGTGACGAACAAGGTGGACGTCAGATCCACGTAAGCGGTGGTCGATTCCCAGGCGACGATAGGAACCGTCAGAAATAGCGCGGCCGCCAGGGGGCTGGAACGCCGTGATACCCATCGGTTCGCGGCCCAGGCAATAAGAAGAGCCGTGGTAATCCCGCTCATCCAGTGCAGGGCCTTCACCGCCGCGGCTCCGTGGAAGGCATAATGCAGTTCCAACAGCATCGGGAAGTTGCTGTGGTGATCGTATGAAACAGGTCCGATCAAGCCGTTGGCCAGCCACACCTTGGGAACGGCCAGGTGATAAGCCAGGCTGTCCCACTCGTTTGAGGTGGGCGGTCCGATGGCCGCGGAAAACGATAGAAGGGCCATGGCGGCGGGAACAACCCAGGGCAAAAGAGATATCAGCGTTACCGATGCCGGGCCGGCGTTTCTCGGTCCGGCGGGTTTTCTTCCGGCGGCGTACCAGACGAAAACGGAGATCAAAATCCAGAACCGGAGGACGAGCGTGTACATTCTGGGACTGTACTCGACGAAGAGACCTAGCGGAAGCATCATCGTGCCTACCGCGCCGACCGTCATCGCGAAACCTATCAGGTACAGAAACGGATCCCGCCGGTCTTCCGGTGGGACAAACGCACGGCAGAACAGCATGCCCACTAGCGCCGCGCATATCCAGCCGATCGCGTACAGCAGTAGCAGGGTCAGGTTCATGTCAGGCGCTCTCCCGCAGAGGGCGAAGTCTCCCGGTAGCGTTCCAACCGATTTTCGTCATGGTCAGGTGCCAGACACCGGCATAACGGGCGTGACTGCCCGTGTGGCACAGCCACGTTTGTCCGATTCTCTCCGGTATCTCCATAACGGTGTGCGAATGCCCGCCGAGTATGATGTGAAACAGGCCGGTTTCGGCGATCTCCCGGTCGCGCCGTTCGCCAAGGTGGCTCAGGAGCAAAAGCAGGTCGACATCCTTTTGAAGCACGGGAACCAACTCGCGGGCAGTTGCGACCGGGTCATCGAACAGAAGGTCGCACAGTTTGCGCGTCCACATCGCCTGTGTGATCATCGGCACGGTAAGTCCCACCACCCCGACCCTTATCCCGTTCATTTCCACCGTGATGCAAGGCTTGACGACTCCCGGTTTCGGGGTTTTCAGGTTGGCGGAAAGAACCGGAAACCTCGCCAAGCCGATTTTTCGCTCCAGCGCCGCCTGCCACAGATGCGCTTCCCGATTTCCCAGCGCCATCGCGTGGTATCCGAGTTCACTCATCAACGTGAGCACCGGTTCTCCGGAAGGCCTGAAACCCAGGTTCCCGGCCTTGATGGCGTCTCCCGAATCCAGCAGAAGGCAATCTGGAATATCCTTCCGAAGCGACGAGATGCAGTTGGCTTCCGCGGAGCCGAGGCAGTCGTGCATATCACCCGTATGGATGATGGTCAGGCTATCGCCGATCACTGCCGGCACACGATGCCTCCGTCCTGCGCTTCCCGATTCCGCAGACCTTCCAGCCACCTCTCCGCCGCTTGCTCCCAGCCGCCTTGAGCTTCGAGAACCGTCTCAACCATTTCACGCACGGCGCCGCGTCCGCCGTTGTGTTTCAAAACAATGTCCACACGGGCTCTGATTTCGGGCGGCGCGTCGGCGGGGCAGGCAGACAAACCGGCGACCTCCATTCCGGGAAGATCGTTCCAGTCGTCACCGATGAATGCCGCTTCGGTGACATCGATGCCTTCCGCGGCGCAGACATCGGCCAGTGCTTTCGCTTTATTCGTCGCGGCCTGAACCAGGTGGTCGATGCGCAACTCCTCTACCCGCTTCACGACAGCCGCACACTGGCGGCCCGTGATAATGGCGAACTTGAGCCCGGCGTTTCGTCCGACGCTGATGCCGAGTCCGTCGCGCGCGTAGAAGAACTTACCCTCGTCGTGTTCAAACAGGGGGAGGGTGCCGTCTGTCAGTACGCCGTCCACATCCATGGCAATAAGGCGCACCCGGGCGGCACGTTGCTTTGTCTCATTTGATATGCTCATATGACCATGATAGAAACGCCACCTCCCGCGACCCAACGGGCGGGTTGCTATCCTGAACGGGTATGAACCACCAATTCCATGGCCTGGCGCGCATCTACGACCGGTTGATGTCCACCATCCCGTACGGGCAGTGGGTCGACTACACGTTCAGCGTGGCCCATGACTTCGGACACCCCATCCACCGCGTGCTGGATATCGGGTGCGGCACCGGCACGGCGACACTGATGTTTGCCGACCGGGGTTGCCGGATTGTCGGGGTGGATATCTCGAAAGAGATGATCCGAGAAGCGCGCCGGAAGTCGGTCGGGCGGATTCTGGTGCGGTACGAAGCCTCGGCCATGCAGGACATCGCATTGCCGGAGCGGTTCGATACGGCGGTCAGCTACTTCGACAGCCTGAACTACATCATCGAACCGGAGGACCTGCAGGAAGGCATCCAGCGCGTTTACGAACACCTCGATCCCGGCGGTATGTTCATGTTCGACATGAACACACCGTACGCATTGGAACAGGAGTTGTTCACTCAGAGTCACTTCGATCCAAACGATCCCGTGAACTACGCGTGGAAGAGCACGTACAACGCGGAGACCCGGCTGACGCAGGTGGACATGGCGTTTTATGTGAAGCGGGGTGACGCCCGGAGGACGATCCTGGAACAGCATTTCCAACGCGCCTACCGTATGAACGAGGTGCGCGATATGCTGGCAAGCGCGGGATTCCAAGTGATGGGTATGTATGAGGCTTACACCCAGCGAAAACCGACCAAGCGCACGGATCGGGTGTTTTTCGCGGCGCGCAAGCCTTGGGAGGTGTTGTCTTGAGTTTGCGGTTGGCTGTTCTGACTCTTGTCGGGGTTGCATGTTTATTTTCGGCGTCGGCTCAGCAGACGCCGGTCATCGTCCCCTCCGGCGCTGTGGTGGTGATGGGCGCTCCGCGAGCGATTCCGTGGCTGAATTCCGTGGGCCTCGAAGCGGTTACCGTTTCCGAGCAGTCACTTTCGTCCGCGCTTGCCGCCCAACCTCCTCTGGTCGTGTTGAACGTAGCCGATGTCCGGCAGTTCACGACGGTTGATGCTATGAAAGCCTACACATCGGCTGGTGGCAAAATCGTGGCGGTCGGCTGGGGACCGGCGGGCTTCAAGCGCCCTCTGGACGCGGCGCTGTCATCGCTGTTAGGGGTGCAGGTGACCGGTTGGTCACCCAAGGGAAACGCGGTGATTGCGGCGACGCACGGAAGCCTCCCGGCGAGACTTACTCTGTCCAGAGGTTCCGCATTTGTCGCCACGCCCAGGCCGTCGGGAAACGGAGGACAGCAACTGCCGACATACTTTGTCGTCGGACGATGGTTGCGCGAGGACGACAAACCACCGCGCAACACCCCGAAGGACGCCGCGGTAATCCGCGGGCCTTCGACACTCTGGATAGGCGAGGACATTTTCTGCGACGAGAACAACCGTCCTGAAACGGCCCGTTGGTTCACCCTCGCGGCGGTCTCCATCGCTCCGGTAATAAAGCCGGTGATTCGAAGCAATGTTTCCACCGCACTGGATGCCCGGTTGTCCCGGACCGGCGCGCAGATTGCACTTGCGTCCTCGTACGGAAACGGCCCGGATCTGGCCGATGCCCGAAACTTGGTGAATGCGGGCCGCCGGGCGTTGATGAGCGCCAATCTGAACCCCGATTTCGCCGGATTCCTGACAAGCGCCGACATCGCGGAAGAATCCTGCTTGAACGCGTCGGCCCGCCTGACATCGTCGCCGCCCGTTGAAATCCGTGCCGCGCGGATTCCGTACGAGTCACTTCCAACCTCGCGCGCGGAAGCAAAAAGCCTGATAGCGGGGTTGTCGGAGGCGCGGTTCAACTGCGTTTTGCCCGAGGTGGTCGCGCGTGGTTCAAGCGCTTTCCCAAGTTCGGTTTTCAAGCGCGATCCCAGGTTTGCCGCGTTTGATCCTCTCCGGGCACTGGTCGATGAGGGCCGTCTGGCCGGCGTGCAGGTGCATGCCTGGATTTGGACTTTATGCGCCGGTGTGGACGGAGACCAGGGCCGCCTGCTCCGCGCACACCCGGAATGGGCCGCGCAGGATAGGGCCGGCAGAGTCATGAGCGACACCGGATGGCGCTCGTGGGTCAGTCCGTCGATACCGGAAGCGCGGACCGCCGTCCGCAACGGCATCCGCGAAATGCTGTCGCAGTACAACATCGACGGAGTTGTGCTGGATTATGCCGGGTACGAGTCAACCAATTATGACTATTGCGACGCCGCGAGGGCGGGATTTAGAAAGTCGGCTGGCGTCGATCCATGGACGATCACTTCCGTCCACGGTTCCTACGCCCGCTGGCGGGAGTGGCTGGAACACCAGCTGGACAGCCTCATCAGCGAGATTCGCGATGATGTGCGCGCTGTAAAGCCTCTTGCTTCGGTGGGCGTACGGGTATTCGGATCACCGGAAGCCGCAAGGCGGGACCATATGCAGAACTGGTCGCGCTGGGCGGCCAACCGGTGGGTCGACTGGGTGATTCCCCAGCCAATGAACGAACCGTCTGCCACGGAACTGACCGCTTCGGTGTTTCCGTCCGCTTTGGCCGTGGACGCCTTGATTGCCGTTGGCGCCGAAACCGCACACCTGTCGGACCTCGACCGTTTCACGGCGCAGATGGAATCCGCCAGGACAAACGGAGCAACCGGCCTGGTCCTGATGAACTACGCCGATTTGTCACCCGCGATCAAGCGCATCCTGCGGGCGGGCGCGTATCGCAATTCGGCGGTTCCGCCGTGGTTGGACTCCGTTGGAGCGTCACGCTCGCTCGCCGTCACAGCCGCGGAACGGTTGAACAGTATACGCCATCCCGACGCAACCATTGCCGCAACGGCGAGGAATGCCGTCGATGCCTTTCGCGCATACTCCGGTCTCAGTTCACTGCAACGACTGGCGGACGAAGCACCTGTGGCATTCCTGAACGATCCGGCTCTGGGAGACAGCAGGTACGCTTCCGTACGGGCCATGATGAACTCGGCGCGCCGGATCGCCTCTGCCCGAATGGCGGTTACGGGTTCCATCCCGGCCAGCAGACCGCCGGTGCCGGCTGTTTCGCATCCGGAGGATTTACCGTCCGCCAAGGTGCCGCTTGTTACCTTTCCGCCCATCATCGACGGGCGCCTTAACAGGCCGGCATGGACCAATGCGGTTGTGATTCCCCTGGAGCGAACGCTGTCCGGCGAGAAAGCTTCCCTCGGAACCGAAGTCCGTTTGATGCGCGATGGTTCGTCACTACAGATCGGTTTCACGTGCAGAGGCGTTCTCGAGAGCGACTCGATCAGTGTAATCCTCAGCCCGTCAACCCGCGGCTTGCCGTATTACCGCTTCACCGTCAACAAGAACGGCTTCACCCGTGATGACCGGACGGGCGACGACGGTTGGATCGGACGTTGGTCCAGCGCCGTGGAGGTATCCGGCGACACGTGGGAAGTCGCCCTGTCGATCCCCCTCAGCGGGCTGATTACGGTGCCGGGTGAGGTGACGTCTTGGAGCGCCAACTTCGCGCGGATTGCCGGGTCGGTCGATTCGTCGACCGCTGTATGGGCGGTTCCGTACGGACCGTTCACGACGCCGGACCGTCTTGGCACGCTGACTTTTTAGGCCAGGAAGTTCCGGAGGACGTTGTTGAACTCCTCGGATTGTTCGAGCGGTGGAAGATGCCCGCAACCGGACAAGGATACGAAGCGTCCGTTGGGGATGGATTCGGCCATGGCCAGCATGGCTTCCCGAGTCATCAACAGATCGTCCCCCCCGCGAACGACCAACGTGGGAACGCTGATGTTTGGGAGCAGGTCGGTATTGTCTCGTCGGTCTCTCATGGCCCGCGAACACTGGATGACGACCCGCGGATCCTGCTCGCCGACAATGGCGCGAATTCGGGCTTTGACATCAGGTCCGGCGGAGGGAGCAACGAGACGGGAGACCATCGCCTGTGTTGCAAGAGCCACTCCGCGCTCCCGAATGTCGTCAATCAACGCGTCGCGGCCTGCTCTGGCTTCCGGAGTGTCCGAAGCCGCTTTGGTATCGACAAGAACCAGACCAGCCAGGCTTTTCGGAAACAATCCGATCAGTTCCAAAGCAATGTAGCCGCCCATGGAAACGCCGACCGCAATATACGGGTCAGAGCCCATGAGAGCGTGAGCGGCCCGCGCCATTGCGGGGATGGAAGGGCCGGCCGCCAACAGGTCCGACGCGTTCGGGGCGACAACACGGTAGTCTCGCTCAAAGGCGGCCATTGTGGATTCCCACATGCGGGAGTCCAATGGAAACGCGTGCAGAAGCAACAGGGCAGGTTTCATTCGGGCATACTCCTTGGGAATCGCGGGTTACAAGAACATCATGAACGTTCATCTGGCAAGAAAGCGTGTTTTTTCAGCCGCGCACCGGTATTGGAACCCGGCCCACAGCCCGGAGTGGAACCGGGACACCTTCGGCCGGCAGTCGGAAGTTCACGGACACAACTACACCGTTGAGGCGACACTCAGCGGGCCGGAGGATGCCACAACCGGTATGGTTGTGAATCTGACCGACGTCAAGGAGTGGCTTGCCGAGGCCGTGGCGCCGTTTGACATCCGACTGATCGAATACACCACACCGGAAATGAAGGGTCTTCAACCGAGCACGGAGAACCTCGCCCGTGTTCTCTGGGACCGGATCAGTTCTCAGGCGCGAGCGACCACCGCGCGGCTTGTAAAGTTAAAAGTTTCCGAATCTGAGGAGTTGTTCAGTGAATACACGGGAGAGGGCGACATGGTCTACGTAACGAAGGTATACGATTTCGCGGCTTCGCACCGTCTGCATGCCGAGTCGTTGAGTGACGCGGAAAATACCGATGTCTTTGGGAAGTGCAACAATCCCGCCGGGCACGGACACAACTACGGACTTGAGGTCACGGTGAAGGGCACGGTTGATCCCGACACGGGATTTGCGTTTCCCATAGATGCGCTGGACCGCATCGTCTCCGATCGCGTGCTCGATGTTCTGGACCACAAGAACCTGAACACTGATGTCCCGCACTTCCGCCGCGTCAATCCCACCAGCGAGAACCTGGCGGTTTTTATCTGGGATGTCCTGCGTGCTGAACTCGGCCAGGCCCTGCACAGGGTAGGGGTACAGGAGACGGCGCGCAACCGGTTTGAGTACTTCGGGCAATAGGCAAGGATAGGATTCAGGATTCGGTATTCAGGTAGGGGCACGTTGCACGTCATTTGCACCAATTATTTTAGGAATTATGCGTCCTGGTCTGTCATTCTTGTATGTTGTGGAGTGTAGGTCCAGGCCGAGTAGTCGGCTAAGTGTAATAGGCCGAATCGATCGGCCTGGACCCGTGGCGTGGCAGATCGTATCATTCTCGGAACGGTCAGAGTCCGTCGCTCAGCGCG
>JAKQQT010000587.1 GCA_029564025.1 Armatimonadota bacterium | reverse complement strand
ACTTCGGTGTTCCCTGTGGCCCGCACCACGAGCCCCTCAACCGCCGTGCTTGTGTTAGTGGAGCCGTGTATGGAAACCTTTCCAGGAATGCCCGACCCCGCCGCGCCGTCTTGCGTAAAGCGCACCTGACCAGCGCTTTTGAATTCCGTGCCGTTGTGTCCGTAGCCAATAATGGTGCCGAGGATCACGCCGTCAGCGGTGGCGGTTGGGCTGGACTGTGTGCCTTGTGCGCGATACAGGCGCAGGTTTGGGGTGCTTGAGTAGGAAAGCACGGCCAGATAGCGCAACCCAAAAAGAATGGACGTGACGCCATTCGCCGCCCATCCGAAAATGTTGGCGGCATAGCGGAAGAACCCGCTTGACGTGTCCTCAAAGGTGACGCCGGGAGCCGCCGCCGTGCCGTTCTGAAACTTGGTAATCTTGAGACTGTTGTTTGCCATGTCAGGTGCCTTCCTATTCGTCTTGTTTCAAGCCAAAGCCCAGCCGCAGGGTGCCGTCCGCGTCAACGCGCATCCATGTAGCCCATGTGTTGGAGATCGGGGAGAAGACCTGGAAGTAAACGTTCCCCTCCGAGTCCTCGGTATAGGTCGCAGCAACGGGGCATGACAGCGTGGAATCGTTCACAATCTGCGCAGCCGTGATAGTCCGCGCCGCCGTGTCAATTTCCACGATGCGCGCCCCGTCCGCGCAAAGGTAAACGTTGTCGCCGTCAACAACAAAGGGCGCATCCCCCGCGCCTGTCACGGTATCATTCACGAGCGCGTAGTCGTGAAGGTTGATGACCTCCCCGTCTTCCAGCACGTTCACCTCTAGCACCTTGTCGGCGTTTGCGTAGAGCGCGGCGGTTCCGAAGCCGCCGTCTAGCCAATTGTCGCCGTTCTGATACGGGTCAATCAGCGCGATGTACTGGCCGTTCTCAAGCCCCGTCATAGCGTACTGCGCGGGCAGGCTAGGGGAAGTGCTTGTAATCGTGACGGTCTCTGTGAGCGCGGCGGACGTGCGGTTGCGCCCGTCCTGAATCGCCACGCTGATCGTGATTTCATCATCCCAGTCATACGGCCCCCAAACCTCTTGATACGTCTCCGCGAAGCCGGGGCGCGGGGTGATAGTGCGCGACTGTGTAATAGTGCCATCCGACACTATCCAGCGGTAGTCTTCTATTGATTCCTGACGGAACGCGCCAGAGACGGCGGTGACGCTGATTGTGCCGTTGGGGTTCAAGGTCAGGAACAGAGACGCGGGCGCGGGCGGCGCGGTCAGGTCGCCGTTTTCGTCCAACTCGATGTTGTACTGGAGCCACTGGTTCGGCGATTCGATTCCGTACTTGTTGCGGTAGGTGACGCGGTAG
>JAKQQT010000581.1 GCA_029564025.1 Armatimonadota bacterium | reverse complement strand
CAAGGTTCGCCGGGCCGACACGGAAGTATCGGTGCGCAACGGCCAGACACTGGTTATCGGCGGCCTTCTGCAGGATGAGGATATCGACGCCCTGCGCAAGGTTCCGCTGTTGGGGGACATTCCGATTCTGGGCGAGTTGTTCAAGTTCCGGTCCACATCGCGGACCCGGACACAACTTGTGATTCTGGTGACTCCGGAAATCCTGACTCCCGGCGCCATGGTGCCGGTGCCCGCGATTGCGGAGATGAAAGCCGATCCGATTCCGATGGGAACGGTAATAGGAACACCACCAAGTTCCACCGCTCCCCCTGCCGTTCCGGGACTGCCGCCCGTGCCGCCAACCGCGATTCCTTCACCGTCGGTTGGATAGATACGGGGCAGACTGACTGTTATATGAACGGAGACCGCGGAGTGACGCGGTGACTGCTGTCGGCGATGATATCGCCGGTCAGCCCCGACTGGGGAACACAGCCGGATTCGTCCGAACGGTCGGCGGACGAATCCGGTGGGGTCTCCTGAATGCATAGGAGAGAGACTTGTCACTAGGACGAACAACTCAGATAGACGATTCGATGCAGTCGCTGATGCGGCGCCGAATTGTCATCGCTGAAAAAGATCCGCGCTCCCGGGAACGCCTCCGGCACGCCCTGCACGAGATTGGCCTTGATATCGCCGGCCTCGCCATGGACGGGCAGGAAGCCATTCAAATGGCTAACGGACTGGACCCGGATTTTGTTCTGCTGGACGAAAACCTGACCGTCGTCTCGGCATATGACGCCGCCGCCGCTATTCAGGCGACCGCGCCGGATGTTGCGCCTATCATCATCAGCGAACAAACGGGACCGGATGTGATGCGCCGCGCCATGCTCTACGGGGCTCGCGACGTTATCCGGAAACCGCTGGATACCAACGAGTTGCGGAACACCCTGTTGCGCCTGGACGAGATCCATAGAACGCAGATGACGCCGGACTTCGGCGCCCTGCTGGATCCGGCCCGGTTGCCCAGCGTGTTCTGCGTGACAGGCGGAAAGGGCGGCGTCGGCAAGACGATGATCGCCACCAACCTGGCCCTTGCCCTGAGGGAACGCAACCCGAAAACCATCCTTGTGGACCTGTACACCCAGTTCGGCGACATTGCCGCCGTGCTGAACCTGGAACCCAAGCGGACCCTGGCCGAACTCGCCGGTCTTACCGACGAGATCGACTGGTCTCTGCTCTCGAATTACGTCCACAAACACCAGTCCGGTCTGCACGCCCTGTTCACATCGAACCGCCCGTTGATACTGGACGCATTACCGGTTGTTGTGTTGGACAAGGTGGTGGCATTGCTGAAACGCGAGTACAAGTACATCGTGTTCGACGTGCCGCCGTACCTCCACGCCACAACCCTGCATGCGATGTCCGTTTCATCCGCGGTGATGCTGATCTGCAACCTGTTCGACTACACGACGATTGCGGACACAAAGGCGCTGTTTGAAACGCTGGACGGCGCGTATGTATCGCGCGACCGGTTGAAACTCGTTGTGAACCGCGTGACGGCTCAGAACCGCTTCCAGGTGGACGACCTCGAGCGGTCCTTTGGACACCCGATCTTCATGCAGTTGCCGAACGAACCACGCGTGGTTTCGATGGTCAACACGGGATACTCCGGACACGGAGCCGTGGCGAACCTGCCTTTGGGTGAAGCCGTGCGAACACTGGTGGACAAACTGACGGAACTGCCGGCACAAAGCGCCACCACACCGCTGTTGGCCCAGCCGCAGGCCAAGCAAGGCTTGATCACCCGCTGGAAGTCCGTATTCGGAGGAGCCTCCGCATAACGGGAGCGGGTAAACATGAACACATTCGACCTGGCTGAAGAACGGAGCTTCGGAGGTCTGACGCACACCGATGATCCTACCGGTGATGTGCCGGACCCGGAAGAACTGGCCCACTACAAGAACGAGATCCACGCGACTCTGCTCGATGAAGTGGATCCTTCGGTTCTGCACGTGATGGACAACGACGAACTGGCCTCCCAGGTTTCTGATGTTGCCGTCAAGTTCGTCGAGAGCCGCGGCCTTGCCCTGACTGCGCGGGTGATGGAGCAGATAACCCGCGAAGTGATGTACGAGCTTCGCGGCTTGGGCCCCATCCAACCGTTCCTCGATGACGACACCATCACCGAGGTGATGGTCAACGGCCCGCGCAACGTCTTCGTGGAACGAAATGGGCGAATCTTCCGAACCGACGTCTGTTTCCAGAACGACGAGCACGTCAAGAGGGTCATCGACCGCATCGTAACGCCCATCGGCCGGCGTATCGACGAATCGAGCCCGATGGTGGACGCCCGACTGCAGGACGGTTCCCGCGTCAATGCCATCATTCCGCCGCTGGCTCTGAACGGCCCGGTGATCACAATCCGGAAGTTCGCCCGAAAACCGTTTACGATGGACGCGCTGGTGCGCCTGGGAACGTTGAGCGAACCGATGGCGCAATTCCTGAAAGCCGCCGTGGAAGCCAGACTGAACATCATGGTTTCCGGAGGTACCGGTTCGGGAAAGACGACTACGTTGAATGCGTTGAGTTCGTTCATCCCGGCCAATGAGCGCATCGTAACCATCGAAGACGCCGCCGAACTTCAACTTCAGCAGGAGCACGTGGTTTCGCTGGAAAGCCGGCCACTGAACCTGGAAGGCAAGGGCGAGATCACGATCCGGATGCTGGTTCGGAACTCCCTCCGAATGCGGCCCGACCGGATTGTCGTCGGCGAAACCCGCGGCGGCGAATGTCTTGACATGTTGCAGGCGATGAACACGGGCCACGACGGAAGTCTTTCCACAGCCCACTCCAACTCGCCCCGCGATACCCTGAGCCGTCTGGAGACGATGGTTCTGATGAGCGGCACAACGTTGCCCAGCCGCGCGATCCGGGAACAGATTTCCTCCGCGATCGACCTGATTGTTCACGAAGCCCGACTGCGGGACGGAACCCGCCGCTTGACCAATGTGACGGAACTTGTTGGTATGGATGGCGACGTCATCGTGATGCAGGATCTGTTCGTCTGGGAACAGCACGGCCTGGATAACGACGGGCGGGTTCTCGGACGGCACGTCGCCACCGGAATCCGACCGCGTTGCATCGAAAAGATTATCGCCGAAGGATGCCAATTGCCGGAGAACCTGTTTTCCCACTAAACGGTTCAAGGAGACATCATAATGCCCGCATGGTTGCCAATACTCGCATTTCTTCTGGTATCGTTTGCCGCGTATCTGCTGATACTGGCGCTGGCTCCCGAGCAGACGGCTCGAAGGGGGCTGGAAGGCCTCGGCGGAACCTCCCGGCTTTCCGGTGTTTCCACCGGCACGCGCCATTCGTCCATCCGCGATTCCCTGAACCGGATTGGACGCGAATACCGTCACTTTGATTTTTACCGCAACGTTGAGCTCTCGCTGGCGCAGGCTGGCTGGTTGCTGAAACCCCTGGAGTTTATGCTCGCCCTGGTGGTTCTTGCCGTGCTGGTCGGGACCGCGGTGTTTCTGCTGACCCGCAATCCCGTATGGGGAACGGTGGGCGTGATTGCCGGTCCGCTGATTGCCTGGATTTCCCTGAAAAGCGCCATCACGCGACGGCTGAGGAAGTTCGAGGAACTGCTTCCGGATGCTCTGGATCTGATGTCTTCCTCACTGCGGGCGGGACAAGGATTCCAACGCGCCATGCAGGTGACGGCCGACGATATGCCGGCTCCCCTTTCGGACGAGTTCCGAATGGCCGTGGAGGACCTGGCGGTGGGCTCGTCCGTCGAGGAA
>JAKQQT010000731.1 GCA_029564025.1 Armatimonadota bacterium | reverse complement strand
TTCGGCAACCTGTGCGAGATTCTGACCCGCGCCCGGAGCATGCGATTCGACACGGCTCCGGTTCGCGAAGGCTCGAAAACGCCGTGGGGCAAGGCCAGCATCCCGCTCGCGACACCCGAAATGCTCGAGGGGAAGACCGAACATTTGCTCTGCCTCACCGGGTGCGTCAAATCCGAACTTTCCCACCATCTCCTGCGCCGCGAAGATGATCTCGCCGAGCAAACCCTCGCGCGGTGGGTGGCTCTCTTCGGCGCAAACAACGTGTTCGTCGAACTGCAGGACCACCGCCTCGGTTTCGAGCCTTCGCTGAACGCCCGCAAATGCGATCTGGCCCGCCGGTTCGGCCTGCCCGTGGTCGCCACCAACAACGTTCACACACTGGCCCGCGAGGACTTCTGGGTCCACGAAGCCCTCGCCTGTTGGCGCGCGGGTCGTCAGAGCCGACGAACCGTGTTCCCGGACCGCCCGCGGAGCGCCGAGGTGTACCTGAAGAGCCCCGACGAGATGGCTGTTGCCTTCGCCGGGCGCCCGGACGCCCTGCGCAACACCCTGGTCATCGCGGAACGGTGCCGGCCCGTGCTGGACCCGTCCATCCGCCGATGGCCGCGGTTCTTCCCCCCGGAAGGATTCACCGAGGAAACCTACCTCGACCACCTGACCGGAATCGGCGCCCGCGCCCGGTTCGGCGATCCGCTGACCGACGATATCCGACGCCGCATTCAGTACGAGTTGAGGCTTATCCGCGACAAGGGATTCGCCGGGTACTTCCTGCAGGTGTGGGACACATGCCGCTGGATGCGCAAGGAGGATATCCTGTACCGCGTGCGGGGCTCGGCCGGCGGAAGCGTGGTCGCCTACTGCCTCTACGTCGGCACCATCAACCCCTTTGAGTACAACCTGTCGTTCGACCGCTTCCTGAACGAAGCCCGCAATGCCCCGCCGGACATCGACCTGGATATCGACAGCCGCGAGCGCGACCGCGTGGTGGCGCACGTGCGCGAGGTGTTCGGACGCGAGCGCGTGGCCTCGGTGGCGGCGTACAACACCGTGCGCGGCAAGTCCCTGCTTCGCGACTTCGGCCCCGTGTTCGACCTTCCCCCGGAAGCCGTGGAAATCGCCGCCAAGTCCCTGCGCAACGTCAACGCGCACCAACTTGGCGAGGCGTTCGACAACCTGCCGCAGTTGCGCGACGCCGGCCTCACCCGCGAGCCGTTCGAGCCCATCATCGAACTCGGCCGCCGCATTTCGCGCTTCCCAAGCCACAACCAGACCACCGTCGGCGTCGTCATCGGCGGCATCCCGCTGGCCCGCGTCTCGCCCCTGTGGCCCGCCGCCAAGGACGGCGAAGCGGCCGTTTCCTACGACAAGGATTGGGTCGAGAAAGTGGGTCTCATCAAAACCGACTTCCTTTTCCTGCGCGAACTGGCCGCCATCCGCGACTGCGTGAAGAGCCTGCGCGAGTGCCCCACTGCTCCTGTCGCTTTGGATTACGACCGCATCCCGCTGGACGACAAGGCCACCTGGGCACTGCTCTCGTCGGGGCAGACCATCGGCGTGTTCCAACTGGAGTCACCCGCCCAGCGCGTGCTGATGCAGAGGATAAAGCCGAGCCACATCTCGGACTGCGTCGCCGCCGTGGCCCTCATCCGGCCGGGACCCATCACCGGCAACGCCGTCGACCCGTTCGTTCTGCGGCGCACCGGGCGCGAGCCTGTGGTGTATCCGGACGACCGGCTGAAACCCGTGCTGGAGGAAACGCTGGGCGTGGTGATCTACCAGGACCAGGTCATCGAACTGGCCATCGCGGCCGCCGGTTGGAGCCCGGACCGCGCCGACCAGTTGCGCCGGCGCATCAGCCACGCCCGAAGCAAGGACAAGATGCGCGGCATCCAGGAGGAGTTCACCGCCGCCGTGGTGGAGAACGGCTTCACAGAGGACGTCGCCCTCTGGTGTTTCCGCAGTATCCTCGGGTTCGCCTCGTACGGATTCTGCCACGCGCACGCGGCCGCGTTCGGCGAAACAGCCTACAAAAGCGCCTGGTTGCTGGCCCACTACCCGGCCCACTACCTGATGGGCGTGATGAACAACTTCCCGATGGCCTACTACCCGCTTCGCACCGTGGTCTCCGAAGCCCGGCGGCGCGGCATCAAAGTGCTCGGCCCGGACATCAACCGCAGTTCCACCGACGACCGCGCCAACCATTCCACCATCCGCGCGGGCCTGAAGCACGTGAACGGCATCAAGAAGCGCACGCTGGACGCCATCGAGACAGCGCGCGCCGAAGGGCCGTTCGTCTCTACCGCCGATTTCTGCATCCGCGTGCCCGCCTCGCGCGACGAAGTGGAATCCCTCGCCCTTGCCGGCGCGTTCGACCGCCTCCACCCCAACCGCAAGGCCGTCCTGCGCGGCGCGGAACGCCTCACCCGCGAAGGCGCCGACCGCCGCGCCTTCCCCGGCCTGAACATGGGCGCTTCTCCACTGCCCAACGCGCGCGACTTCACCCCGTACGAAAAATCCCTGCGCGAACTGGCAACGCTCGGTTTCTGCGCGGGACCGGACCCAATGGCGTTCCACCGCGAGCAACTGCGAAGGGTCGGCGTGCAGACCTGCGCCGAGGCCCTGGCCGCCCGGCCCGGCCACCGCGTTCTGGTGGCCGGTTGGCGAACCCGCGCGCACACCCCGCCCATCAAAAGCGGAAAGACCATCGTGTTCTTCATGTTGGAAGACGAAACCGCCCTGGTGGACGTCACCGTGTTTCCGGATATCTACGACATCTACGGCCGGGTGATCTTCAGCGAGCGGATGGTGGTCGTTTCCGGCACGGCGCAGGACCGCGACGGGGCGTACTGCCTCGTGGCCGAATCCGTGCGCCCCCTGCGCGAGGTTCTGTCAGCCGCCCGCGAGATGGAGGAATCCCTGCCGGTGTTGTCCGACACATCATTCGCGGAATGCGGGTGGGAGTTGCCGGTGCCAGGATTCGGGATTCCCATACGGGCCGAACGGCAGGATTCAGGATTCAGGCCGGACGCCCCCACGCGGTTCGTCGCCCGGTAGGAGCACGCACAATCGCAAAAACCTGATTCGGGGCAGAGCGCGAGTGCCAATGAGAAGGTGATACAGATGATGGGCGTTTGTTCGGGCTCCACTCCATGTGCCGTATTCGCCGGGTTCTCCGGTCGGGGCGCCGTGGTCGATACCGGAGGGCCCCCGGACCCCTCTCGATATCGCGGATTTTTCGGTCATATAATCCATCGTTCGTAATCACTTCGGAAGCCGGAACGGGCCGGAGAACAACCAACCCACCGGTACGGCTTCCCCGACCACAAGGATCAAAGACCGTGAAACGAACGCTCCTGTCAGTCCCCGTAGCGATTATGGCCGCCGCTCTCTGCGTCACGCCGAGCGCGAACGCAACGCACGGGTATTTCTCCTACGGCTACTCCACCAAGTCGAAAGGCATGGGTGGAACTACCGTCGCTTTTCCCGAGGACAGCCTGGTTGCCTCGGTGAACCCGGCCGGAATGGCCTTCGTCGGAAACCGCATGGATGCCGGTATCGGCGTCTTCGCGATGCGCCCCAAGTACACCGTTACCGGCGAGCGCCACGCTCCGCCTGCGTTCAGCTTGTACCCGGAGAGCCAGAAGAGCGAGAAGTTCAGTTTCCCGCCGCATCTGGGCTACAACAAGGTCATGGCGGACGGCTCAACCCTGGGCATCTCCATCATCACCAACGGCGGCGCCAACACCCGTTACCCCGATGACGCATCCGGTGGAACCGGCACGTTCTACGGCGGCGAAACAGGCGTGCGCCTGGAGCAATTGTTCTTCCTGCCCACTTACGCCAAAATGGTCGACAGCAAGTCGGCCATGGGCGCCAGCGCCCTTATCGCCTACCAGCGGTTTGAAGCGCGCGGTTTGAATCACTTCGGCCCGTTTGTTGCCGACGGCAACCCGGACCGCCTGACCGACAACGGCATCGACAACGCCACCGGCCTCGGATGGAAATTCGGTTACCTGACCAAGTTGACCCCGTGCCTGTCATTAGGCGCCTCCTACGCGACGCGTGTCAAGATGGAGCGTGTGACAAAATACGAGGATCTTCTCGCTCAGAGGGGCCGATTCGACGTCCCGCCGACCGGCACGGTAGGCCTCGCCTGGAAACCGAGCGCGAAATCGGTGGTCGGGCTTGAAGTTCAGCGAATCTGGTACACCAAAATCGACGCCATCGCCAATCCGTTCGGCAACCTGCTGGAAGGCAAGCACGAAGGGGATCCCAGCAAACTGCTGGGCGGAGAGAACGGACCAGGAATGGGTTGGCGCGATATCACCGCCTACAAACTGGGCTACCAGTGGGAAGCCAGCCGCAAGATGACCTATCGGTGCGGCGCTACCTATGGTCGCCAACCGGTGAAGGACAGCGAGATGCTGTTCAGTCTGATCGCCCCCGCGATTCAGGACCTGCATCTCAGCGCCGGTTTCACACGCAAGATGGGCGCCACCAGCGAAATCAGCGGCGCGCTGGTCTTCGCCCCCAACAAGACGGTGTCCGGCCCCAACCCGTTGGACCCGACACAGACCATCACGCTCAAGAACCACGAGTTTGGAGCCGAGGTCTCGTGGGGTAAATCGTTCTGATTGCCTGACCCCCGCCCTTGGCGGAACGCTTGGGGCTCCCCCTTCCCACACGTGGGAAGGGGGCCGGGGGGTTAGGTGGGGCCGGGCAACCACCCCCAAACCCCTACCTTGAAAAGGAGGGGAATCCGACGTGGCTCGTCATCGATTCACACACCGCTCAGACGGTTCTCAAGGTCACAATCCCATCGCCTTGCGGTAAATCGAAACAGCGTCGTCCAGCGTCACCACCCCGTCCTGGGTCTCTTCCGGCAGTACATCCAGAATCGCTTTACGCTCCGCTGAAGGTGATTCAAAACCTGCCGCGATTTCCAGCGCTTCCACGGCGTCCGCGACAGTGTAGTACAGCGTTGCCGCCACCGATTCATCCGGTCGAACGAGATAAACGGGTTCCAGCGGAACCGCCAGATGCCCGTCGAAGTCACCCTGCACGAACAACCCCTGGCCTCCCTTCGGCCACGTGGCCCGGGCGCGGAACGCCTTCACATCCCGCACACAATACAGCGAACCGTTGGGCGGTATCACGGTGCCGGGACGGAAGGTATACCGCACATCGCCGGCAAGTTTCCAACCGCTGATATCCACTGCTGTCGTGTTCGGATTGGCGATTTCGACGTATTCCTCTTCCTTGTTTCCGCTCACGGGCGAACGGTCCACCGCTCCGAACACGATGTCGGGTTGCGGAACCTGCCGGTCCGGAATCAAACGTCCCGGTCCGGAATGGGTATTGTACAGATGATTCCTGCGAATACCCAGGTAAGCGGACTTCAGGATATTGACGCCGGTCAGGAAACTCTGGTTATAGCCGTACTGGTAGGTCCACTTGGCCCGGTCCAACACCACATCCGGTGCCATCAGGTTGTACAGCTCATCACAGCGTTTCTCGAACTTGAGTTCCGCGGCGGGCGTGCCGGGCGGTTGCAGCAGGTCGTCCATGAGGGTACGCAGACGACGCAGATACATTTTCTGAATCACCGGTGTCCGGTGCATGGCATCGATGAACTTGTTGTACAGGTTGTCGCACTTCTGGTGGGCGATATCCCCGAACAGGGGGTGGCTGTAGGGATCGGCGGAAGCCCATATGGTATCGTTCAGCACACCGCCTTCCAGTGTGAAGTTGCGCCCGAACGTCAGGTCCTTGTCCCACGGCAACATCGTCCACTCGCCGGTTTTATCCGTGTCGCGGTACAGATAGTAATTCTTGGCGACATGGTCGTTGTCGTGCATGATGGTGGTTGCCGCGATGTAGTTGATCGTCGCCCAGATGTCCACGTTGTCGCACAGGTAGGTGAACAGCGGCTCGTTGTACTGGTTCACGCCGGTCACCAGCGCCTGCAGGTCGGAGTTGCCCTCAGTTTCGCGGGTTTTCTTCTCCACATTGACGGTGGCGCTGGTGCAGTCGTTGTACATCTTGTAGAGCGCTCCGTCACCGTCCAGGCCGTTCCGGTTGAGCATCGTTTCGTCCGGTTGCTCCACGATGACGGCCACGCTGTGGAAAGCGGCGTTTTGCTGAACCCGCACAGGAAAGGCGTAACACCCTGCCACACCGGCGTTGGTGTAGGTTTCCCAGCCCAGAATCTGCCGGATATACGCCTTGTCGCTGTAGGTGCTTTGGAGGTTGAACTCCTCAACCGGCGGTTTCTCGTCGTCCACCTGGAAGTAGAATCCCGCCGACATGTCGAACTTGTAGTGCTTCTTCGGCCACGAAGCTGAGCTCTGCCCTCGTAAACGCGTGAAGATATTGTCGTAAAAGACGCCCCGGTAGAAGCAGGAGGATTGCGTGCCCGCCTCCGTGGCCGCGGCGGACGGATTCTGCACAAACCAGTGCAGTACCGGCAGTGCCGTTGTTAGAGCGGGGTCCAGAACCACGGTTCCGTAATATTCGGGGGCCGTTGGACCGACGAACAACGGCGACCGGCTGGTATGTGCCACCGTGTCCGTGGCCGCGATATAGTATCGGACCATCGAACCGGCGGTGAATCCAGCGCCCGGTATCACCGCGCCGAATACACCGTCGTCCGCCTCACCGTCGCCGTGCAATCCGTCGTCAAGCATTGTAATTGCAGACGTAGCGCCATAGTTCATGCGCCACGTCAAAGTTACGGCATTAACCGGGGCCGTGGTCAGCATAACGCGGGCGGTAACCGTCAAGTCCTCGCCGGGAGAGGGCTGGCTGGGAGTGTGGGCGATGTCGCTGATTGCCGGTCCCTGGTCCGCCGATCCCGTACCGTTCGGGCCGCCAGGCGTTGGAACCGAAAAGAACCGGATGACGTCCGGCTGTATTCCCGTGCCCACGAACCGCACTATCTCGGGGAGAACAAGGAAATCGCTACTGGTGGCACTGGCGTTCAAGCCGTGCACGGCCAGCACATTCTGACCCGCAACAAGGGCGGATTTATATGCCGTGATATCGATGTATTCCCACTGAACAGCCAGGCTGTCCTCGTGGGTCCGGGTGGCGACTGAGCGGTATCCCAGACTTGACGGGGCGTTCCGCGAGGCGACCTTCACACCGTTCAGGTAGGCTACGAAGCCGTCATCATACTTCATGCGGAGGGTCAGTTGTTCCGTCGGGCTTCCGTCAAAACTGAAAGGAATCCTCAGGTAGGCTGTACCGGACACGTTGTACATCTCGGACAGAACGTTGAGCCCGATCAGCGATTCGTAGCCCGTCGAGCGCTCGAATCCAAGCCCGGTCTGGCCGGATTTCCAGGAAGAGTCGTTGAAGGAAATCTGCGTCCACGTAAGACCCCAGTTGTTGTTCGGCGGCACCACGGCTTTTGCCGCAGTCGGAGAAGGGACAACCGGAATTGTGGTTCCGTCGTAACCCATGCCGTATGAAACATCCGTCTGCTGGGGTGGATAAGTGGGACCGTATTCGCAGGATAGAGAGAGATCCGGACGGTACAAACCGACGTATTCACCTTGTGCGTCGAGCTTGTAATTCGTGTGCAGTGGCTTCGCTGGATCCCGGCGGTCCTTGTCCGATGCGAAAACGATCATGTAGGCACCAGCCTGGATCGTGACCGCCGGAAAAACCCACTTCTGAGGTTTGTTCTTGCTGTCCGTCAGTCCCCATCCTTCCAGATTCACTGGCACGGATTCCGGATTGTACAATTCAATCCAGTCCGAGGAATCGCCGTCTTCGTCGTAGAGGCAACCGTCATTGGAGGCCACAAACTCGGAGATCAGGACCGTCTGGGCATAGCCTCGTCCTGTGTTGATGACGAACGCCGTCAGAAGAACCGCAGACGCAATCAGCAACCATCTTTTCATGGGGGGAAATTTCCTTTTATGTCACCGCGACCAAACGTGAATGCTGGGACGCCTTCCACGTGAATGATACCATGGAACGTGTAACCAGGTCGAAATCCGCCCGCAAACCGAACCATGAGCAATCCCCTGAAAGACTACCGAGACACCCACAGGCAGATCCGCGCCCTGTTCGCGGACTTTACCAGTTCCCACTGCCCGGACTGCGCCAATCCCTGTTGCCGCAGACCTGCCCGTATCGATGATTACGATGTCCTTCTGGCGGAAGCGCTGGGATGCCTGCCCGATCAGGCCGTTCACTGGAAGGGAAGCGCCGAGACTCTGGAACTCGTTTTGCGAGGCGATGTCGGCGATGAACCGTGCGAGTTTCTGGGTGAAGACGGGTGCTCATTTCCCTCAGACCTCCGGCCGCTGGGTTGTACCACCTACGTATGCAAGTTCATGGAACGCGACCTCAGCAACCGCGAATTGCGGGAGATCAAGTCGCTGGCCCGCAAACTGGAGAGACTAAGGGACGCGCTTCTGCGGGCAGTGGGTGTGCGTAGGCGCTGACCGCTGGCAGGGTGCGGCAGTGTCAGCACAAATACACCCCGCGAACAGGCTGTTCCGCTTTTCCACAAACACATCCGTCGCCAATAATTTCCATGGCATTTTCATCAGAAGCATCAGAATGGTGGGCTGACGCGTGTCTCCGTTGTTGATCCTGGTCATCCTGGTTATCGTGCTGGCGCTGGTCTTCGACTACAGCAACGGCTTTCATGACTCAGCTAACTCCATCGCAACGGTGGTCGCCACCCGCGTACTCCGGCCGGGTCAGGCCGTCCTATGGGCGGCCTTCTTCAACTTCATCGCGGCATTCACGTTTGAACCCGCCGTGGCCAAAACCATCGGCAAGGGCATCATCGATCCGACCATAGTGGACGTGAACGTCATCCTCGCGGCAGTCGCCGGAGCCATCTTATGGAATATCGCGACGTGGTATTTCGGCCTGCCGTCCAGTTCGTCCCATGCACTCGTAGGCGGCCTGGTGGGAACGGCCATCGTCAAGGTCGGCCCTGAAGCCGTCATCGGCGCCGGCCTTCGGAAGGCGGCCCTGTTCATCGTCGTATCGCCCACCCTCGGCATGATCCTCGGCTTCATTCTGATGTCCATCTCCGTGAGGATTCTGCACAATGCGCGGCCCCGACGCGTAACTTCCTGGACGCGGATACTTCAACTGGTGTCATCCGCCTGCTACTCATTGAGTCACGGCTTGAATGACGCCCAGAAGACGATGGGCATCATTGCCGTCCTTCTGGTCAGTATGCAACCGCGTATTCCCGAACTGCAGAACACGCCGCACTGGTTCATGCCGACGCAGGATATGGAAACGGTACCTCTGTGGATCATTTTGTCCGCCCATACTGCCATCGCGCTGGGTACGCTGTCCGGTGGATGGCGCATCGTGAAAACGATGGGCATGCGCCTCACCCATTTGAATCCCCTTGGAGGTTTCTGCGCGGAGTCGGCCGGAGCATTGACCATCATCGGCGCCTCGATCGCCGGAATCCCGGTCAGTACCACGCATACCATCACCGGCGCAATCGTGGGTGTGGGATCCAGCCGGCGATGGTCGGCTGTTCGCTGGGGGTTGACGGTCCGGATTGTGTGGGCCTGGATACTGACCATTCCCTGCACGGCAATCCTTGCCGGTGCGGTTTACTACCTCGTGGCTACCATTATCCCCGTACTTCCGACAGCGGGGCAAGCCTTTGTCGGATTACTGGCGGCAATCGCCGGGTTCTACTCACTGGTCGCCTGGTTACGCAGTCGCAAAGTGACACCGGTAATCGCACTGAGCGCCGCCGACGCGCCGGCAATACACTCCCAGTAATTGGAATCTTGGCCCGGGCGAAAGCCGCCGCGCGAGGTGAACCTACAAGACTCCCCGGCTCGTCAGGATCAGCCGCAGTTCGTGCAAGCGGGCATCCAGTGAGCCGTCGTCCAGCATTTGGCGGTATCGATCCGGGAGAAACGCCTTGCTTGTGCTGGACCGGGCGGCAAGCAGTTCCATGTACTCGATGGTTTCGGGGTCTTCCTCGCCGGAGGGAACATAATCGTCCATCACGAACAGCACGTCATCCATGGTCACGATCTGCCGGTCCTCCAGACCCGCGTGCTGGTCGGTAAGTTGCGCAATCTTGTTGAGGTCGGCCGGCGAGTAGTTTTTACCCGCCAGTCGTTCACGCACTGTGGTCCAGTCGCCCTCCGGCGGAGTTATCTGGTTGTTCCTGAAGGCGCGTTCCAGAATCCTGATCTGCTGATCGGCGTCCGGGAGAAACAGGGGCAGACGCAAATCGAACCTTCCCGCCCGCTTGCTGGCCGCATCCACCAGGTCGGAGCGGTTCAACAGCGCCACCGGGATGACGAAGCCCTGCAGGTCCGGACGCGACAGGAACGCGCTGAACATCGCCCACACGCGCTGGCGGACGCCGGAATCGCCCTCGTCGCCGGAACCGCGCCGCCCGAAGGTCTGGTCGTATTCGTCCAGTATCAGCAACAACGGGCCCATGGCCTCCAGAATTCCCAACAGCCTTTCAACGTTCGATTCGGTGCCGCCGACGTACTTGTTGTAGAACGACTTCAGCACCACCGTTACGAGACCGCTGGACGAACCGAACGCCGTCATCAGGAAGGTTTTGCCCGTGCCGGGCGCGCCCTGCATGTAAATGCCCTTCGGGATGCGCCGCGTTCGGCCGGCCTTGATGTCCTCGACAATGCGGTTCAGCAATTGCTTCTGCTGTTCCATCCCGCCGACGACTTCCAGCCCCGGACCGCCTTCCACAACCTCCGCAAGGTCGCCGACGGTTTTCTCGATCAGCCGCTTCTTCTCGTCGATCACGGATTTGAACGAAAGCGGCTCTTTCCGGTAGCGCGCCGAGCGGAGCAGATCGTCCAACTGCTCCAGTGTCAAACCGCCGGTCAACTCGGCGAGACGCGTGTCGGTCAGTTCACCCAGTGCGTTCGGCCAATCGAACGACTTCAGGAATCCCCGGATGTAATCAAGTCGTTCTTCGCGGACAGGCAACGGCACCTTCACGATTTCAAGCCGCGAAGAGGAGGACTGGATCTTCGAGTGCACGTCCGAAAGGCTTTCGGTGACCAGCAGGATGATGCAGTCCTTGCGGTCCAGCAAGGGATCGGCGGCCCAGCGGCGCAGAGTCATCAGGCAGTGCGTGACGTGCGGTTGGTTCAGGCCAACGTCCATCGACGGAGTCAGCGCTTCGACGTCTTCTATAATCACCGCCACGTTGTTACGGGTCGCGATGAGGCGCTCCAGAAGCGGCAGAACCACCGTCGGGTCGGTGATGCGGCCCAGTTCGACGGCCGGCAAGGCGGAAGGCCCGGTCTGAACGCCCCGGTACACATTCACGAACTGCAGGAGTTGCTGTTCCATTTCGGGCGTTGGACAACCGAGACCGCCGCTGAACGAGTACGTCACGACGAGCCGCTGGTTCCCGCCGGGGCCGGCTCCGAGAAGGGCGCGATGCAGAAACGGAACCAGCAGATGGTACTCGCCCGAATTTCCGAAGTAGTCACGCACGTTGCCGTACAGCAGAAAAACGGCGGAGGTTCCAGCTTCGTAGCGCGCTTTGAGGTCCTCTGCCCACGCGGGAAGAGGTGTCAGGTTGTTTGGAATCATTGGTCGGTGGTTGGAGCGGGCGTCGGCGCCGTGGGTTTGGAGGCTTTTTTGGCGCCCTGGGACGCGCGCGGACTCTGGATGATCGGCTGTTCGCCCGGCTTGAAGACGAATATCTCCTGCGCCGACATCGATTCCCGGCGCCCACCCAGCGAGGTGTACGTTACGGCAACGCCCTTGTTCGTGCTGTAATAGGCGCGCACGTTACCGTTCCAGGAGGGTTGTACCGGCAACATACGGAGGCTGGTGTGCAGGCGGCCGAACGCGACGCTGTTCAGGCGCACGGTGGCGTCCTTGTTGGTGGCAAACAGGGCGCTGTCCACGCCGATCTGCGCCACCTTGTTGTCCACATAGAAGACCTTGATGGTCGCCCCGAAGCGTCCCTGCCCCATCGGGATAGCCTGGTAGCCCTCGATGACGCAACCGGCTTTCTCGTCCCGCCAGCCAGCCGGGCCGCCCGATGTGCCGGTGACCATCGGTTTCGCCTTCCAAACATTCACGGCTTCGTGAACCTGGCCGGGGTTCATACCGAGCTTCACCGGCCCGATGCCCTCACCGGGCGTGATCCGGTAATCGGGCGTCACGGCGCTCGCGGGAACGCACAACAAGACCAGAGCACACACAACAACAAACGGTAACAATGTCAGGTGTTTCATCACTTCCATTGTACCGCAAGGCAGTCAATCGGAGCGGTCAAGGGGCATAACCGGAGGCAGGTTCGCCCTTGAGGGCGCTTGCAATGTACTCCAGAACAGCTTCCAGGTCCGAGATGATGTCCTCGTTGCAGAACCGCAACACACGAAAACCGTTGGCACGTGCCCACTCATCACGCACAGAATCGCGTTCTTCTGTTTCGTCATGGATGGCGCCGTCCACCTCCACGGTCAGGCGAGCCGAGTGGCACTAGAAATCGGCGATGAACGGCCCGGTATTGTGCTGTCTGCGGAACTTCGCTCCACAAAGGCGGCGGTTGCGCAGAAACTCCCATTGGAGCGCCTCCGCCTCGGTCGGAAGTTTACGCATTTCGCGAGCGCGCTCCAGCAGGGCATCGGGTATCCGCCGGGCTCTGCCGGCCAAGTTCGACAGGTCGTCGTTTTGCATATGAATCCCCTCACCCCCAGCCCCTCTCCCCGCGGGAGAGGGGAGTTTTGGTCTCCCGTTTTCGTTTCCCCCTCGCCCGCAGGGCGAGGGGGCCAGGGGGTGAGGGCTCCGGGGGGTGAGGGCTTACTCGTCCCAGGAGTTTTTCGCGGGCTCGGCAAGGTCGGCGGCGTGGGTGACGTTGTTTCTGCCGCGTTTTTTGGAGTAATAGAGGGCTCGGTCCGCCTCGGCGATGAGGGAATAACTGCTGAGGGAACCGGCTACGGATGTGGCGCCGCCAAAGCTGGCGGTGATAGGACGGTCTGGCCACGGCGCGCGCTCGACGGCGCTCCTCAGGCGTTCGGCGATGGCGAGGCATCCGGCGCGGTCCGCGTCGGGAAGCACAATCACAAATTCCTCGCCGCCGTAACGGGCAACAATGTCGCTGTCGCGCGCAGTGGCGACCATCAGTTGGGCCAGGCCTCGTAAAACTTCGTCGCCCGCGGGGTGGCCGAAGTCGTCGTTGTACGACTTGAAGAAATCCACGTCCAGCAGTAACAACGACACAGCCGACTTCATGCGCACGGAACGCCGGATTTCGCGGTCCAGCCCTTCGCGGAAGGCGCGGTAATTCAGTAGGCCGGTCAGGCCGTCCAGTTGAGCCAGCGCCTTAAGCTGGGTGTGCGCGGTATGAAGCTGGGCCTGGCGCACGGCCAGTTCCGTGTGGGCTTCGTTGATCAGGCGCACCTGGTCCTCCAGCCTGCGTTCATACTCTATGCGCTCGGTGATGTCGATTCCCATGCACACGAACTGAAACGGCACTCCCTCGCGGTTGGTGAGGGCCGAATGCGTCCACTGGATATCGCGCCACGTTCCGTCTTTCGCCACCCAGTGCGCTTCGTGCCGGGCCGGCGAGTGACCGGCGGCGAGTTCGCTGAACACGCGCATGTACGTGTCTTTTTCTTCCAGCGGTGAAAGGGCCTCCCACATCACCTTGCCGACAAGATCGGAGGACTGGTATCCGGTCACGTTCTCGCAGGCTTTGCTGAACAACTGGATTTTCCCGTCCAGGTCGAGCAGAAGAACAAGATAACCGGCATCTTCCACAAACGCGCGAAGCAGTTCCCCCTGGCGGCGGGAGGCCAGTTCGGACTCTCGGTCGTGCGTGATGTCTCGCGCGGAGATGGTGTAATGGGCCAGCGATCCGTCGGGACACGCGTGGGCGACAATCGTCATCTCGACCGGGATATCAACGCCCCCGGCGCCGGTCAGGGCGCCAGGCCCGGACCATGAACCTGCATCGATAGCCTGGGCAAAGGCGCCTCGCAAGGAGTCAACGGCCCAATCCGGCGCGAGGTTCGCCAGCGGTTTCGTCGGCAACGGGGCATCTGATGACAGGCCGAGCAAACGTCGAGCGGCAGTGTTCAGATAGATAAGGCGTCCTTCTGCATCGGCGGCGCCCAGAAAATCGTTAACGGTCTCGGGAATCGTGCCGACACGTTCCCGTTCCTGCTGTTCCAACACGAGGTCGGTGACGATTTCGGCGAACATCACCACTCCGCCCACCGCGCGGTCGTCCTGCCACCACGGCCTCAGTTCCCACCTCAACCAGTCTTCGCGGCCGTCGCTCCTGCGCCATCTGACCGCCAAAGCCGAGGACGGCTCGCCAAGCAGGCACCGCGTGCAGGCATCCCGCAATTCGGCTGGCAGATCCGGAACAGCATCAAACAAGGAAAGGGTTTCGTCGACTGCGTTGGAATCGTCAAACCAATTCAGAAGAGGCCGGCTGGAACACAACAACCGCATGTCCGGATCGAACATGGCGAGAACAACCGGCGCGTTTTCCAGAATGGCCTCGGCGTACGACAGACAAGAGTCCGTTGCGACACCATCGGCTGACGGGTCCTTTACGGGGTTGCAAACGTGGCTAACAATTCCCGCGATGCCGGACACGCTTCCCAGGGCATTTCGCGACGTTACAAGGTCCAGGCGAACGCGGTGATAAACGCCATCGTTGCCGAGGAAGCGAACCACGGGGTGCACATGCCGTTCAACACCATCCAGAAGTTTCCGGACAGAGGCAACCACGCCGGAACGTTCATCGGGGTGCAGGCAGTCCAGAAGGTGGCCGATCTGCCCTTCTTCCAGGGCGAATCCGGTTGTGTCGGACCAAGTGTGGCCCAGAAGGGTAAACAACCCGTCGCGTTGTCTGATGAAACCCGAACTCATGTGGGATAGGCGAATCAGCGGAATCGGCGGGTCCGCACGCGTCTCACCGTGTGGGTTCGGCGTGCCGCGGAGGTTCCGGTGCGGCCGGGTGGGAATCCCATAAGTTCCGGCCTGCTGTTCGCTGTCACTTTCTGAATATTGTTATGAAATCGCTAACGGCCCTGGGCCGGAGTTGCCGGACACGGGATGTCGTCCACTGTCGGAATGTGCGGGGTATGCCCTACGCGTAAAAGCCTTCTCGAAGCGCCATATCATACAGCAGACGTCCAGATCGTGTTTTGCTACCTGCCATCCGGGACGCTGATTCCATTGTACGTGATTTTACCGCGTTCGGAACCGCTGATATTTCCGACAGCCAGGCTGATTACCAATTGCTGCGAAACGGAGGACCGCACACCATGCTCATAATTGGCCGACGCGAAGGCGAGGCTCTGCACATCGGGGATGATATAGAAATCATGGTTCTGCAGATTGCCGGAGGCCAGGTGCGAATCGGGATACAGGCGCCGGATACTGTGCGGGTGACTCGCGCCGAACTCGACGATCGTCCCGCTACTCGCAAACCCGAACCGGAGGCCGCGCCGTGATACCGGTCCACACACGCGTCCGGTATCTGGCCGCCGCCGCCCTGGCGGCCGCCCTGGCACTCGGTACCGGAGCGGTCGTTTACCGGTGGACACAATCACACCCGGCGGCCGTTCTTTCGGGCGCGGCGATTATCGTCACAGGCGCCTGGATTGCGTCCTCAAAACTGCATTTGTGCGTCCGCAGGCTGAGGGAATGGCTTGACGAGGGTGCGCCGGACGAACCGGACTGGGCGCCGGAAACGCCGTGGCACGAGATTGGCGAACCGGTGCTGGCCCTGCTTCAAAAATGCCGCGCACGGGTGGGCGATCTCGAAACCGAACGTTCCGAATTGCAGGCCGTGCTGAACAACATGAGCGACGGCGTGATTGTTGTTGATTCACTCGAACGAGTAACCCTGATCAACCGGAGCGCCGCCGCGATTTTCGGCCTGGACCAGTCGCGAGCCGTCGGAAGAACTATCATCGAAGCCACGATGAACGAGGCGCTGGACCGCACCGCCGCGCAGGTTCTGGCCGAGCGTGTTGAGAAAAGCACTCCCTTGACCGTTGTGAAGCCCGAAGGACGGTACTTGCGGGCCACTATCAGCCCGATATCAACACCCGCGGCAACGACGGCGGTCATTGTGCTCCACGACATCACCGAAGCGGTTCGCATCGAAGAAATGCGCCGCGATTTTGTCGCCAATGCCGGACACGAAATCCGCACGCCGGTCACCGCCATCGCCATGACTGCCGAGAATCTGCTGGAAGGAGCGCTGGACGACCGCGACACGGCACGGATTTTTCTGGAGCACATCTCCGATTCGTCGCACCGCTTGATTGCCATCGTGGACGACATCATGGGGCTGGCCCGCGCGGAATCGGTGCACCCCGCGTGGCCCCCCACCAGCCTCAGCGCTTCCGCCCCGTCTCAACCGGAACGCGAAAACATTCGTATGGCACCGGAAGCACACCGCGTGGCGGCCGACATCCACCCGACCGCCGAGGCCAAGAACATCACCCTCTCGGTGGAGGTGCCGGACGACCTGACCGCCTGGGCGGATTCCGAAAGCGTAAGGCGCATCCTGCAGAACCTGATGGACAATGCCATCAAGTACACGCCGGACGAAGGGCGCGTGGCGGTGCTCGGCCGCCAGGAGGGCGATTGGACCATCATCGAGGTCTCCGACACCGGCATCGGCATCCCGCGCGAGTGTCTGGACCGCATTTTCGAGCGGTTCTACCGGGTGGACCGGGCGCGGTCGAGGGAACTGGGCGGTACGGGACTGGGACTCAGCATCGTCAAGACCCTCGCCGCCGCACTTGGTGGCCGTGTGTCGGTTTCCAGCGAACTCGGCCAAGGCTCCACGTTCACCGTGCATCTGCCCCGAATGCCCGCGGATCGTTAATTACGCGCACGTTGTGGTGCTATCATACCGGCGGAAGCGCAAACGATGCCTGTCAACGTACTGATCATCGAAGACGAGAAGGCGATCGCGGAGGGCCTGGCCTACGCCCTGCGCAAGGACGACTTCCAGGTAGAGATGGCCTTAGACGGCAACACCGGGCTCGACCTTGCCAGACGCTCCCATCCCGACATAATCCTCCTCGACCTGATGCTTCCCGGTCTGAGCGGTTGGGAGGTCTGCCGCGCAATCCGGCGCACCTCTTCCGTGCCCATCATCATGATCACGGCTCGGGCCGACGAAATGGACCGCGTGCTCGGACTGGAACTGGGTGCCGACGACTACATCGTCAAACCCTTCTCCCGGCGCGAGGTAACCGCCCGCATCCGCGCGGTTCTTCGCCGCGCCTATCCATCTTCCGTTCAGGAGACGGACGAAATCCTGAAGTCCGACGGCATCGAGATGAATATCTCCCGTCACGAACTGATGGTCGACGGCGCGGCGGTCTCTCTAACCCCGAAAGAGTGGGACCTCCTGCAGATTCTTCTGCGAAACAAGGGGCGCGTGCTGACGCGCGACCTCCTGCTGGACCGCGTGTGGGGAGACGACAGTTTCATGGACCGGGGCACGCTGGACGTCCACATCCGCTGGTTGAGGCAGAAGATAGAAGCCGATCCCGGCACACCCCGCCGGATACTGACCGTGCGCGGCGTGGGCTACAAGTTCAGCGATTGATTTTTATTCCCTCAACTGCCGCTAAAAAACGCGCCGCGGAACCAATCGGCTCCACGGCGCGCATCAAACCCTTGATTATCTTCAGGAACCGGATGGCGCGGTTCGTGTTCCCGTTAGAATACTGGTGGGCGCCTTTTCGCCTATCTTCTCATATATCTCCTCCGGCTTCTGGGCCACGCGGATCATCTCGTCGCGTCCGATGACGCCCTTGCGGTAGAGGTACACGAGGTGGTCGTCCAGTGACTGCATACCCAACTGGCCGCCGGTCTGGATGGCACTGAAGATACTGTGCGTCTTGTGGTCGCGAATCATGTGCTGGATGGCCGGGGTGCAGACCATGATTTCGTAGGCCGCCGCACGTCCACCCCCGTCCTTACGCGGAAGAAGCAACTGCGAGATAACCGCCGTGAGGTTGCCGGAAAGCTGAACGCGAATCTGCTCCTGCTGTTCCATCGGGAAAACGTCGGTGATTCGGTCCACGGTTCGCGCGGCGCCGGTGGTGTGGAGCGTGCTCAACACAAGGTGGCCCGTTTCCGCGGCGGTAATGGCGGCTGAGATCGTGTTCAGGTCGCGCATTTCGCCGACGAGGATCACGTCCGGGTCCTGGCGCAAAGCCTTGATGACGCCTTCTTCAAACGACGGCACGTCCATATGGACTTCGCGCTGTGAGATCATGCCCATCTTGTGGTGATGGAAGTACTCGATAGGGTCCTCGATGGTGATGATGTGGGCGTCGCGGTTGGCGTTGATGTAGTCGATCATCGTCGCCAGCGTGGTCGTCTTGCCGGAACCCGTTGGTCCGGTGACGATGATAAGTCCCCGGGGCATATGCAACAGCGGCTTGACAGCGGAAGACAGGCCCAACTGGTCGAAAGAAAGCAGACGGAAGGGAATGAGACGCATGTTGATGGCAATCGTGCCGCGTTGCATGAAAGCCGCCACGCGGAAGCGCCCCCTGTCTCCGTGGGTGTAGCCGAAGTCGGCGCCGCCGCGTTCCCGAAACTCCTTCATGGAACGCTCCGTGGCGATATCCTTCAGCATCCGCTCCGTGTCGTCCGCGTTGAGTTCGCCGAAGTCGTGAAGCCGGTCCAATCGTCCGTGCCGCCGCAGTACGGGCGGTTCTTCCACTTCCAAGTGAAGGTCGGATCCGTCGAGATCAATGCATTGATCCATCAATTCGCTGATTTCTACCACTGAGTAACCCCTTTTTGTCCTCACGCCGCCTTAACGACGGCACACGGTTTCCGGCAGAGACGATACCGAGGAATGATTGCGATGTCGACAGCCCACACCAATGGGACGCGGCCGTCAGCCGTGTGGTGCGCGTACCGTTACACCATTCTATACATCGGAAGCGGGTCAAATCATACTATCGCGACCTGCGGCAGGCCGGGCCGTTTGACAGTAACAGCCGTCATCCCGCCTAAACTGCTATATGCAGAACAACCAGACCAACGCCGATTCCGTCCGGTATCTCCCTCCTTATGAACGCCGGGGAGCCGTTTTCGTTCTGTCCGGACCTTCGGGCGTCGGCAAGGACGCCGTGCTCCAGGAACTCCGGAAATTGAGGCCGGACCTTCGCAAGGCTCTCACCGCTACCACCCGCGAACCGCGCGAAGGAGAGGTTGCCGGAAAGGATTACCTTTTCTGGACCGTGGAGCAGTTTCAAGCGCACGTGAACGCCGGCGACATGCTCGAATGGGCGGAGGTTTACGGCAACCTGTACGGCACCCCGATCGCCTCCGTGGAAGAAGCACGGCAAGGCGGGAACGACGTTCTTCTGAAGGTGGACGTGCAGGGAGCGGCGTCTGCCCGCGCACTGGGGCGTTCGGCACGGCTCATCTTCCTGGCTCCTCCCAGCCTGGAAGAATTGGCAAACCGGTTGCGGGGACGGGCTACCGATTCCGACGAGGACGTGGCGCGCCGACTGAAAACCGCCCTGCACGAGATGACGCGCCTACCCGAATTTGACTATGTGGTTGTGAACGACGATTTGCGCCTTGCCGCGGAGCAGGTGGCGGCCATCATCACCGCGGAACAGTGCCGCGTCAGCGGAATCGCGAGGTTGGCGGAATGAACGAACGGAACAATGGAAGACTGAAGGGCCGCGTGATTATGCTGGGCGTCACCGCCAGTATCGCCGCCTACAAAGCCGCCGATCTGTGCAGTCGGCTCATCAAGGAAGGCGCCGACGTGCGCGTGCTGATGACACCCAACGCCACGCGCCTCATCGGGCCCGTGACCTTCGAGGGCCTGACGCACCGCCCCACAGCCGTGGATATCTTTGCGCCGAACGACACATGGGAAGCCCTTCTAGACAAGGTGGCCGATCCCGCCGACCTGTATATCATCGCCCCATGCACCGCAGATTGCCTGGCGCGCATCGCCGCCGGGATGGCCAATGATTTCGTCTCCGCCGCCGCCCTAGCCGCCGTGTGCCCGATCCTTATCGCCCCCGCCATGGCAACGCCGATGTGGCTGAATATCCGTACGCAACGCAACGCACATACGCTTAAGAGTGACGGCATCCATTTCGTCGGACCGGACGAAGGACGACTGGCCACGGGGCGTATCGGCCCGGGCCGCATGTCGCAACCCGAAGTGATCGTGGAGGAGGCCGTTCGCATCCTGCTCGTAAAAAGCGATTTCGCAGGGAAAAAGGTGCTCGTCACCGCCGGTCCGACACAGGAAGCGCTCGACCCCGTTCGCATGCTGACCAACCGGAGCACAGGCCGTATGGGAATCGCCGTTGCCGAGGCCGCCGCCGCCCGGGGCGCGGACGTGACGCTTGTGCTCGGCCCCACGCACCTGCCCGATCCCGCCGGGGTAGACACCATCCGCGTGACTACCGCGGAGCAGATGCGCAACGCGGCCTTTGCCGCTTTCGATTCCGCCGACATCGTGATTGCCGCCGCCGCCGTCAGCGACTACCGGCCGGCCGACGTGTCAACACAGAAGGTGAAGAAGGAAGAAGGCCCTGCCAACCTGCGACTTGAGCGAACGCCGGACATCCTCAAGGAAATGGGCTCCCGCCGAAAATCAGAACAGGTCCTCGTCGGTTTCGCCGCCGAAACCGAAAACCTCGCCGGGCACGCGGCCGCCAAACTCGCCGCGAAGAACCTCGATGCCGTCGTCGCCAACGACATCACCCTGCCCGGAGCGGGATTCGCCGTGGAAACCAACGCGGCGATGTGGGTCACCGCCGCCGGTGCGGAGGACTTGGGTTCGATGTCGAAACGCAAGATGGCCGACGCAATCCTCGACCGGATACAGGCGTTGAAGGCATGACCTGCAACTTCCGCCGCCCCGATTGTGTTAACCGTTCGATGACTTCCGCCGAATAACCTGAGTGTACAGACCTGTTTTATCAGGTATTGCTTGCTGTGCGGCGGTGTTGCGTGCCAAAATGACAAGACGCGCGCCGATTTCCGGCGCGCTGATCATTACCCGCCCCTGGAATGGGGATCGCAGGGCGTATGCCCTAGCAGGAAAGGAGATGAGATGAAGACCGGACGTTACATCTTTTCGTCCGAATCGGTCACAGAAGGCCATCCCGATAAAATGGCCGACCAGATATCGGACGCCGTACTAGACGCCATCCTCACCGATGACGAAAACGGCCGCGTGGCGTGTGAAACACTCTTAACCACCGGCCTGTGCGTGGTGAGCGGTGAAATCACCACCGATACCTATGTCGATATCCCTAGTCTCGCGCGAAGGGTGATCCACGACATCGGCTACACACGCGCCAAATACGGTTTCGACGCCGATACCTGCGGCGTTATCACGGCTATCCAGCACCAGAGCCCGGACATCGCACAGGGGGTGGATACGGGAGGCGCCGGAGACCAGGGCATGATGTTCGGTTTCGCGTGCAACGAAACCCCGGAACTGATGCCCCTTCCGATTTCGCTGGCGCACAAATTGACCCGGAAACTCAGTGAAGTCCGCCGCGACGGGGTTATCCCCTTCCTGCGCCCTGACGGGAAGAGCCAGGTGAGTATCAAGTACGACGGCTACAAGCCGGTCGGCATTTCGACAGTTCTCATCTCCAGCCAGCACGACCCCGCGATTCCGTACGACACCATCAAGGAAGAGATCATCGAACGGGTCATCAAACCGACACTTCCCAGGGATCTCTCCACCGAAGGTATTGAATACCTCGTGAATCCGACCGGCAAGTTCGCCATCGGCGGACCGCAGGGCGACACGGGACTAACCGGACGCAAAATCATCGTCGATACCTACGGCGGTTCCGCCCCGCACGGCGGCGGCGCGTTCTCCGGCAAGGACCCGACCAAGGTCGATCGAAGCGGCGCCTACATGGCCAGGTACGTGGCAAAGAACCTCGTAGCGGCCGGTTTCGCGGAACGTGTCCAACTGCAGGTCGCTTATGCCATCGGCGTTGCCCAACCGGTCAGCCTGGAAATCGAGACATACGAAACCGGTATCATGCCGGAATCGGAAATCGAAAAACTGGTGCGCCGCGTGTTCGACTTCCAGCCCGCCAAGATCATCCAGGCGCTGAACCTGCGCCGGCCGATCTACCGGCAAACCGCCGCCTACGGCCACTTCGGCCGCGCGGAATTCCCGTGGGAAGAGACCGACATGGTCGACACCCTCAAAAAGGAAGCCGGCATCGCCTGACACCGGCAGGCGCCGGGACGGACAGGATTCGGGATCCAGAATTCAGGACGGCCATCCTCTAACTCCCCTCCTTTTCAAGGAGGGGATGGGGGTGGTTTGTACCGCAATACCGGACTCGGCAACCTCAGGCTCCCCTCCTTTTCAAGGAGGGGCTGGGGGTGGTTTTTTCTTTCGTAATTCTTCATCCCTAATCCTTAGTCTTTCATCCTTAATCGCTCACCCCCGCCGGGCGCGTTCCCTCAGCGCTTCCACCTGCTCCATCGGGGTCGTTCGGCTCGCGAAGGGCCGGGCTTCGCGCCAGCCGTGGTAATCCGAGCCGCCCGTCCACACCAGACCGTGCCGCCTGGCAAGCGCTTTGTAGTGGGCTTCGTCCTCTTCAGAGTGGTACGGGTGTAGCGCCTCGATGCCCGCCAGGCCCGCCAACGCCAGTTCGGGGACGCAGGAATCGTCGCCGATGAGAACCGGGTGAGCCAGCACGGCCGCGCCGCCCGCGTTGCGGATGGAGCGAATGGCGTCCTCGATCGGAAACAGCGGACGTTTCACATACGCAGGGCGTCCCCGGTCGATGTACCGGTCAAACGCTTCCGCAAGGGTTTTCACGTGGCCGGCCTCGACCAAGGCCCAGGCGATGTGCGGACGGCAGATGGCGCCGGGTCCGGCGATCTTCATCAGGCTGTCCCAGTCCAGCGGCATGGCCATATCCGCCAGTTTCTCCACCATCTTGCGGGCGCGATCAATTCTGCAGGCAACCAGCCAATCCAGTTTGTCGTGCAGTTCTCCCTCCTCCACGTCCATGAAATACCCCAGCAGATGGATGCGCTTTTCACCCCAATTGGTGTTCAATTCCACACCGGGTATGATCTCGAGAGCGTAGTCTTTCGCGGCGGAAACGCCTTCCGGCAGACCGGAGGTGACATCGTGATCGGTGATGGCAATCGCCTGAAGACCGCGATCGACGGCGGCGCGCACAATCTGGGTCGGCGTGTCGGTTCCGTCGGACGAAGTGGTGTGGAGATGCAGGTCGGCGTTGGGCATGGAATCCTCGCTTTCTGGTCATTGTGGGGCGGTTCGGGGCGCGCGTCAAATCAGCGGCGTTTCGAGCCCTGGCGCCTCGTTTCGGCGCGGTACACGGCCTGCCAACCAAGCATCCCGCATTCTGCGCGATTTTGATACGCCGCGCGGATCCGCTTCAAGGTTCTTTCGACTTTCCATTTCTTCAGGCCCAGGTTCGCGGCGATCGATCGAATGGTACACCCGGCCATCTTCAGACGGAGGACGGTGAGGTCGATAAAACACAGACCGAGGCTCTCCAGCAGTTCGTCATCCTCGGTTTCTTCGAGGTACGGGTGATCAGGCGCGGTGAATCGATCAAGAGTCTCGTTGAGCGGAAGGGTCGGGTGCGCTCTGTCACGCTTGCTGTATTCGACCTCGGAATAGCAGGGGTACTCCTCCTTGCGCCGTTCATAGCGCGAGATGATCTCGACGGGGTCTTCGGTGTTGCTGTAGGTCACGGCCGGCTCCTTTCAATACGAACATACGTTCGTTATTCCTGCCGTGAATCATAACATTCCGTTAGGTCCTTGTCAAGAGGTTTTGTTGCACTTCTTGCGAAATTGCGATGAATTCGCTAACATTATGGAGAGGAACGAAGTGGAACGCTATTCCCAGATTGGCACGCGCATTCGCCAGGCGAGGCAGGAGGCCGGGCTCAGCCAGGAGGAGCTCGGGCGGCGCCTCGGCATCTCCGGCGTCGCCGTGGGACACTACGAACGCGGAACCCGCTCCATCGGCATCCACGAACTCGAGCGCCTCGCGCAGATACTGGAACGTCCGCTCACCTGGTTCCTGCACCAGAGGCGCCCCTGGCGCGATGTGGTGGACGCCGCCTTCGCCGAAGTCGCCGCCGATCCCTCCTTCCCGCACGGCGCACGGCACGATGTGAATCTGGAAACCCCGTTCAAGGAGTACATCGTCCGCCTGTACGAAAAGGCCCGCAACCGCCGCCTCCTGCCAACAGAGGAAGAGCGACTCGACTACGATTGATCATTTGACCCCGGCGCAAGAACCGGAAGAACTAGCGAACAAATGTTCCATATCGTTAGGTAAATCCATCAACGTGAACACCCTTGACCGACGGCTCGCACCCTTCCTTCGCCGATGGGACTATATTTCCTTTCGGCATCTGCACGTCTTCGCCGACGCCTTCGCCGGTTACCTGCGACTGCCGGCCACGCCCCGCCTCGCCCACCCCCTGTTGCGACGCCACGGCGTTGAGATTCGGCGGGAGCCCTTACCGCCAACCGTACACGCCGTTTGGACCCGCGACGGCGGAGACTGCCTGATCCGCCTGTCGGAGCACCTGCCGCCCGGCGCCGCGAACTTCACCCTCTGGCACGAGTGGTTCGACCTGATGGCCCATCATCCCGACTTTCCGAACAAGCCGCCGCTGAGGACGCTGGAACGTTGCGCCAATCGGTTCGCAAGTTGCATCTCCATGCCGGAAGAGGCCGTTCGGCGGACCTTTGAGGAGTTGAACGGACGCGGAGACAAGACCACGGTGATGGCGGCGCGGTTCGTCGTCAGTTCGTCGGCGATGCGGGTGAGGTTGTCCGAACTGAATCTGCGCTGGCGCTACGACCGGCGGTAGGCAAGCCCTACTCCGGCACCACCAACCGCCAGTTTTCGTCCGGCGGCGGCGCGGCCTTCCGGGCGGGCAGAACCTTGCGCACGTTCTTCACGCGGTCCAGCAGTTCCGCCACGCTGTGCGGTGGTATGGCCGGTTCCGCAAACAACTGATCGACATAGGGCCACATGCTGTTTTTGATGACGTGCGAGAGGTCGAAAAACATCACGCCCTGTGTCACCTGCGTGCACGCTTCCACCGCTTTCTTGAATGCCGCCGGGCGTCCCACATAGTCGGAGATGGCAACGCTTCCGTAAACATACGTGGAGTCGTCGATCACCGTGTTGCTCAGTTCGCCGCGCGCTTCCACCGTAGCCTCGGGATCGCGGCCGGCCTGCACGGCGTCGGCCCGCCACGGATCCGGGTAATAGGTGCCGGAGCATATCCAGTCAAACAGCGGCGCGTACCCGGTTTCGTGATACGTTTCGGTCATCCAGTCGTATCCCGCGTGATATTCGTCTCCGGCCCAGTTCACGCCCACGCTGTAATACACGGGATACCAGGATCCCACATACACCGCGCATTTCGCCTTGGAACGCGTGTCGCGAACGGTCCGCGTGGCGTCTTCCGCGAAGCGGCGAACGTTGCGGGAACGCCACTCCAGCCAGCGCTCGAACTGGGGTCCACGCATCACTTCAGCGTTCGGACGCGGTGAATAGCGCATGATGTCGTGCGGCCAGTCGTTCAGAATCTTTCCCGACCACTGCTCGAAAGCGGTGCGGCTGGCGTTGGAAAAGTCGGTTGTCAGGTTGGCGTAGCGCATACGGTCGAACACGATGCCGTCGATATCATAATTCCGGGCGATCTCGCGGATGACGGCCAGTTCGTGTTCCAGAGGCTCGCGCAGGATGGGATTGATGAACACAGACACGCGCTCGGCGGGAGTTTGCACCATGTTGGCGAAGCGCACCCCGGCCTCCCATCGCACCCGAACACCCGGGCGCAGTTTATCCGCCATCCAGTCTCCGGCGGCTCCGTCGCCCACCAGAAGGCACCCCCCCGCTGGGATCGGCACAGGGCCGTTTTCCAGTCCGGCGGCCGGAAACGTTGCCTGCACCGAGTCCCGAACAATCACCGAGTACGTTTCGTTGGGCCTGGGTGTCTTCGCCGACCCGGCGTCAGAGGTATAAACGGACATTCCGCCGGCGGGCGGCAGTGTGTTGATGGAAGAGGCTACCGGATAGGCGCCTTCGGGGGTTACCACTGTCCGGTCCGCATTGTATGTGATCGCTTGCCATTCCGGCTTATCGTAGGCCAACCCGCGGCCGACCAGTTTGTGACCTTCGGAAAACACGTTGATGGCGGCGTAAACCTCCAGACCGCGCTTGCGTCCTTCCTGAAGCGCAACGGCGAGGTAATCGTATTCAGGATCGTAGTCCTTGCCGTCGTACTTCGTGATTTGCCGGGCCACTTTGCTGGGATACATCGTTTCGCCGATGAGCGGCTTCACGTCCATCACGACGATGTTGATTCCGGCGCGGCGGCACCGCTCCATCACGTCCGCCATCTTCTCGCGGGTGTTGAGGTTGTCCAGGTTGGCCGTACCGTCGATCCACATGATGCGGCCCTGCAATCCGGCCGCGCGAACAACCGCCTGCACGATGGGCGGTTTGGCGGCGGGGGGCTGGGCGGAACAGGCGGATACGGCAAGCACAAACAACAGGGTTAGTGACAATCTCACGGTGTTACAAAACTCCTTGCGGCATTCGGTTTCGTGCCCGGTTTCGGTTTCGGGACGGGCTTTGAAATTGGTTTCTTCTTGACGACCGGTTTCACAGCGGCGCCTGGTATTGGCTTGACGACAGACTTTGCGGTGGACCCGGGTTTCGGTTTGATGACCGGTTTCGGTCTCACGACCACGTTGGGTTTCACAACCGGTTTCGGCGCGGGCTTCACCTTCGGACGCGGTTTCGGCGCGTTGGTCAATCGGTCGATTGGGATTCCCCGGAACGAACCTACCCGCGTCCGCTTGAAACCGGTCAGCATTTCACGAGCGTCGTGCTGGGTGATGCCGTAACGCCGTTTCATTTCTGTTTGCGCTTCCGCATCGTGAAGGATGTCGCCGAACAGGTATACCGGTGTCTCGTTGTTCAGATTCCAGCGAATTTCGTGCTGTACATACGCTATCGACTTCGCAGTGTCGCCCTTGTTCCGGCGCCATACCGTGTGCAGGGCAATGACCGGCGTTCTCGCAAAATAGGGTGCGTAGACCTCCATCTCGGCGAAACGTCCCATCCCGCTCGCAATGACCACCGACTTCGGCTTCACGACCTTTGCCAGGGCGTTTGCCGCCCGAAACTGGACGTTCTGCCCCGGGTCCATTTTCTGCGAGATGGCGCCCTGGAACGTGATGGCTATCATCGTGATGGGCAACGCCGTCAGAGCGATCTTGAAGGCATTCGTCAACACACCCCACCGCCAACCGACCGCCATCAGGATGATGAGAAGAAAGCCCTGGGTTAACCAGAACACAACGTATCCCGGGGTCCATACGGTGAAGAATCCGCAATACAGAACAAGGGCTAGGCCCAGAGGCGCCAGCCACTTCCAGGCCCGGAACCAAACGCCTCGGACGAGGCCGACAAAGGCACCCAGAGCCAGAGTCCACCACATCAAGGCCGAATAACCGCCCCACGCGCCGCCAAGGTCCAGGTGCCAGTTTTCGTAGGTCAGGTTCTGGCCGGTGAAAAACCGGTGAAGCCCCTGCGCGTCCCGAAGAACGTTTTTCGATACGTTGAAGTCCCACCAGAGCCCGGCGTCCCAATATGAGAACAGCCACCGCACGGCATCGGCCGGTGAATGGAAGTGAAACGCGGTCAGCATCACCAAGGCGTACGGGATTACCAAAAATGCAATCAAACCGGCGAGCAGTGCCTTGACCCGCATCAGCCTCTGCGCCCGCGAGCCGTCCGTCAGCCAGGCGGCAAGCAATGCCGGCAGTACGAACAGGCCGTGGCTCTCGTGCAGGAGACAAGTAAGCGCCAGCAGGATGCCCGCCACGCCGGCCCAGGCCTTTGATGAATGGCGGAGCATGCGACCGAGCGCGTATATGACACAAATCAGCATGGCCGCCGACGCTACGTTGGCGCGTCCGTCGGTGGCGCAGAACCACCAGCCGTACGATCCGCCCAGGCAGAGACCGCCCATCACGGCCACCCAAAGCGAGTCGGTGCTTTCGTAAAGCCAGGCCACCAGAGCGGCCACTCCGATAGCGGCCATCAGGCACGTGAAAACCTGCAGTCCAACGATGGGCGACACGCCGGGAGCAATCCAGTTCACGAATTGATACATCGCCCACGATGCCGGTCCGAATGCCAGGTGGTGCGGATGGAACAGGAACTTCGCGTCACCGGTGGCGAGGAACTGGCGCAAGCCGAGCGCGTACGACACCGTGTCAAATGTGTAGGCGTGAGTAAGCGTGGTGATGTACAGGCAGAAGAATCCGAAGCCGGTCAGGCAGACAGCATAAATCGGAAGCCAGGTCCGCGGATTCGGCGGTTCGCCTTTTTGCCACAGAACCTCGCTTGGTCCGCGCGGTATCGCGGGGCACCGGTCGCTAGCCATGGACGATGATTCCCGCCGGGTACGAACCGCCGGCCGCCGGCAAGGTGATGATGGTTACGTTCCGTCGTTCTCCGGCGCGCAGGTGGAAATCCGTGATCTTCACTTCGGCCGGAGGATAAATCATCGGGGTCTGCACCAGTTTTCCGTCCACCAGGAAGGCGCCCCGCGCGACTCCGGCCTTGGCTTCAAACAGCACCTGCACTTTTCGCGGAGAGGGTGTCGGATTGCTGATACGCAGTTTTACCGTGTACACCACGCCGTAGTTGCCGGAGAGTTTCGTGCCGTTTGGATTCGTTATCGCGTGGCGTCCCAGGGCGATGTGCGCCCAGGTCTTCCCGACCTCGTATTCGGCCTCGATGGTCTTGTCCGGCGATGGGAACACGGCGTCGTTCTTCACCAGTTGCGCGGGAGCCCGGTCCGTTTCCGGGCCGTGTTCCGCCGCGGCGGTCAGCAAAATGTCGCCGCCGGAAAGCGGGCGCACCATCAGAATTCCGCTGGCCGTGTCGTTGATCTTCAGTTGTGCTCGCACGATTCTGCGGCGAGCCCCGGGCGGGATACGCAGAACGATTCCCACCCCGTCCACGTGCCGTTTCAGGTAGCGGTAGGCCGCCACATGGCCGGTCAGTACGGTATCCGGCGTTACGGGTCCGGTTCCGTCCACCACCAGCGCGTGCACCGACTTGTCACCCGGATTGTAGATATCGATGCCCAGATTCATCGCGGCGCTTGTGCCGTTCTGGTGGTGATAAAGCAAGCGGGTGTTCGTGTCGTGATTCACTGTCTGGCGAAACAGCGTTTGCGGAACCGTTACCCGTTCGGGATAGTTGGAATAGAAAAGAACCGTGCCGGTCGCGCGGTCCACCTTCCGCCTCTGCACGGTAATCGGAATGGACCGCGTCACGCCCAGTCTCTGCGGGCCGTGCATATAAACGGTGGCGCTCAACGTCAGTTGGTCGCCTCTTGTCCAGACGGACGGGAACGCGGGCGGTTGCGTTAACTTGTAAACACAACCGGGTTCCAGTTTCATCGAGGCATCTATTTCGTACGAGAAGGCTTCCTCCAATACATCGCGCGGCACCGAACCGCCGGTCACTTCGAGCTGAACCGGACGAACGGAACCGGCAAGTTTCAGCACCAGAAGCGCCGACGTTACGGAAGCTCCGTCGCGTATGACGCTGATGCTTCCCTGGCCGGGGTTGCGCCCGGTGAGCGTGATTGTCTTGCCCGATTGATTGATTGAGACAAGCCCTTCCGGTTCCGACCGGACGTAGATTGGGCCGCTGGCGCCGCCTCCGACCTGAAACGTGCGCGACATGCCCATACCGATCACCGCACCGGACGGCGACAACGTCAGAAACGGTGTATTCCACGCT
>JAKQQT010000572.1 GCA_029564025.1 Armatimonadota bacterium | reverse complement strand
AACTCCGGTGCAGGGTGGTCTTCTCAGGTCGCCGCACAATATGGAGATACCGTTTGCGTTTGACAACGTGGAGTTATCGGCCAATCTTACCGGTGGGGGTCCCGAGCCCCGGGATCTGGCAGACCGAATCAGCGACACGTGGCTGGCGTTTGCGCGGACGGGGAATCCCAACAATCCGAAAATACCGCACTGGCCGGCTTTCAACGCGGAGAACCGGCCCACGATGGTCATCAATGATGTGTGTGAAGTGGTGAACGACCCCCTGCGCGAACAACGCAGAGCCATGTTCCGCGCTCTGGACTTCGAATGAAGTTATTCAGCCCTGTGGAGAACACCGAATGATCAGCCTATTGAGTAATGGTCACTGCCTCGTCGCCCTGCTCATCGCGGGCGGTTTCGCTTCGCTGATTTGCGATGCCGCGCCGGCGGCTCCCAAAAACGGCGATATGGCCTACGATGCCCTGATAAAGAAGTACTGGGATCCCGAGATGAAATTCTTCCGCAAGGAGGAGAGGGGACGCCGGAAGGCCGATTTCTGGCTGTCGGCCCAACTGTGGGATACCGTGATGGACCAGTACGACCGCACGAAGAGCAGAGAGGTCAAGCGGCTTATCGGCGAGGTATACGACGGATTCGTGAAGGAGCATCCGGACTGGACGACCAACAAATACAACGACGACATCATGTGGTGGTCCATCGCCTGCACGCGGGCGTACAAGATCACGGGCGAGAAACGCTATCTCGACAAGGCGAAAGCCAGTTTTGACTTTGTTTACGACAACTTCCACGATTCGGCGATGGGCGGCGGAATCTACTGGATCAACGAGCGCACCTGCAAGAACAGCTGTATCAACAGCCCGGCGGTCATCGCCGCGGTCCGACTGTCCATTCTCCTCAAGGATCCCGCCTATCTTGCCAAGGCGAAAAGCCTTTACGCCTGGCAGAAGGAAACCCTGACCGACGGCACCGGCAAGGTCTTCGACAATATCGAAATCGAAAAGGAGACCGGAAGCCCCAGAATCGCCCGGTTCTCGCTGACATACAACCAGGGGACGTTCATCGGAGCCGCCGTATTGCTTTATCAGCAAACGAAGGAAAAGGCATACCTGGAAGATGCGGTGAAGACGGCTCAGTGGACCCATGACCACCTGTGCCGGACCGAAAAGCGCATCCTTCAGCCCGAGGGCCAGGGTGACGGCGGCGCTTTCAAGGGAATATTCATCCGCTACATCAAGTTGTTGATTGACGACTGCGGCAGGAGAGAGTTTCTGCCGTGGATGATGACCAACGCGGAAACAGCCTGGAGCAACCGCCGCGAAGCCGACAACATCATGGGATTCGACTGGTCCGCCCCGACCGGGCCGGGCATTGAAAGCCAGACAGCGGGAAGCGCCGTTACGGCGGTGCTTGTTTTCGGGGACGATCGCGGGAAGACAAAAAAGACCAAAAGGTGATTGATATGTGGAACGCAGGGGGATGTCCGATTTCGATGCTCTTGTGCGGAGGCCTTGCCGCGATGGCCGTGATGGCAACCGGCGCGCGGGCTCAGAACGCGCCCATACCGCCCGAGATAGAGGACCCGGAATGCCTGGGCATCAACAAACAACCTGCGCACGCCACGCTGATGCCGTATGCCAACTTGAAGGAAGCGTTGAAGGCGGACCGGTACCGTTCCTCCTGGCGGTTGAGCCTGAACGGTTCGTGGAGGTTCCACTGGGTCAAGACCCCGCAAGAACGTCCCGTCGATTTCTACAAGCCGGAATATGACGTGAGCGCCTGGAAAACGATTCCGGTGCCCTCCAACTGGGAGATTGAGGGCTACGGCACCCCGCATTACCGCAACCTCGGGTACATCATCGAACGCGACTTTCCGCGCGTGATGAGCGAGCCGCCGCGCGACTTCACGGCATACACCGAGCGCAATCCCGTCGGCAGTTACCGGCGCGAGTTCCGTGTGCCCGCGAACTGGGCAGGTCGGCGCATCTTCATCAATTTCGACGGCGTGGACTCCGCGTTCTTTCTGTGGATCAACGGGAAGAGGGTCGGATACAGCGTGAACAGCCGGAACGCGGCGGAGTTCGACATCACCGACTACGTAAAACCGGGAAACAACATGGTGGCCGTGGAGGTTTACCGCTTCAGCTCGGGCACGTGGCTGGAAGACCAGGACATGTGGCGCCTCAGCGGCATATTCCGCAACGTGTGCCTCTGGTCGGCGCCGGGTGTGCATGTCCGCGACTTCTTCATCAGAACGGATCTGGATGCCGACTACCGTGACGCAACGCTGAATGTGAAAGCCTGGGTTCGCAACGACACATCAAAAACATCGCGGCCGCGCTTGTTTACCGTGACACTGTACGATCCGAACGGCCAGGCGATTCCCGGCGCAAGAGTCACCGCGATTGCTCCCGCTCTCAAGGCCGGCGAAGAGGCGGATATCGAGGTCACCATACCCGTTTCCGTGCCCGAAAAGTGGATGGCGGAAACACCTGTCCTCTACACCACCGTTCTTCAACTCGGCGGCGATACATCGCCCGGCGAGATTCTGAGCGCGCGAACCGGCTTCCGGAAGATAGAGATCAAGGGTCGGCTGTTTCTCGTGAACGGCGTACCGGTGAAGTTGCTGGGCGCGAACCGGCATGAAAACTGGCCGGATTCAGGGCATTATGTCTCCGAGGCGCGGATGATTCGGGATATCCAGTTGCTGAAGCAGGCCAACTGCAACCACGTCCGCACCTCGCACTATTCAGACGACCCTCGCTGGTACGAGTTGTGCGACGAGTACGGGCTTTATCTCACCGCCGAAGCAAACGTGGAGTGCCACGGATATTACGGGGTGCTGGACCGCGAGCCGCGCGAGGAGAAGGCGATTGTCGACCGCAACGTGGCCAACGTTCAGAATTTTAAGAACCACGCCTCGATCGTGATGTGGTCACTGGGCAACGAGTGCGGCGGCGGCAGTAACTTCCGTTCAGCGGTCAAGGCAATCAAAGCCATTGACCCGGACCGGCCAACCCACTACGAGCCGTTTGGTATCGGTCGTGACAATCCGGCGGATGTAGACAGCCGGATGTACACGACTCCGGCCGGGATGGCGGAGATGGGCGCCGACACAAGCCTGAGGAAGCCGTTTTACTACTGCGAGTACGCCCACGCGATGAACAACTCGATGGGCTCCCTGGCCGAATTTGTGGCCGAGATACACCGCTACCCGGCCCTGATGGGCGCCGCTATCTGGGAATGGCAGGACCAGGGCATTTGGAACCGCCGCGTCCCCGGACGCGAAATCGTGGCTTACGGCGGCGGGTTCGGCGAGGTGCCGAACGATCATTACTTCATCCACAAAGGCGTCGTGTTTTCCGACCGCTCGCCGAAGCCGCATTATCCGGAAGTCAAGCACGCGTACCAGTTGATAGGCATCGAGGCATTGGACGCGGCGATAGGGCGCTTACGCATCGAGAACCGGTACCAGTTCATCAGCCTCGCCGGCTTCGAGATGGCGTGGAGCCTGACTGAAGACGGAAAGGTCATTCAGCAGGGCGTTCTGCCGCCGCTGAACCTGGAGCCGCGCAGGTCGAAAGATATTACTTTGCCCATCCAACCGTTCACGCCGGCTTACGGCAGGGAGTACTTCCTGCGCGTGGGTTTCCGGTTGGTGAAGGACCAGAGTTGGGCGAGAGCCGGATACGAGATCGCCTGGGAGCAGATGCCGGTCACCGTGAACGCCGCAATCGCCGGCGGTAACCATATTACCCCGGACGTGAATTTGGCGGAGGACGGCAAGGGAATAACGGTCGAAGGCCCCGGCTTCCGGGTGGTGTTTGACAAGGCTACCGGTTCCATTTCGAAACTGGAACGCGACGGCGTGGAGCTGTTGGCATCGGGCGGCGGACCGCAGTTGCACCTGTGGCGCGCGCCTCACCGCATCGACGACGAATGGGCATACCGCGACTGGGAGGCGTACGCGCTGACCGGGCTCGGTCGCGACCCGGTTCGATTGGTGGCGGAGAAACGGGAGGGCGGCGTCCGCGTGGAGAGCATCGTCCGGCTGACCGGCAAACGGGGCTTCACGGTGATGCACTCGGCCGGCTACTTCATCACGGGCGACGGCACGATATTCGTGGACAACGCCGTGTCGCCGTCCGGCCCGCGTATTCCGCTTGCCCGCATCGGGGTGCGGATGATTCTGGACGCGAAGTTTGACCGGTTCGCCTACCTTGGACGCGGCCCGATGGAGAACTATCCGGACCGCAAGACCGGTTCCGACGTGGGATTGTACCGAAGTACCGTGCGCCAGCAGGTTACGCCCTACGCGAAGCCGATGGAGAACGGCAATCACGAGGACGTGCGCTGGGCGGCCGTGTATGGAACCGACCGGCCGGCCCTGGTGGCGAAGGCGAACGGCGGCCTGCTGTCTGTGTCCGCCCTGCCCTGGACCGACGAGCAGATGACACCGGTGGAATATTCCATCGATCTGCCGCCGAGCCCCGGCACAGTGCTGGGCCTCAGCGCGAAGACTCTGGGCGTCGGTTCCGCCGGTTGCGGACCGCGCCCCCTGGACCAGTATTTGGTCTATTCGGAGCCCACCGGTTTCTCGTATATTCTCAGCCTGGCGCCGGTCGGAAAGCGGGACTTCCGTGACATCGGACGCATCCCGTGGTGGGAACAGCGCGCGCCCATTCAACCGGCTTTCGCCCGGCGTGACGGCGAGGGACTGGTGTCGGTGACGTGCGAAGATCAGGGCGCGGCTCTGGAGTATTCGACCGACGGCGCCGCGTGGCGCGCGTACAGCGAGCCACTGGACATCAGGGAACCGGTGACTGTGTTCACGCGGACGAAGAAGGACGGCCGGACCGGTCTGGTCAGCGCATCGGTGCTTGGACCTTACGACCGCCGTATGAAGTGGCGCGTCGAAGCGGACAGCTTCGAATCCGGGGAAGGCGACCTGGAGCACCTGGTGGACGGCAACCCGGACACGTTCTGGCACTCGCGCTGGAGCGGCGGAGCGCCGGCACAGCCGCACTGGGTAACTGTGGACTTCCGCGAGGAGCTGACCGTGGCGGAAGTCCTCTACACCGCGCGCCGGGACAGGGACAACGGGCGCGTGAAAGATTACGAGTTATACCTGAGCGAAGACGGCACTAACTGGGGCCAACCGGTTGTCAAGGGCACGTTCAACAACGACGACAGGCAGACAATACGGCTGAGCCGTCCGGTGAAGGCGCGGTATCTCAAATTCGTGACGCTCAGCGAGCAGTCCGGCGCCGCCTATTCCAGCATCGCCGACCTGGACGTCCGGGACGGGTCGTAGATTGCGGGTTCAGGGAGGCCGGTTTTGATCGTAAGCGGTGTTCGCCCACGGCTACCGAAAGTCGCACAGGCCGCTTGAGCACCAAAAGGCTTTCACCACACAATGACGCAGTGTCATGAAACCACTTGCCATTATCGGACTGGTTTCAACCGGTTTGCTTGCTCTCAGCGCGTGCGGCCATGACGCCGCGCGTTCGGGAAGGGTGCAGGTAACCGTGTGGAGCGGGTGGACCGGTGAAGAAGCGAAGTCCTTCCAGCGGTTGTGCGACCGATTCAACGCCGAACACCCCGGCATCCACGTGGATAACCTCGGCGGGGTGACCGATAACACGAAGGTCATACGGGCAATTACTGCCGGTGTTCCGCCGGACGCCTTCACGATTTGGAGCGCCCCGGACGTAGGTCCTCTTGCCGGATACGGCGCCTTGTGCACGCTGGACGAAGAATTCAGGGCGTCCGGCCTCAAGGAATCCGACTTCGTTCCCTCCGCCCTTGAAATGTGCCGGTACCGCGGTAAACTGATTGGCGTTCCCCTGCTGATGGATACCTTGGCGTTTCTGTGGAACAAGGACGCGTTCGTAGAAGCCGGCCTCGATCCGGAACACCCGCCCCGGACTCTGGAAGAAATGAAGAAATTGGCCGCGCGCCTGACTGTGAGGAACGCGGACGGTGACATAGAACGCCTCGGCATGATGCTTCCAGACACCACCCTGCTTACATACGCCTTCGGAGGAGGCTACCTCGACGCGAAGACCGGCGCGGTTACCGCCAACCGGGCGGAGAACGTGCAGGCCTTGACCTTCTACGCAGACCTTGTGCGTTCGATGGGCGGACGCGGGAAGGTGGCGGCGTTTGGATCCGGCTTCGGGCAGGGACAGGGTCCGAATCATCCTTTTTTCGTCGGAAAGGTCGCGATGATGGTCAACGGTGAGTGGATTCCCTCTTGGATAGAGCGCTACTCGCCGAGCCTGCAATACGGCGTCGCTCCGATTCCCTATCACAGGGGGCGTGAAGACCGCGCCGGAACCACGACCATCTCGGTCAACATGCTGGGAATCCCGCGTGAAGCGAAGCATCCAAAGGAAGCATGGCAGTTTCTGGCATGGCTTCAGCGCCCTGACGTTCAAACGGAGTTCGCTCAGGCTCTGAATAACGTCCCCAATATCCGGGCATCGCTTTCCGAGCCCGACCTGACATCCGGTACCGAGCGAAAACTCAACTTCGGAAAGTTCTGCCGGTACGCCATGCATCCGAATGCCGTCGGATTTCCGAACACCCCGATCGGGCATCTGTACTTGACCGAGTTGGGCGCGGCTACGGATTTTGTGCTGTTCGGGAAGAAGACACCCCAACAGGCGCTCGATGACGTCCAGCGGAAGGTGTCAAGCGAGATGAAACGGATGGAGAAGAGCATCCGTGGATAGAGCCGGGACAGCCAGCGAGATTCGGCGCAAGAGCCGTCGAACGGCCCGGAGAAAAATGATGATCGGCCTGGCGTTCGTCAGCCCGTGGATTATCGGCTTCCTGGTGTTCACGCTTTACCCGGTCATCGCCTCGTTCCACTACAGCCTCACCGACTACGCGGTGCTTCGCCCACCGCGGTTCGTTGGCTTACAGAACTACATCACACTGCTGACCCGCGACGAGTACTTCTGGAGATACGCCGTTTACAACACGGTCTTCATGTTCCTGGGCCTGCCGCTTGGCATCGGCTCCGGCCTGTGCCTGGCCATTCTGCTGAACCAGAAACTGAAAGGTATGGCAGGTTTTCGTGCTCTGTTGTATCTACCGGCCGTCGTCCCGCCCGTCGCAGGCGCGATGCTATGGCTGTGGGTTTTCAACCCGCAGTACGGCCTTGCGAATTCGGTGATGGATATCCTGCATCTGCCCAAACTCAACTGGCTGGTGGATCCTCAGACCGCCAAGCCCGCGATGATCTTCATGGACCTGTGGGGTGTTGGCGGCGGTATGATCATCACTCTGGCCGCGTTGCAAGGGGTACCCGCGCATCTTTACGAAGCCGCATTGCTGGATGGAGCGGGCGTCCTAACCCGATTCCGCCACGTCACGCTTCCCATGATATCCCCAGTGTTGTTCTTCCAGTTGATCATGGGCATCATCGGCACTTTCCAGTATTTCACATCGGCGATGGTGATGACGCGCGGCGGGCCGGGAATGGCGACGATGTTCTACGCACTTTACCTCTTCAACAACGCGTTTCAGTATTTCAAGATGGGTTATGCTTGCGCGATGGCCTGGATTCTCTTTGCCATCACTCTGTCGCTAAGCCTGTTGGTGATCTGGAGCGGGAAGCGGTGGGTCCACTACGAGGGCGGTGAGAGATGACACACGAGAGCAGATGGATCATCTCCGCCCGTTACGCTTTTCTGGTGCTTGTGTGTCTGGTGTTCCTGGGTCCGTTCTTTTGGATGCTCAGCACATCACTGAAATCGGACCAGCAGATTTTCTCATACCCTCCGGTGTGGTGGCCCGATCCAATCCGATGGGATAATTATCCACGCGCACTTCAGGCATTCCCGTTCCTCAGGTACACTGCGAACACTCTGTTTTTATGTTTCACGACGATGACCGGCGTGGTCATTTCCTGTGCGCTTCCGGCCTACGGATTCGCGCGGCTTGATTGGAAGGGGCGAGACGTCCTTTTCGTCGTGATGCTTGCCACGCTGATGCTTCCCGGCCAGGCGACGATGCTTCCCGTGTTCCTTCTATTCCGCTGGTTGCATTGGACGGGCACGTACAAACCGCTTATCGTGCCAGCCTTTTTCGGTGGCGCGTTCAGCATTTTCCTCTTGCGGCAGTTTTTCCTTACAATCCCTCGTGAACTCTCCGACGCGGCCCGTATAGACGGATGCAATGAGGTCGGCATCCTCGGCCGGATCATCGTTCCGCTGGCCCGTCCCGCATTGGCGACAGTCGCCCTGTTCACGTTCATGGGCGCGTGGACCGACTACCTCGGACCTCTCGTCTACCTGCACGACGAACGGCAATTCACCCTGGCCCTGGGGCTGACGGCGTTCCTGGGCAAACACGGAGCCGATTGGAGCGCGCTGATGGCCGCCGCTACTGCCGTTACGATCCCGCCAGTGCTGATGTTCCTGTTCGCCCAGCGCATGTTCATTCAAGGCATCGCCGTGACGGGCATCAAAGGATGATTCGTCCCGCACGCTTAAGGTATCCATTTCCCCACCTGCCGATGGGGTCAGTATGACCCGTCGCGACGTACAACAGGAACCGCTTGATGTCGTCTGCGCCGCACTGCTCGACACCCGTGTCCTGAAGCCACCAGACGAACTTGGACATCAGGTTGCGACGCGTGTTTGTGGTGTTTTCGGATAGTCGGCGGTACTGCCCGTCGAGAAGCCATCCGTCGCAGAAGTGCTTCATCTCGGAGACCGAAACGAAGCGGTCAGTTTTCGGAGAACGAAGAGCTGAGTTCACGAAAAAACCCTCCTCCAAGGGGTCATGGAGGGCAGTCAGCATGGTAACGAAGCGCTCAGTTTGAGCGTGAAATCGGAGGTTACGGGCGGGGGTGGTGGGCCCTACTGGATTCGAACCAGTGACTTCTTCGGTGTGAACGAGCCAATTAACCGAAGCTGAATGAGGGCTTTCCCAGCGTTTAACCAACCGATTTAAGCCTGAATTCCATCCGCAAGTTAATGTTAACGAAACGCTTGCCTGTCAAGCGCCTTCGAAATGATGAT
>JAKQQT010000555.1 GCA_029564025.1 Armatimonadota bacterium | reverse complement strand
GCCGGTCGGCGACGCGCAGAACCAGTTCCATGTCGGCTACTACATTTTCGCCCTGATCTTCGTTGTTTTCGACATCGAAACGGTTTTCCTGGCGCCGTGGGCGCTGGCGCTGATCAACCTGGACCCGGCGCTCCGCATGTTTGCCTTCCTTGAGATGGTGGTATTCCTTGCAATCCTCGTCGTCGGACTGGTGTACGCCTGGAAGAAGGGGGTACTGCATTGGACCTGATCCAACTCGACAAGGAGGAAAGGGCTCCTTTCCAGAAAATCGCCGCGCCGAAGGTGGTTCAGACGACTATCGACACGGTGTTCAACTGGGCGCAGTCCAACAGCCTCTGGCCGCTGACGTTCGGCCTTGCCTGTTGCGCCATCGAGATGATGGCCACCAGCGCCAGCCACTTTGACACGGACCGGTTCGGCATCTTCTTCCGCGCCACGCCCAGGCAGGCTGATTGCATGATCGTAGCCGGAACCGTGACCAAAAAGATGGGTCCGCGCCTGAAAACCCTTTACGACCAGATGACCGAGCCCAAATGGGTGATCAGCATGGGCTCTTGCGCCACCGCCGGCGGTCCGTATTACGACAGTTACGCCGTGGTGAAAGGCGTGGACAGATTGATTCCGGTCGACATCTACGTCATCGGTTGTCCACCCCGGCCCGAAGCGCTGATAAACGGCTACCTCCGCCTGCAGGAAAAGATCCGCGAGCAGAAGTATTTCGCCACCGCGGCTGAGCGGCACGACGCGGGCACGGCGCCGGTTGTGATCAAGGAAGACGGAACTCTGATGTCCGACGACGAAGCGCGGGCGTTCATCAACAAGGCTTGATATGGCAGACGAAGTCGAAGAATCGAAATCCCGGGATACTGAAGCCGCTCCACTGCCTACCGAGGAGTGGAAGCCCCTGTTTGGCGACGCCGTGGTGGACGAAGGCCTGGTGGGCGATTACCCGAGGTTGACCATCGACCGCGAGCGCATCCTGGAAGTGGTGACGCTCGCGAAGAAGGTCGGGCTGAACTTCCTGGACGAAATCACCGCCGTGGACCTGCCCGAGGAAAACGCCATCCGCATCGTGTACCACCTTTCCTGCATCCCGACGATCAAGCGCAATCTTGTGCTGTTCGTCAACGTGCCGCGCGAGGAACCCGTGGTCGCATCGGTCACGCCCGTGTATCAGGCGGCGGACTGGTCGGAGCGGGAAGTTTACGATCTCTTTGGCGTGACGTTCGACGGCCATCCCGATATGCGGCGCATTATGATGCCGGACGACTGGGAAGGCCACC
>JAKQQT010000533.1 GCA_029564025.1 Armatimonadota bacterium | reverse complement strand
CGAACTCCGCAAGCGTCTGCGTGTGGCCTTCGCAACGCTCGGATGCAAGGCAAACCAGTATGAGTCGGGCCGGTTGGCCGCGGAATTCGCCGAGCGCGGTTGCGAAGTGGTGCCGGCCGGCTCACCGGCCGACGTCCTGATCGTCAACACCTGCACGGTCACCAACGTCGCTGAAGCCAAGTCGCGCGCCCGCCTGCGAAGGTTGAGGCGCGAGCATCCCGGCGCATTCCTCGTCGCCACGGGTTGCTCCGCCGAAATCAGCCCGGAATCCATGGGTCCGCTGGCCGACCTCCTCGTTCCCAACACGGGAAAAGCGAATCTCGTCGACTTCACGCTGGCGCACCGGGGCCTTGCCCTGCCCATCATGAACGAGGACGCCGTGCCGGCCAACGTGCAATCGGCCCGGCTGACCAGCCTTGGAAGGACCCGTTCTCTCCTAATGATTCAGGACGGATGCGAGGACCGATGCACCTATTGCATTATCCCCACAGCCCGACCGGTGGTCTCCAGCCGTCCCGCCGATGATGTCTTGCGCGAAGCCTCCGCCCTGGCCGATAAGGGCTACAAGGAGATTGTGCTGACCGGCATCTCGATCGGTTCCTGGCGTGATGGAAACCGGCGCCTGTCCAGTTTGCTGAAGGCGTTGGCCGGAACCGCGGGCATCGAACGCATCCGCCTGTCCTCGATAGAGCCGCGAACCGTTACCGATTCCCTGCTGAAGGTGTTCGCCGAAGAATCCGCGCTTTGCCGGCATCTGCACATTCCACTTCAGTCCGGCGACGACGGAGTGCTGGCCGACATGGGACGCACGTACAACACGCAGGCGTACCGGACGCTCATCCACAACGTTCGCAAACGGCTTCCGGACGCCGGAATCGCCACCGACGTGGTTGTCGGCTTCCCCACCGAAACGGACGAGTCGTTCGAGCGGACACTGCGGTTCTGCGAGGAGATGGATTTCTGCAAGATACACGTCTTTCCCTTCAGCCCGCGCGCAGGTACCCCCGCCGCCGCCATGCGCGACATCGTGGGCTCGAAAACGCGGAAGGAACGCACGGCGCGCCTGATTGAGATTTCCGACTCCGGGGTTCGGCGTTGGGCGGAGAACGCCGTTAACAGCACGGTCGTTGTCATCGCCGAACCGAAAGACGGCAAAGGACGACACTCCGGACTGACCTCCAACGGCGTGCGTGTGATGTGGCCTTCACGGATGGACATGACCGGACATCTTGTTACCGTTCGCATCACCGGCACTGAGCACGGCACGGCGTTCGGCGAGGCGGTCCCGTGATCGACCTACGCTCGGCCCTCGGCATCCCCTGGCAAGGTTCCTTCCCGCACCCAACGCTGGTGATGGGCATCGTCAACGTAACGCCGAACTCCTTCCAGTCCGAAGGCCGTCACCAGGATCCGACTTTCGCGGTTTACCACGCCTTGCGCCTGATTGATGAAGGCGCCGACATACTGGACATCGGTGGCGAATCCACGCGGCCCGGCGCTCCGCCGGTTTCGCTTGAGGACGAACAGAAACGCGTCCTTCCCGTCATCGAGGGGATTCGGGCCCGCTCCAGCGTACCAGTTTCGGTGGACACCCGCAAGGCTCCCGTTGCCCGGGAAGCCCTGGAACTCGGCGCCGTAATGGTAAACGATGTTTCAGCGGGACGTTTTGACCCGGCGATGTTCGAAACCGCCGCCGCCGCGAACGCCTTCATCTGCCTGATGCACGGTCCCGTCGATACCGAGGGCATGGCCTGGTCGACCGACGAGACCGCCGGAACAGGTAATGTCGTTTCCGAGGCTTCGGCCTTCCTGAGCGAACGCGCAAGGGCGGCCGCAGGCGCGGGTGTGTCGAAAGACCGCATCATCATCGACCCGGGCTTCGGATTCGGAAAGACGGTGGAACAGAACCTCGTGCTGATACGCGAAATGGGAACCCTTGCCGGATTGGGCTACCCCGTCCTGATCGGTGTATCGCGGAAGAGCACCATCGGCCGCATCCTGGGCGACGTTTCGCCGGAGGAACGGGTGGAAGGCTCAATAGCGCTTGCCTTGATGGCGGTGGAACGCGGCGCGGCGGTGGTCCGGACGCACGACGTCCAGGCAACGGTCCGCGCCATCCGGGCATTGGACGCGGCGTTGGGCGCCTAGTTTATCGCCGCGAAGGCGTGTCTTCGCGCTGAATCCTGACAGCGTTTCAGCATTTCGAAGTCAATCACGTCCTCTGTCAGCAGATTCTCTATCTCCAACGGCAGGCGAACGTTGTGCAAGCCGGCGTTGTCGGTGCAGATGGCGATATCCACACCCGCGTCGGCGCAACGCTCGAACACAGGGCGCAGGTCCGATATCTCCGACAGGTTGCCCGTTTTCAGGTAGGTCGTTGGGCAGACTTCGAGGCACTGGCCGCGTTTCGCCACTTCCGCCAGCAACTCCGGGTGCCGCAACGGTATCTGGATACCGTGGCCGATGCGTTCGAGGAAGGGCAGTAAGCCGGGGATGCAACCGCTGGGCGTTTCGAACAGGTGCCCCGTGCGCCGCACCCCGTGTTTCTCCGCCCACTGGAACAATTCGATCCACTCGGCCAGCCGCGGTTCATATTCGGCGTCGGGACCGGCCAGGTCGATGCCGCAAATCACGTCCCTGCGAGCGGCGGCCAGTTCCACCATCCGGCGGTTCACATCGTACGGCAACCGGCTGTGAAGGCACAGTATCTGCGGCATTCGGACCGGGTAGTCCGGCAGTCGCGCGGCCTCGGCGATGATATCCACCACCTCTTCCATCTGCTGAAGCCGGTTCTCCTTTGCCGACGATTCCGGAGTCCTCAGATACGGAGTGTAGCGGAGTTCCAGATATTCGATGTTCTCGAATACATACGCCCCGCGCACGAGTTTGGAGACGAAGT
>JAKQQT010000529.1 GCA_029564025.1 Armatimonadota bacterium | reverse complement strand
GTGTTTTGTGGCGCTGTCGCTCTCTCAGGCGGGCAATCTGCTCGTCGTCCAGGGCATCCTCACCTGGCGGGTTCGCCACGGCAAGGGTGGCGTCCGACGGACCGGCAGTCTCGCGGAATGCGCTAACCCAGATGCCTCTTCCCGTGCCGCAGTCCTGTTCCTTGACGATGACGTCCTGGGCAACGTCCACCAGGCGGCGCGTTAGGTAGCCGGCGTCCGCCGTTCGAAGGGCGGTGTCGGCCAGTCCCTTGCGCTGTCCGTGCGTGGAGACGAAGTATTCCAGGATATTGAGTCCGCGGTGGAAGTTCGAACGGATCGGCAGTTCCTCGATGATGCCGCCAAACGGGTCCGCCATCAGGCCGCGCATACCGGACAACTGTACGATCTGCGTTTTCGAACCGCGCGCGCCGGAATCCGTAATCATGAACAGCGGGTTGTCGTTGTCGATGGTGTCCAGAATTCCGTCAGCAATCTTCGCCGAGGCTTCCGTCCACGCCTTCTGTACGTTTTCCTGACGTTCATAGGGCGTCATATTGCCGCGTCGGAAGTTGCGGTTGATGGATTTGACCTTGGCTTCGGCCTGTTCGATAATCGCGTCGCGATCCGGCGGCTCGTCCATATCGGTGATGGAGATGGAGAGCGCCGAACGGGTGGCGTAGATGAATCCCTGGTCTTTCAGGTCGTCCAGAAGTTCAATGGTTTTTTGCGCGCCGTAATCTTCATACGTGTCGCGCACGAAGGCCGCGATGGCTTTCTTGCCCATGATTGTATCGACGATGCCGACGCGTCCCTTCGCCTTGTTGCGTTCCGAGGAATAGCGCATCATCCACGGGGCTTTCTGTGCCAGCGTCAGGCGTCCCGGAGGAGCAGAGAACAGGCGTTTCGGGCAACCGCGCAGTAACGGAGCAACCTCGGGATCCTCCGGATCCAGCAGGTCGATCCGCTTTTCGTCGGTATCCGGATGGGCTTTCCGCCAACGCTCCACAAGAGCGTCTGGATCATAATCGCGGAACTTGACCGTCGCATGCAGGTCAACGGTACCGTTGGCGAACGCCAGCAGTGCCTGTTCCACGTTCGGGAACACGGCTCCTGCGTTCTTGCCCGTGTCGTTGCCCTGTGTCATGTAGTACAGGCCGAGGACGATGTCCTGGATTGGTGAGACAATCGGGGAGCCGTCCGAGGGCTTGAACAGGTTGCGGGTTGCCAGCATCAGGCACTGGCCTTCCGCCTGCGCCATGTTGGACAGGGGAACGTGAACGGCCATCTGGTCGCCGTCGAAGTCCGCTCCGAAAGCGGCGCACACCAGAGGGTGAACGCGGATCGCCTTGCCGTCAACGAGAACCGGTTCGAACGCCTGGATTCCGAGGTGGTGCAGGGTGGGGGCGCGGTTCAGCATCACCGGGTGATCCTTGATTACCTTCTCCAACGCATCCCATACCTTCGGGTGAACACGGTCGATGTACCGCTTGGCGGCCTTGACGTTGGTAACGGTGCCCTCTTCAACAAGCGCCTTCATGACGAAAGGCTTGAACAACTCCAGCGCCATTTCCTTCGGAAGTCCGCACTGATGCAGTTTCAGGTTCGGTCCGACGACGATGACAGACCGGCCGGAGTAGTCCACGCGCTTGCCGAGGAGGTTCTTGCGGAAGCGGCCTTCCTTGCCCTTCAGCATGTCCGACAGCGAGCGGAGCGGGC
>JAKQQT010000517.1 GCA_029564025.1 Armatimonadota bacterium | reverse complement strand
ATGCGGTCGCAGTTCATATCGTCGTCTCCAACAGGGGCTTCAATCTTGAGCGCATCTGCTCGCGCGCCCTGTGCAGGTGAACTTTCACGGTGTTGCAGGGTAGTGAAAGACTCTCCGCGATTTCCTCAAGTGACATCCCTTGGCCGTGCCGCAACATCATCACGGCGCGGTACTTCGGCGGCAGGTCGGCGATGGCGGCTTCTATTGCGCGCCTTGTTTCCGACTCCTGTGCTTCCGTCTCCGGATTCGATCTCGAGTCGCCCGGTTCGCGGCCTTCCTCGATTTCTACGTCCAGCGACAGGTTGTCGTTGCGCCGACGCAGGTGGTCCACGCACAGATTGTGCGCAATCCGGAAAAGCCAGGGCAGAAACGGCTCACCGACCCGAAACTGGCCGATGTTCCGCCACGCCTTCACGAAGGCTTCCTGCGTAACGTCACAGGCGTCTTCCGCGTTTCCGACCATACGGAAGCAATAGTTGAAAAGCCGGCGCTGATAACTTTCAACAAGTGAGTTGAACGCTCGCTGGTCCCCTCGGACCGCGCGCGAAACGAGCAACTTCTCCTGCGGATGCGTCTCGGCGCCGCGCAAGGCCACGGGATGCATGTCTCTCTCCACCGTTCGATACGAGTGGGTAAAGGAAAAGGTTACATTATTTCAGGTGTCAGGTGCCAGGTATCAGGTGTCAGAGTGTCAGGGTGTCGCCCGGCTTCATCGCCAGAATTTGCAGTCCGTCGATGTCGGCGGTCAGCCTGGCCAGTTCATCCGGAGTGCCGGACAGTACCGGAAACGTTCCGAAGTGCATCGGGACAATCCTTTTGATACCGGTGAGCCGGACGGCCTTCGATGCTTCCACGGGCGACATCACATAATGCCCGCCGATGGGCAGTAGCACAACATCGGGCTTGTAGATGTCGGCTATGAGAGCCATGTCCCCGAAAATCGCCGTGTCTCCCGTGTGCCAGAGGCGAAGCCCGTTGCTGAAGTGCACGATGAAGCCGACCGGTTCTCCGGCGTAGTGCACTACGTTGTTGCCGTCGATGACGCCCCCGGAATGGTCGGCGTGCACCATGGTTACCTTCACCGGTCCGGCGTCAACAGTACCGCCCTTGTTCATCTCCAGCAGTTTTGACACTCCCTGCGCCTTCAACCAGTGACACAGTTCGAGTATGCCTACCACGGTTGCGCCGGTAGAGCGGGCTATGGAGGGGCAGTCGCTGATATGATCGCCGTGTCCGTGCGTTACCAGAATCAACTCGATTGGCGCCGGATTGTGGCAATGAGCCGGGCAGGCCGGGTTGGAGTGCACCCAGGGATCGATCAGGATACGCGCTCCTTCCGGCGATGTGGCGATGAAAGTGGAATGGCCTAACCACTGCAACGTTACGTTGGACATCATCTTTCCTCCCGAAAAAATAGGTGCATCCCGGCGCGATTATTACACGTCAGGACAAATAGGGTTGACAAGGACACGCTAAAGAGTCATACTTGTCGTGATGTCAAGTTTTGTTGGCGAAGGGCGCGCGTGTCGAGAGGCTCGATCTCTGCATGCAACCTCAATCAAGTATACCGAAGGAGAAACGGAATATGGCTAAAACAGTAGGGATCGACCTGGGTACCACGAACTCCGTCGTGGCCGTCATCGAGGGCGGTGAACCGGTCGTTATACCCAACGCGGAAGGCGGTCGGACCACGCCGAGCGTCGTATCTTTCGACAAGAACGGGGAACGCCGTGTCGGCCAGACGGCGAAACGGCAGGCCGTGCTGAACCCGGAGCGCACTATCAGCAGTATCAAACGCTTCATGGGCCGCAAATACGGCGAAGTTCGCGACGAGATCAAGAACGTCTCTTACAAGGTGGTGGAAGGTCCCAACGGCGACGTCCGCGTGGACGTGGACGGCAAGCTCTACTCGCCTGAGGAGATTTCGGCGATGATCCTGGGCAAGCTCAAGGCAGACGCGGAAGCATACCTGGGCGACAAGGTGACCAAAGCTGTTATCACCGTACCCGCGTACTTCAACGATGCTCAGCGCACCGCCACCAAGAACGCGGGCGAAATAGCAGGCCTTGAAGTTCTGCGCATCGTCAACGAGCCGACTGCGGCCAGCCTGGCCTATGGAGTGGACAAGAAGTCCAATGAAGAGATTATCGTCTACGATCTCGGCGGCGGTACGTTTGATATCTCTGTGCTGGAAGTCGGCGACGGCGTGGTGGAAGTCCGCGCGACCAACGGCGACACGCACCTGGGCGGCGACGACTGGGACAACCGCATCGTGCAGTGGCTGGCCGACGAGTTCATGAAAACCAGCGGTATCGACCTTCGAAAAGACCGTCAGGCGCTTCAGCGTCTACGCGAAGCGGCCGAGAAAGCCAAGATCGAACTTTCGGGCGTGGCACAGACGCAGATCAGCCTGCCGTTTATTACCGCGACACCCGACGGTCCTCTGCACCTTGATATGACGCTGACCCGTGCCAAGTTCGAGGAACTGACGCGCGACCTGTCCGAGCGCACGGTGAACCCGTTCAAGACGGCGTTGAAGGACGCTGGGATCGAACCGGGCAAAATCGACGAGGCCATCCTCGTCGGCGGTTCCACTCGTATGCCGCATATCCAGGAGATGGTAAAGCGCCTAGCCGGTGGCAAGGAGCCGCACAAGGGTGTGAATCCCGACGAGGTGGTCGCCATGGGCGCCGCCATCCAGGCCGGCATCCTCGGTGGTGACGTGAAGGATATCGTGTTGCTCGATGTAACACCACTGACTCTCGGTATCGAAACACTGGGCGGCGTGATGACGCGTCTGATCGAGCGCAACACAACCATCCCGACCCGCAAGAGCGAAACCTTCACGACGGCCGCCGACGGGCAGACCGACGTTGAGATCCACGTTCTGCAGGGCGAGCGCGAGATGGCGAACATGAACAAAACGCTCGGCCGATTCCACCTGACCGGGATTCCACCGGCGCCGCGCGGAGTACCGCAGGTCGAGGTGACTTTCGATATCAACGCGGACGGCATTCTTAACGTCAGCGCCAAGGACAAGGCAACCGGCAAGGAACAGCGCATCACCATCCAGGGCTCCAGCAATCTGAGCAAGGACGAGATCGACCGGATGATGAAGGAAGCCGATGCCCATGCCGCCGAAGACAAGCGCCTGAGAGAAGTCGCCGAGGCGCGCAACAAGGCGGAAGCGTTGATCTACAGCACGGAAAAATCGCTGAAAGACCTGGGCGAGAAAGTGCCTTCCGATCAGAAGATATCGGTCGAGAACGCGATGTCGTCTCTCCGCGAAGCGCTGAACGGCCAGGACGCGGAGGTTATCCGCACACGCACGACCGAACTGGAGCAGGCCTCTTACAAGTTGAGTGAACTGCTGTATCAGCAGGCGTCGGCAAGCGAACAGCAGGCTCAACCGGAACCGGAAACCGTCGAAACCGCCGAACCGGCCGGAGACGCCTCCACCGGTGGCGAGGACGTAATCGACGCCGAGTTCAAAACCGAATAGCAGTTGCCGTAACGAATCCTCCGGCCCGCGCACAACCGCCGGTTGGAGGATTCGTTGACACGGGAAGGCCGGTATAACCATGAATCCCGGAAAACCTTACAAAGACTACTACGCCGTTCTCGGAATCAAGAAAGGCGCCACC
>JAKQQT010000494.1 GCA_029564025.1 Armatimonadota bacterium | reverse complement strand
CCGCGTTCTGTACGCCGTGAGCGGACTGACCCCGCTCACGTCAGGTCCCGTGCCGTCGATTATGGTCGATACCGAGGCGGAGTAGTCGCTCCCGTTCCCCACCGCGTCGTACGCCATAGCCCGGCCGACCACGGCCTTGCCGTCCGCCACCTGGCCTGCGTCGACGGTGCAGGACTGCACCGTGAGTCCTTCGACCGTTTCCTCCCAGGTCTCTCCACCGTCCAGCGAGTACTGGAAGTTGTACCTTACCTCCAGCAGGTCGTCGGAGACCGACCACGAGAACGTGATCTGGCCCGGCTTGCTGTGCTGAGGCATCGGGTTCATCACCGGCACTGCGGGTTTCCTCGTGTCGATTAGCACGTGGCCCTGCGTGGACCTCGCGCTCTCGTTGCCCAGGTCGTCAACGGACGTGACTTCCAGGACGTGCATGCCGTGGCCCAGCGCCGCGGAGGTGTAGCTACCCGTAGTGGGTTCGGCGTCTGGTTCGAAGACTACCTTCACTCCATCTGCATAGACGTTGTAGTGATGGAAGTCGGAGTCGGTCTCCGCAGTCCACGTCCACGTTGGCGTGGTGTTCTTCGTCGGGCTCGTGGTCACGGGCATTCCCGGCACCGCCGGAGCCTGAGTATCGATGGTGAACGGCGCAGCTATCTCTGCCCAGTTCGAGTAGTTTCCTGCTACGTCCTTTGCCCTGACGCGCACTACATACTCGTCGTCGGCCAGCGGTGTCGACACGGTCCGCTCGGAGTCGCCCGCGAGAGGCGCATCGGGAAGATGCTTGTCGACGTCTTCATCCGGAATATCGATCTTGTAGTAGATGTCCCAGACTGTGGGCTGGGGGGGAGTCACTACCCTGGCCATCTCCATTTCGTAAAGATCGACTCCGGACTGTGCCCATGCCTTCCCATCGGTGGAGTGAGCCCACTTCAGCTTGGGCATGTTGTTCCTCGTTCTCCGATCGGCGCTGAGGTTCTGCACCTCCGGTACTCCAGGGTCAGCGGGCGGATCCGCGTCGAAGATGAACGGTGGATCGAACCAGTCGGAGGCGTTATGCAGCATGTCCCACGCTCTGATCCAGGCGCCGTATGACTTACCCGACTCCAACCCCAGCGAATCGCTGTGCCAGATCTCCGCGGATGATCCTGTGGGCCTGAGATAGTTGAGCGGCGGGCCCAGCAAGGGGACGGAGTCTGTATCGGTCCAGCCCTCATAGAGCTTAGCCCCCTTCCCGTCTCCGTACGTCCATCCGTCTTCCTTAGTCCATATCTCGAACGAGTAACCGACAAGACCCGAACCGGGCGCGCCGCCGGCGCTCGCATCGGAGGGCCTGTCCCATTTGACCCGGACCGACCGGCTGTTTGTGAACCGCTTGTCGTTCGTGGCGTTCAGGAAGCCCACTTCCGCCCTGTTGCCCCGGATATCCGGAGCGGTCGCGTCTACTATGAACTCGAAGTTGTCGCTTATCGTAATGTTGCCCGCATCGTCAGTCGCAACAACCTGCACGCAGTAGGCGCCGTCGGGCAGCATAGCTTTGGGCGTCCAGACCGCGGTCCACGATTCGTTGTTCGAACTCGGTCGCGGATCCGGGTTGTAGCTCACGTTTCCTTCGACAGGATCGGTTCTGGCCGAGCCCCTGGATACGGCCACATCTAGCTTGCCACTCACGTTGAACCCCGATGGAGTCGATCCCGGATCGGACACGGTCACGGTGAGCTTCAGCTCCCTGCCGTCCCCGCCGTTACGAGGCGTATAGATAAGGCCGTTTATGATGCGGTACACGTTAAGCTCTGTGGAGTCGATCACGGGATCGACTGTGTCGAGCAGAAACTGCCAGGCGCCGGACGGCGGATACTCGCATTTGTGCCCCGCTTCGTCCTCGGCGTAGACCTTGAGGCTGTAGATCCCATCCTTCGCCAGCGGCGCGGGCGTTCCCGAAGCTCCGGGGATGAACGTGGAAACAGGAGCGCTCCAATCGTGCCCGCCGCTCACAGCGAGAGAATCCGGACCGGTCATCGTCCACTTAATGGTGTCCGGCTTAAGGCGGCCCGACGCATGGGTGATATGAATGCTCGGGGTGATGCCGCTCGTGTTGGTTTCGAGTCCGTCCACCGGGCTTGGGTTCGAAAACTCGGGCGCGACGGCATCGACCGTGAAGCTCAAGGTTGAAGTGTTCGAGTTGCCTGATCCATCGGTGGCTGTGAGCGTCAGCGAGTGATCACCATCGCTCAAGCCGCTGTAGGCCACAGCAAACCGGTTGTCATTGCCAAGCGTCGCCAGCATATCGCCCCCGCCGTCGAGGCTGGCAACCACCGACGCAATCCCCAATGTGGGAACGTCATCGGTGATAGTCATCCCGAACGTGGCCGAATCCGTGAAGATACGCACGCCGCTGGCGACCGGAGTGCCGTCTATCTCCCAGGCACCCATAGTGGGCTGCTTCGAATCGACCACTTCGAACCGGTGAGTGCTGGTCGACGTGTTGTTGGCTCGGTCATACGCGGTCAGCTGTATAGACTTAGTTCCCGGCTGGTTCATCGACGTCACCGAGATAGACGCCTTGCCATCCTGTTGCACGGCTGAACTCAAAGTTCCGCCGGTCACCGCCGCTGAGCTTATGGTTTTGCCCCAATCCACACCGCTCGTGGCATCGCCTATTGGCGCGGTGAATACACCGGACGTTTGGTTGTGTATTGGGCCTACCGGACTCCATACCCCGAAGTAGGGTGCGGTTCCATCCACCGTAAAGCCGTTTTGCCGGGTGACGGACATGGCGGAGCCGTACCATTCGCCAGTCGCTAGATCCATGGCCCGCACCGTTACCGTTACGTCCTTGACGCCGTCGGCCTCATCGGATTTCAGGGTGTACGACCACGTCATTGTGCTTGTGCCGTCGCCGTCCCAGTTGATTGCGCCCACGTGCTCCAGATCCCGCACAGTGCCGCCGATCGTAATACCCATGTAGATTTTGCATCTTATTCCTTTCTTGGTCACCTTAGCGCTAACCCAGACCTTGCCGCCCGGTCGGGCAAGCGGCTCGCCGATGCCGTCGCCCCAGACGTCTTTGATCGTCACACCGGTGACCCCGTAGGACTCGGCCCAGGCCGCCGACGAAAAACACAGCAGCACAACTGCAGCGAGCAACGGGATAGCCGCTAGGGATCTTCGCTTGTGATTCTTCACACGGATCACTCCCTTCGCATAGGGGCCGTAGTTGTCCACACGGGCAGCGGGCAGTGGTTCATCGGCAGCCTGTCAAAAGACTGTCAGCACGCGAGCCCCTCAACAGAGCAGGACGCCGTGTCGAGCGAGCCGGCCAGAATTCTGCCAACAGACTCCACTAATTACAATAGCTGTTACCAGGTTTACTAGGTGCGCCATGTTGCAAGGCATATATGTGGCATGCACGTGTCTGGCGGTGCCCCCAATTTTATCTAGGGCTTCCTCTTCGCTGTGTCTACGGATATTCCTGAAAACTGGAGGGTTTTCTCGCGCCGAAGGGCGCGCCCTTGCGGTGCGCGCCCTTCGTTTCTGTATGCCTTCTGTATGCGTTCTGGTCTTCTACCAGCCTTCCCTTATCGGCAGTCTCCCGAACCCGAAGCATTCGAGGGATCCGACGGACGCAGCGCCTGCAGAGTCGGCATAGAACCCGGCGCCGAACTTGATGGTCATGTCGGTGAATTTCCATCCGGCGCTGGTCTTGACCAGATCGATCAGGATCTCCCCGCTGTCGCTTCTCCATCGGGGCACTCCGGTCGCCTGTTCATACACCTCGAATTTCCCTGCTATGCGGGCTGTAACCTTGAC
>JAKQQT010000471.1 GCA_029564025.1 Armatimonadota bacterium | reverse complement strand
GGATCGCCCCAACAGGATGGGACGCGGAAGCATGTGTTTGTGTCGCCACGGGTTCATTTGAGTTTAGTTAGACTCCCGCTTGCGCTCCACGTCAGGAACGCGCTGCCCGTGACGATCCATCGCGCTTTTGCGACCACATCCGGCTTTTCCAATTCGGCCAGCAAATTTGAATCATGCTCCGCAGTCACGTTCCCATATTCTCCGGTCGCCGTTATCACGGGAACAAGCGCAATCCTTTTGCCGTCGGTGTCGGCAAGTTCCAGGCTGCACGCACCGGATAAGCTGGTCGTCTCTTCCGACCCGTCTCCGGCCGAAATCGAACAGCCAGGTATAGAGAACAGCCCGTTAGCCGCCGGCCCGTCAACGATGTCCACCCATGCGCCCGCGATGTGGTGCGGTCCGGTGTCTGTCCATGTCCCGCCGGCCTTCGGACCCCACCACGCACGCGCGGCGGTGTCGAGATAGTAGTCTCCGTTGCTGCCGGTGCCGTCCGCTGGATCGCCGGTTCCGTTGCTCCACGTGCCCGTCGGGAGCGCGAACGGTCCAGGCCAGGAGCCTTCGCCAGTCTCTTCGTCCTCTGCGCCTTTCGGCCCGTACCATTCGCGGTCATCGGTGTCTAGAAAGTAGTCGCCTTCGTCGCCCGTGGTTGCGGAAGGTGCGGATGTTCCGTTGTGCCAGGTCGGTTGTTCAGGTCGATAGAACGTTCCGCCGTCTTCGCCGTCCTCTTCGGTGATTTCGTGAGACCCCAACGGCCAGGACGGCCGCGAGACCGTAGCGCCAAGCACCGGGCGAAGTGCAATAGACTGAGTGTTCCATTTCATCGTGGCCTACTTTGTTTCATCCGTTGCGCTGTCCGTCTCCAGTTTCGCCAGCCGCGCCTGTCTGGCTCCACTGTTGCGGCTTGAATGCCGCCGGGTACTTCGCGGAAATGAACTGCTCGATGTATTTGATGTGCTGCCTGTTCTCCGCGATTTCGGATCGGCCTGATTCCATCGCGGGCTGGATGTCCGCGAACTTTTCGCGCACATCCTTTGACTGAGTTCGCAGCCACTCGGCCAGCGCACGGAGTTTTTC
>JAKQQT010000470.1 GCA_029564025.1 Armatimonadota bacterium | reverse complement strand
CGCGCTGTATGTGCGAGTCCTTCCGGGCGCCTATCCGGACCCCGTGCAGGCCAATTCGGAATACGTACGGTCCATCGCCGAAGCGTTGGACGACCGCGATATCATGCTTGGCCAGGCGCGGCCGTTCGACGAATACCACGTACCGGTATGGGAGCGTTGTGTCATCGGAGCGGGCGTGGCGGCGGGAACGGTTCTGCTGGCGCTGTCCTTGTGGCCGCTGGGCCTTGGTTGCTGGATACTGCTGGCGTTCATCGCGCTGTGCGACGTTCTCGGGCCGGCGGCAGGAATCGGGCGCAAACTGGCGGCGTTGCAGGGTTCCATTGTGTTCCCTTTACTCGGCTATGCGCTGTGGCGTGACCTGCGGTGGACCGAACTGGAAGGCAAGTCCGTATCGCACGCAAACCGCGGTTCCGGAATGTTTCGCGACATCGCCCTGATTTTTGGGTGCACGCTACTGGGCGCGCTGAGTGTGGTCGGATTGCTGTCCAGCGCTGAAGCGACGGTGAAGGTTGTCGAGTTCAGCGGTATCAAGGCGCAACAGGTCGGCACAATCCTCCTCATTGCGGCGATGCTGGTGTTCGGAGTATCGTCCCGGGGCGGCCGTTCCGCCGCCATCGCGAGGGTGAGGACGCGGGCGATGACAATCTGGAACGAGCCGTTGAAGATAGGCTGGAGTATCCTCGCCGTGCTGGCACTGGTCGCCCTGGCGATGCTGATTGCGCGGAGCGGAAACGATGCCGGCATCGGCGTGTCGCCGATGGAGCTCAAGTTCCGCGCCCTGCTGGACCAACTGCTGGGCACCAGGCCGCGCACCAAGGAGTTCCTGGTCGGCCATCCGGCGCTGTTCCTCGGGCTGGGCCTGCTTTCGCTTCGGCGGATCCGCTGGGCCGTGCCGTTGCTCATCGTCGGCGCGATAGGGCAGGTGTCCATTATCAACACCTTCTGCCATCTGCACTCGCCGTTACTGGTTTCGGCGGTGCGGATGTTGAACGGAATCTGGACCGGCGCGTTGGTGGCCGGCCTGATTGGGATTGCGGTGAACCTCGCCTCCCGCCGTTCACCGCGCCGGAAAAAGGCGTGACGCCATGAGCGCCGCGCCGTCAAGGCCCCGCGTTCTTCTTTCGGGCTACTACGGTTTCGGGAACGCCGGCGACGAAGCCGTGTGCGCGGCGATTGCGCGGACTCTGCGTTCCCACGGCGGCGACCCGGATCTGACCGTGCTCTCCGGCGATCCGTCAGCAACCCTGCGCGATCACGGCATCCGCGCCGTTCGCCGCAAAGACCTCTTCCGCGCCCTGCCGAACGCCGACGCCCTGTTCCAGGGCGGGGGAAGCCTTCTTCAGGACGCCACAAGCGCCCGATCCGTTTTTTACTACCTGTACGTCATTCTGGCGGCCCGCATGATCCGGCGGCCTGTGTTTCTGTACGCGCAGGGAATCGGCCCGTTGACACTGCCAACGTCCCGCGCGGCGGTCCGTACCGTGCTTAACCGCGTACAAGCCATCACCGTGCGCGATACAGCCAGTCGCGCTTTGCTGGAGTCGCTGGGTGTCTCAAAACCGCCTGCCTATGTGACAGCCGATCCGGTTTGGGCGCTGGAGCCGGCGCCGAGGGAACGTGCGAGGCTGATATGGGAGCGGCAGGGACTGCCGACTGACGGAACAGCGGTCGGCCTGGCTTTGCGCGCGTGGCCGGGTTTGGATGTTGCCGATATTGGGGCGGGGATTGCGGACGGATTAAAAGAACGCGGCCTTACGCCGGTGCTATTGCCGATGCAGAGGCCGGAAGACGAGGTCCTCGCATATCAGATGAGTGAGCGCGCTCACGCACGAACCTTGTGCCTGCACGGGGCGTATCATCCGGCCGAGATGATGGCGTTTACTCGGCAGTGCAGTTTCGTGATAGGCATGCGTCTGCACGCGTTGATCTTCGCGGCGGCGGTTGGAACGCCAGTGCTTGGTTTACCCTACGATCCGAAGGTGACCGCGTTGCTTGATGAAATCCGCGCGCCGGGCATGTCGATGGCCGGGGCGACCGCCAAAGGTGTTCTGACGGCGTTCGATGCGGCGTGGGCGGTTCGGGATTCGGCGTGTCAGAACGTGCATCGAGAGGCGCAGAGGTTGCGCGACGCGGCCCTGTCCAACGCGCGCATCGCGAGGGGATTCCTGGCCGATAAGGCGTAGGGGCACGTTGCCCTAACCCCCCGTCCCTGACGGGCACGCCCTTCCCAGGCGTGGAAGGGGGACGGGGGGTTAGGGTAATCAAACAGTGTTACCGCCGCTTCATCGCGTACCAGTTGTTGTTGTCGACGGTAGTCGGGTAGCCGTCCGGGAATTCGCCCCTGGTCTCCGGCTTCATCGACGTCACGTGCCCGTCACACCAGAGGTAACAGTTCATCCCGTTGTGGTACCCGGGTCCGAATGATGTTCCTGAGGGCGCTTCCGCGGCGGTACGGTAGTAACCCTGAACCATCGTGATGGTTCCGGTGCGGCCAACGTAACCGAAGGTGTCGCCGGCGGTCGTCTTGTAGGATCCCTCGTACAGCAGAACCGTTTTCGCCACATTGCGAATCTGGCTCATGGAGATTCCCATTTCCCAGTCGGAGGGGGCCGGCGGATAGGAGCCGGGGTATTCGCGATCGATCATGATACCGCGCAGATATGAGTTCATCCCGTAACCGCGCGGGGCGTACTGGCCGGAGCGGCCGCCTGTTTTACCCATATAGGCGGGGCAGGCCCATATGGCGGGATCGGCGCCCTTCTTTCGCTCACCGCGAGCAATGTACGAGTTCAGCGTCCTGCCGTTGTCATGGTCCCACGCGGAGACGTAGGTCGCCGCGCCACCCGGCGAGGGAAATCGGCCTTCGTAGTCATCGGCGTACATCAGGAAGGCATTCCCGAATTGCTTCAGATTGGAAGAACAGGTCGTCTTCTGGGCATTCTGCCTGGCTTTGGCAAACACAGGGAACAGAATGGCGGCCAGTATCGCGATGATCGCAATGACGACCAGAAGTTCGATCAGAGTGAAGGCTTTGCTTTTTACGGTCACGTGTCGTGTTCTCCTGCGCATTTTCGGACGCCGCCGCCAACTGACAGCGGCGTCCGCATCAATCCCGTTTGTTCGGGAATCAGAGTGTTTCCAGTCCATTGAGCGAGCGCAGGATGCGCGCCGCGTCGAGGATCGTCAGTCTGCCGTCCAGGGTCGCCGGGGCAACGTCTCCGTTGTTCAGGCTGACGGACGGGTCGGAGGCGGAAACCATACCGGCGGCCACGCGCAGGGCGAGGATAACGTCGGCGTTGGTAACCGTGGTGCTCTTGTCCACGTCACCCTTCACACCCGCGGGCGGAGTGCCGGCGACGATGTCGGACCATCGGCGCGGCTTTATCTGCCACACCAGCGTGGTGCCGCTCAGGATAGAGTCCACCGGGCCGGTGACGTCCCAGGCGGAACCGATTGCCATGGAGGCAATATTCTCCGGAGTGATGTCGCCGCCGTTTGCGACGAGCGCCAGCGAGGAGATGAAGATTTCGCCCGTGGCGGTTCCGTCCGTAACCAGGAAGACGTAGTTGCTACCCGCCGACCGGGTGCCGGTAATCAACAGTGACGTGGTTGTCGCCAGTTTGCCGGCGTTGGCGGACCACTGAGCCGCCGTGATGGCTACAGGAGCCGGAACGTTGCCGGTTCCCGGCGCCGATACGTTGGTGTAGTCCAGTTCCACCTGGCCGTTGTAGGTCTTCTTCACGCCGGTCACAGTCACGGTGTCGCCTTCCACGAGGGCGGCGTCCGCGCCGTTGGTGTACAGGTAGATGCCGGCGGTGTCGTCCTGCAGATAATAGCACTTGACAGCGCCGGAACGTTTGCTGGTGATGACACCCGAAACGGTTGCCTGGGTGTTGTCGGCCAGCGAACGCGCCTCGGCGATGGTAATAATGCCGGAGGAGTAGATGCTGACGTTAATCGTGGTCGTGGCTTGATCGGAGCCGTAGGTAACCTTGATGGGAATCGCCGTCGGGCCAAGCGGTTGATTGGCCGGAATGTACAGGTCGTATACGTAGGCGTCCACGCCGTTGTACGGCAGGCCCTGGTTCGCCGAACCGCCAAAAGCGGAGAGATTGGCGGTTACGACGGGACCGGGAATCGGATTGGTCTTGACGGTAAGAGTTGTGTAGCCGCCGCGTTCCACGTTGGTTGGATTGGCGGTCGCGCCGGTAATCAGTCCGACTCCCACGAAAGCGAGGTCGTTCGCATCGCGCGGTTTTATCTGCTTCGGAGGTGTGTTCGTGTTGAACTCACCCAGCGGACCGCTGATGTTGTAAATGTTGCCGATGACGATGTCCGGCAGGATATACAGACCGGGGTTCTCCGGATCTTCGGAAGCCGTGATCGGGTTGGCTACCGGGCCGGGAGGCGTGAGGTAGCGCGTTGTCGCGTTTCGATAGATGGAGACCTGAATCTGGTTTCCCGCGGAATCTTGCACGATAAACGAGTGCGGCGTGTTGCTGGTGCTGGTAACACCCGCCGGTTTCGTTACCGCGGTCACGTTGTTCAGGGTAATCAGGCGGCCTTCGTAGGTGTCGCTTCCCGTTGCCTGGGCTACGGTCACCACCGTCGGAGCCGGCACAGGCTTATCGCTGGAGTTAATGACAATGCTGGCGGGCGCACCTGTGGAGGCGTCCAACTCCATCTCTCCCCGATACTCGTAGATCCTGCCGGTGACGATAAGTTCGTCGCCCACAACCACCGCACGGGTGGTGGAGTCGGACAGCGTGCCGAAGACACCGCTCTGCGGACTGCCGTCGAACACCTGGATGCCGGCCGAACCGTCATCGTCGGCAATGTAGATATTGCCGGTGCTTGAGGCCGTGACGATACCGCGGACGGCGTTGACGGCATTGGGATCGGTTACCATACGAGCCTGGGCGACCGTGAGGAAGCCGGACGGATTGACCGTAAGAGTGGCCGAACCCGTGCCAGTCAGACTAGCGGCATCGGTGGCTGTCACGGTGATGGATTTGGATCCTGCCGTGGTTCCCGCCGCGACAGTGACCGTTGCGGTGTAGACGCCGCCGGACAGTGCAAGGGGCGCAGTGGCAGAACCGCCTACGGGCGTCAGGTCCGCCGTCACGGATGTGATGGTCGGATTGGTGCCCGGGGTGACGGTGGCGCTTAGAAGAGAATTTCCGCCTGCGTCCACTGAAGCGGGATTAAAGGTGACGTTGGAGACCGAGGGTCCATTGACCCCGCCGAAAGAGGAGTTGCGCGGATCGGGCGCTCCGACGGTGAAGTCGGCCGCGTTGTCGTCGGTATCTATCATTCCGCGCGGATCGCCTTTTCGGAGAGCCGCGGTTGTGGCCGACAGCACAGGAACGGCGGCGGTACCTTCATAGGCGTTAGCGGCTCCATAGCCGACATAATCGATGATGGTCGGTCCTGTCGGCGAGGTGTTGGCGCCCAGCAGAGTCGTGTCGCTGACCAGGGCCACCTTGCCGTTGGTGGCGCTGAGATTGAGAGAACCTGTCTGGTCTGGAGTCGGCAGGTCCGCGCCTGTCGTGCCTCCGCCCAGTTGGATCAGATAATACTTGCCGGGGGCAATGGTTCCGTTCAGGTCCAGTTTGCCGTTGAAAGTTCCTGTTGAAGACGCGTACTGAAGGGACCACCCGGTAAGTGTTACAGTGGTTGCGCCTCGGTTGAAGAGTTCAATAAAGTCATTCTTGTAAATGGTGCCGGAACTGCCGCCACCGCCGCTGACCTGGCTGATGACCACGTCTCCGGCCGCCTTTGCCGGTGATAAACCAAGAGTCAACACAAGCGCGGCAAATGCGGTCAGCACGCTGAGGCGCTGAGTCAAAGTTCGCATGATCTGCGTTCTCCTTCTGTGAGAGGACGATGAAGTGACCTTCGGACGGGACCGGCCTGACGGAATCCGACCCATGTCAGTTTAAAGCCTTGGCATACTGCCAAAAGGTGTCAAACATGGGCATCCTGCAGGACTTGCCACTGACGGAAAGTCAAGGGATGTCCGGTTGCGAAACAATCACAAGAACATCATGCGGAACCTCTCTTAAGGGGGGCTTAACGAAACGCATAAGCGAGTGCCCATCTTGGGCGTATGGTCTATAATTCTTGTGAAGGACCGGCCTCACGCGTGCCGTTGCCTCGCATCACCAAACGTTCCTACGTCCGAGGCCACCACCATGAACGAAAACCTTGGCAACCTGCAGACTGAAGGTCGCAACACCCGCACACTGGAAATCGACCAGGTTTCCACGCTTGACGCCTGCCGGTTGATGAACGCCGAGGACCAGCTGGTCGCGGGAGCCGTTAAAGCCGTCCTTCCAAGCATCGCCGCCGGTGTCGACATGATCGCCGAGGCCTTTCGCCAGGGACACAGGCTTTTCTATGTCGGCGCTGGAACCAGCGGCCGGATTGGCTCCCTCGATGCCAGCGAATGCCCGCCGACATTTGGCGTTCCGCGCGACCGGGTGACAGCCATCATCGCCGGTGGACCCAAGGCCCTGACCGATTCATCCGAAGGCGTCGAAGACGATCCCAAGAAAGGTGCTTCCGATCTTGTTGAGGCCGGTGTGTCCGCCGGTGATGTCGTGGTCGGGTCAACCGCCAGTGGCCGAACTCCCTACGTTCTGGGCGCGTTGGACAAGGCTCGGGAGATTGGCGCCAGAACCATTGGCGTCAGCAACTGCGATCCCGCCGCCATCAGCAAGCACTGCGAGCTTTCCATTCTGGTTGTCACGGGTCCCGAGGCCATCCAGGGTTCTACGCGTCTGAAGGCGGGCACAGCCCAGAAGATGGTCTTGAATATGCTGTCCACTCTCAGCATGGTACGCATCGGAAAAACTTACGGAAACCTGATGATTGACCTGAATCCGCTGAGCGTGAAACTGCGCGATCGGGCCCGCCGCATCCTGGTGACCGCTACCGGCTGTTCGCCTGAAGACGCGGCACTGGCCCTGCAGACCAGCGGTTGCCGGGTAAAAGTGGCCACCGTGATGCTGTTAACCGGTCTGGACCCCGCTACTGCCGCCCAACGCCTGGAAGAAGCCGGTGGATTTGTCGCCAAAGCCATCGGAAAAGCCTGAGTTCCCAACCGAGCGTCTTCAGCGCGTCTTCGACAGGTTCCGGACAGCGGTCATCTCCGCGTGTGCGCTTCACAATCCGACGCTGACACAGATGGGCGTTGCACTGGATTCCATCCAGTTCCGTTTGCGCGAATGGTCGGCGCTTGCTGATATTTGCGTAGCTGAACCGGTTCAGCGGGAATCCGTTGGTTCGGGCGCGATGGCACACTGGCCCGTCACCGTTTCGAAGCCGCTTTACGATCAATTGGCCTTCCTCGTCGAGCATCCGGACCAAGCGTTGAGGATTCTGTCCGATCGCTCGCCGGAATCCGTTTTTGCCCTGCTGGATGCCGCGCGCAGAGAGGTGACCCGTATGATCTACCAATCGGAGTTGACGACGTGAGGGACGACGCAACCGCCAAAATCCGCAGGTGCGAATCCGCTCTGGCGGCAACATACGGTCGACCGGTGTGGGACGGGCCGGGTAATCCGGTGGAAATGCTGGTTGAAACCTTGCTGAGCCACAACGTTAACGACGTCAACCGCGACAGGGCATACCAACGCTTGCGCGAGCGTTTTCCCGACTGGGACGACGTGGCCGACGCGGCTCCGGAGGAGGTTGCCGAAGCCGTGCGACCGGCAGGATTTCCCGCCATCAAAGGCGCCCGCATCCAGGCGGCGCTGAGGACCATTCGCGCGCAGTTCGGTTCAATCTCACTCGATGCACTGCTGGACTGGACTGACGGGCAGGCGAAGGAATACCTGCGCTCTTTTCCGGGCGTGGGTCCGAAAACCGCCGCTTGCGTTCTGTGTTTCGCGATGGGACGCCCCGTTATGCCCGTGGATACCCATGTTGGACGCATCACCCGGCGCCTCGGCCTCGTACCTGAACGCGCAACCGCAGAGGAGGCTCACGACATTATGGACAGCATCACACCACCGGAACTGGTATTTCCGTTCCACGTGGAGATGATACGGCACGGGCGCGTCTTGTGCCGTCCGGCGAAGCCCGCTTGCGATCGATGCCCGATTACGGCAGAATGCGAGTTTTATGCGGGAAAGGAAAGGGGACGTATCGATGCCGGATGATAAGCTTCTGTTGAAGGACTTGAGGGTGTGCATCGGTTGCGGTACCGACAATCCGCGCGGACTTCATCTCCAGTTTGAATGGCAAGGGGACGTACTGGTCAGCCACTGGACCCCCGGGGCCGAGTACCAGGGCTGGGCCGGTGTTGTACACGGGGGCATGCTGGGGCTTGTGCTGGACGAGATGATGGGCCAGATCGTCTACCGATGCGGACACCTCTCGCCGACCGCCGAATTGACTGTCCGGTACCGACAGCCGGTGCCAATCCAGAAACCCTTGACTCTGCTCGGGTTCAAGCCGGAAGGGCGCAGGATTCTGCTGTGCCGTGCCGAGATTCGCAACGAAGCCGGCGACCTGATGGCGGAGGCTGTCGGCAAATTCCTGCCTTCTCCGCGTGATACCGGAGCATAAGCATTGAAACCGAAACCGCGGGAACAAGGGTGGGAAGTTGTGTTTCGTGCCTCCGATGAATGGCAGGCGGAGATGGTCAGCCGTCTGTTGATTGGCGAAGGCATACCCGCGATTGTTCAATCACTGATGGTACCGGGATACGCCAATGTGATGTCGGCTCAGGTGGGCTACTGGGGTGAGGTGCTGTGCCCGCGCGCGTGCCGATCAGCCGCCCATGTGCTTTTGAAAGACCTTGAGAACGGGGCCGATGAAGAGGACGACCAAAAGGCCGGTCGTTAGCCGAACAGCGTGGTTGTGCGGATCTCCGCGCTCAGCGCCCGCAACAACACAACGGCGTTGTGAACCCCGTATCCGTTGTGGACGTTGTTAAACAGCACAAACGTGCGCTCCGTGGAATTTGCCAGCGCGCGTGCGGTGGGCAGTATCTCCTCGTGGATTTCCCGGTCGGAGTAGTTGTAGTTGAACCGTTCGTTCACACCCGCGTTCGGTTTCTCCCACGATTCCGTGTTGCGTCCGTGCAGGCGCAGAATCGCAAAATCCGATCTGGTGGCGGCCGTTACCAGACGAGCGCTGGCTTTGTCGCTGGTCTGTGGCTCATCCACGCACACGTGAGCCATCTCCCGCTCGCGCAACCACTTCAGCAGGGGTTCCGGTTCCTTCAGCCACCAGGCGTTGCGGAACTCGACAGCCAGTCGCGCGTTGGGCATGGAATCGCGCAACCAGGCGATGTAATCCCGATTTTCGCGATTGGGCATAAACCAGCGGGGGAACTGCAACAGGGTGTAGCCGAGTTTGCCGGCCGATTCTAGCGGTTCCATCGATTCTTCCCACACCCTCAGCATCTCCGGCGTCGCCCGCCTGTGTGCTTCCCCGTTCCACTCCGTTTTGTGCGTCGTGATGGGTCCGAAGGCTTTGGCGTGGAAGATGAATCCCGGTGGAGTTTTCTCCGCCCACGAGGCGCAGACGTGAGGCGCCGGTATGGCGTAGAAACTGCTGTTGATCTCAACCGTCGGAAATTGCAGTGCGTAATGCGATATCTGATCGACCGGCTTTAGCCCGGCAGGGTAGAAACTCCCGACGAGGCTCTTGTCCGACCACGAACACGTTCCCACGAGGATATCGCCCATCGCCGGTTGCCTGCTAAGGATTCGGAGGACGGTGTAACGGGCACTCCGATTTGGGCGCCTCGGATTGCCGAACCCGGATCGTTCTGGTGGCGGGACAGTAATAAGTGGCCCGTTGGTTGCTGTCCGCGCAGATATCAACCGTGATGATAGGATCCGTTCGCGGCTTCGTCGGGGCTTCCGTCCGGGTTTCGTTGTTTCCGCCATCATCGCGGATATGGATTTCCTCCACGGGCGGCGTGTTGTCCGGGATAATGTCGATGGGAACCGGCGCGGGCGTGGAGTCGGCGGAATTTGTCGCGGAGGCCTGTGGTACCGGATTCAACGGACTGCCCGGGTGCAGTTCGCACGCGCGGGTCGGCGCTTCACCGGGTTTGAACCGGCGGGTGTTCCAGTGCGGACAACGGTTGGTGGCAATCTGGCCGGAATCCGGGCAGATGCGCAATCGGAGAGGGCCGTCCGATCCGATAGCTGTGGATTCTCCGCCCGGCTGACCTGATGGAGAAGTGTTCGTATAGTCAGGGCGGTTGCGCGGATTCAGCTTCAGCGCCTGACTCATGAAATTGACCCAGATCGGAGCGCAGACATCACCGCCCGAAGCCCGCGGCATAGGGGTGTAAGCGTCGTTGCCAACCCATACCGCCGTGGACAACTGCGGGGTGAAACCGACGAACCAGGCGTCGCGCAGGTCCTGGGTGGTGCCTGTTTTGCCGTAGGCGTCCGGCACGGCGCCCGCTTTGCGACCTGTGCCCTGTGTGATCACGGCTCGAAGCATCTCGCACATATCTTCGACAACATTCGCCTTTACGGCCAGCACCACCTGGGGATCGTAGCGTTCCAGATCGTTGCCGTCGCGGTCTTTCACCACGATTATGGAAACGGGACTGATGTACGAACCCTTCACGGCGAAGGCTCCGTATGCCGAGGCCATTTCGAGGGTACTGGCTCCTCCGGCGCCGATTGCCGTGGCGAGGTTGGGCTCCAACTTTCCTTTCAGGCCCAGCCGTCGCGCCACCTTGATGGCGTTGTTGATGCCGATGGCTTCCGCCGTGTTGATGGCGGCCATGTTGATGGACAAAGCGAACGCGGTTTTCAGGGTGACGGAACCCCGGTAGCGGTAATCGTAATTCTGTGGACTCCATACCTTGCCGCCGGCTGTTTTCCAGGATCGCCGGGCGTCCTGAACACGGCGGTAGGGCGACCAGCCGGACTCCAGCGCAGCTGTGTATACGAACAACTTAAACGTGGAACCGGGTTGCCGCTTGTTGTTGATGGCCCGGTTGAACTGCGATTTGGTCCAATCCCGCCGCCGACCAACGCCCGTATGTACCCGTTGTGAGGATCGACGCAGGTGAGAGCCACCTGGGTCTGCGGATTGATGCGCCGTGCCCGGATCGATGCCTGCGCGCCTTCGGTGACGGCCTTCTCGGCGGCCTGTTGCATTGCGTAGTTCAGGCTGG
>JAKQQT010000457.1 GCA_029564025.1 Armatimonadota bacterium | reverse complement strand
CGGGTGATCGGTGTTGGCCTGCACGAGGCCGCGCCAAGGGACGCCGGTCTGATGGGGCGGCAGATTGGACGGTGTCGCGTGAAGGGTGAACAGGTCGAGCAGTGCCGCGCCGGGGCGGGTGGCGAAGCTGATCGTGTCGTGCAAGGGGATGTCCTCGTCGTACTTGACCGGTGATTCGAAAAAGCCGGAGAGGTTCAACCGGTCGGGCGATGTATAGACATGCCCGATCTCCCCGATCGAGGCGAGCGGCCTGTTCAAGTGAATGAAGGGATATTCGGTGACTTCTGTATTCAGGTTGGTCGTGCCGATGGCGGAATCCCAGTCGTTGGGTTCGTTTTTGTATGTGGAATTCGGGAAGCCACGCCAACAGCGGAAGGATGCGTTGTGGCGCGGATCGGCGACACAGATGTTGGTGACGGAATGGAAGGGCTGGACGTTGGCTGTTTCACGTACGAGCAGGGCTTCGTCAAGAATGTCAACAACGAGGGTGCCGTCTGCCGTCGCGGTCGCTGTGAGTGATACGCCCTCTTTATCGTCCAGCGTAACAACCGGGCGGAAATAAAGGACAAATTCGGACTGAGAGCCGAGCGCATAGTAGTTTGTGACGGTAACGCCATCCGGATCCACAGAACCATCGGGCAGTTCCGGGACGATTTCTTCAGGGAAAGAGACGGTCTTTCGCGGATAGATCGTGATGTAAGTGCCGAAGCCCTCATCGCCGTTCTTTGGGGTGAAGGAGTTTCCGTCGGGGGGAGGAGAAAGCTTATCAAAGATCTCTGCGACCGTTTCACCACTTTCTTCGAATTCTGTGCCGCGGAACTTTGGAATGGGCCAGTTGTCGTCAGTAAGGTCAATCCGGTCTTCAGGAAATAGGTTGTCGGTACGAGGGCGCGACACAGCGGGCATGATGGTTTGCTGGATGAAGGGGTATTGTGCAAGGTAATTATCGAGGAAATCCCACTGGTCAAACTCGTTTGGGCGCAGCATCAGGAAGTCGAAGAGCTTATCCGACGTGTCAAGATTAAGCTCGGGCGCGAGCAGCATGCCGAAGAGCGCGTCGAGCGTGGCGCCGAGTTCGGGGGGCATGGGCAGCGGCGGCAGCGGTTCGACCTCCGTGACGACAACCAGATTGGTCTGAAGCGAGACCTCCAGCGGGGCGTCGGGTGACCAGGGCGCCACAAACAGGGCGGTGGCGGCATTTGTTGAAAGGACGCCGCTGAGGCCGTTGCTGGACACCACGAAAATGCCGTCCGGCGGCGTGGCGTAGAACGCTTGCAGGTGATTGGTCTGGCCTTCTGAGAAAAAGAGGTTGGTCGCGCCGGCGCTGTCGATGAACCCCAGGAAGACATTGGTGGCGGGCCGCGACGTTTCGGGATCGGACCACATCAGAACGGGATAGGGGTCGGGGTCGGTGACGCCGATCTGTCCGGCCAGGCGGTTCGTCGTCATCTCCGGCTCAGCGACCCAGTGCACGGAGGCGTTCGTCGTGTTCGCGTAGGTGTACACGTTGGTCGTGACGGCGTCGACAAGGTTGGTGGCTACGAGGGTGTCGTTCGTGACGATCTGCTCGACCTGGTTCGTGACAACGATCTCATACGTCTCCGGATAGAAGG
>JAKQQT010000455.1 GCA_029564025.1 Armatimonadota bacterium | reverse complement strand
GCGTTAAGCGCCCATAAACACAACTTCGTGATGAAAGAGGCCTCGGTTCTCCAGAGCGATTTATATGGCATTTACTTTGGGAAGACCTCCGCGACGAACAACATCGTCGGCACCGTCACCCTCGAGGGCACGGTCACGAACGTTTTACCGGTGAACACGGGCGTGACGCTTGAGGGGCAGGTCAAGGGCGATGGAGGGTTCGTCTCCGACGCCTTCAACACCGCCACTCTGGGCGGCTGGCTGCAGCTCGCGTGCCCCACGAACGCTTTCGCCGGCGGCATTGACTTCGTCGGGCGGGCCGGTTTGGGCGATCTCGCCGTGACCGGCGGCGTTTCGCTGATCGCGAACGGCGCCGTCCCCTCCAACGGCGCCCCGTTCAAGATTAAGAACGCCGCGCTCCATCTCTACCATTCGAACACCTACTCGGCCAACACCTACGATCTTCCGGATCTGGTCGTCGATGGGCGCGCCACCATCACGAACGCGACCAGCCGCCTGAACGCGAGCACGGTGAAGTCGTTCACGAAGAAGGGGGGCGACGTCTTCACGACCTTTACCGCGTTCAGGGTGCTGGGCGACACGGACATCCAGGGCGGCACGGTGCGCTTCGGCGCCGCTGTCCCGAGCACGCCCTCGGGACTCAACTGGTACTATGCGTGGATGGTGGGCGGAAATTATAACGACACGGCTCCGCGGTCAACGGTCCCGTTCCAGGGCGTGGACCGTTCGGGGCTTTCTTACGCCTATCAGCCGTGGCGCCCGACAACGGGCACTGACAATGCGACCGCCCACGTCCAAACGCACTACTATACGGGTTACATCCGCGTTCCCGGCGAGGAAGGGGAAAGCGTCACCTGTAACTTCGTCTCTTCCATCGCCCGCGACATCTCGATCCGCATCGACAACACGTTTGTTGTGCAGTGGAACGACGATGTCAATCGTCTGACGGGTGTCAAAGTCGATTACAACCGTCTCTATGTCGGTCCGCAAGTTACGCTGACTGCCGGCTGGCACACGTTCTACGTCTACATGGGTAATTACTGGAATGCCACGGCTGGTGCGCTGCCCAACACCGGCCTCGGCTGGGTGGCGAACTTCGGTGCGGGTGTGGACTGGCAGGGGCGTTGCGCGACGAACAGCGC
>JAKQQT010000454.1 GCA_029564025.1 Armatimonadota bacterium | reverse complement strand
TCCATGCTTGCCACCGCTGCGCCAACGCAATATACTACAGACACTTTCGGTCTGTTCATGTTGTAGCCGTTACCTGTTTTTGTGCATCAAAACGTCCCCGCCCTAACGCCTGGAGGGTGTCATGAAAATCAATTCCCCCCTTTTATTGAATGGCTGCATAGGATTCTTGTTCGCCGTGTCTGTACAAGCCGCGACGAACTATGTTGATGCGGTCAACGGGTCCGACGCCAATGACGGCTTGACCGCCGGCACGCCCAAACGAACGCTGCAAGCGGCTGTCGACGCCGCGAGCGAGGGGGATATCGTGCTGGCCGCGCCGGGCCTGTATGCGGAAGGCGGGCGTCCTGAAGGATCCGCCGGCGAGGGATATGACAGCCTCACCAACCGCGTGATCATCGACAAGGCGCTCACGTTGCGCGCAGCCGCAGGTCCTGCCCAGACGTTCATCGTCGGTGCGCCGGGAGCCGGCGTGCACGGACTGGGGCCGGATGCCGTTCGTTGCGTGCGGGCCACCTTCGCGGGCACGCTGATCGCGGGGTTCACCCTGACAAATGGACATACCGCCGCGAACGAATGGAACGTGGACAGCATGGGTGGCGGTGCGTATCTGGGAAACGAGAACATTGTCCTTTCGAATTGCGTGGTGGCCGGCAATGCCGCAAACAACGGCGGGGGCACCTGTTACGGGCAACTGAACGAGTGCCGGATCATAGGCAACCGTGCCGCGTCAGAGGGCGGCGGCGCAATGAGTTCCACGCGCCACGACAACTGTGTCTTTATCAACAACACAGCCCGCTTTGGCGGTGGCGCATCCTCGTGTAACCTGTATCACTGCACGCTTGTCGGCAACACTGCGTCCGAGCAGGGTGGCGGTGCGGCATGGTGTTCATTGTACAACTCGATCGCATATTACAACGATGCCCCGCAAACCCCTAACACACTGTGGGGATCGATCGGATACTCTTGCGTGACCCCTGCGCCTCAGGATGCGATGGCCGTCATCACGACCGATCCGCGCTTTGCCGACACGAACGGCTGGGCCGACCTGCGGCTGACCCTGCACTCGCTCTGCATCAACGGCGGCAGCGCCGACTATTCTGCAAGCGCAACGGACCTTGACGGACAGCCACGCATCTCTGGTGTTTTGCCAGACATGGGGGCTTATGAGTGGCAAGGGGATGTGCTGCCGATCGTGTCGTTCAGCGATGCGGCTTCCGAGCAGATTGAATCCGACGGCGCGCTGCAACTCGCCGTCACGCTTTCCCAACCGCCCGACGCAACAACCGCCTTTGCGCTGGTGTTCGGCGGCTCGGCGACGCGCGGCATCGATTATACCGCAATCCCCGACACGTTGGTCTTTGAGCCCGGCGTGACGGAAACGAACGTTTACGTCACTCTCATAGAGGACGCTGACCCCGAGTATCCCGAAACCATCACCGTCTCCCTCGCCCCCACCAATACCTATCGTGCGAACGTGGCCTCCCACACGCTCACCCTGATCGACAACGACGGCATGCCTGAAATCACCCAACTCCAGATTAATCAGGGTGCCGGCGGCACCGCCAACCGCGAGGTTCAGCTTACTGTACTTAGCATCAACGAGCCGACCGAATATGCGGTCGGCGAAGATGCGTCGTTCTCCAATGCCACATGGAACACGCTGCCTGAAGGGACGATCACATATACGCTTTCGGAGGGCTTCGGAGCAAAAACGGTCTGGATCAAGCTCCGTAAGCCGTACGGCGAAGGATACATTGTTTCGCTTTCCGCATCAGTTGTCATTTATCTGGGTCCGACGCTGGACATCGCCATCGACCAGCCCGGAGCGGACATCGATACCGGCATCATGATGTCTGGCTTTGGCACGATCGGATCGCGTGTGCCGCTATCGCGCACGCCATCCGACACCGAGGAGTCGCCCGGCTGGTTCGGTATCCTAGACGAGGAGGCTCTCAACGGCTCGCTGGCGCGAAGCGCCGTTCCATTGGCCGGCAGCTCAAGCATCGACTCCTGGCTGTCCCTTTTGGCCACACCGACCGTGCCGAGCCGGCTCACCTTCACCTACGAAAATGTCGGCAACGCGAACCTCAATTTTTACACCAATAACTCTTATGTCTCCTTCGACGCATGGGAACCCGGCCCGCACACTTTCATGTGCGACATTGAGCCAGGTGCTCATGTGCTGCGATGGGAAGCCAGCGGATATGGGTACGGCGGACAAATACCCGGCTATTCAACCCTGGATGCGGTTTCATTGGAAGCCCTGCCGCCGCGCGTGTGGTTCCTGACGCCCACGCAGACCGTTGCGGAAAGTGCCGGCGCCGTGCCCGTGGATCTTGCCCTCGAGTGGCCCTGCGGCACGCCGGTCAACGTGTCCTACCTGCAAAGCGGCAATGCTACGGCCGGAGCGGATTACAGCGTCAGTCCCGCGGGGACCGTGACCTTTGCGCCGGGGCAAACCCGAACCAACTTCACGGTGACCGTCATCAACGACTCCGCGGCAGAACCCGGCGAATTCGTGCTTTTTACCCTCAGCGACGGCGACGGTTACCGCCAGGGCGTGCCGAACCAGCATGCTCTCACGATCCTTGCTAATGACGGGATCATCGAGTT
>JAKQQT010000441.1 GCA_029564025.1 Armatimonadota bacterium | reverse complement strand
ACGCCGCTCTCGAACTCGGCAAGGTACGGCAGATTGGAGACGCACGCGTTGTAGCGAACCTTCTCGATGAACCGCCGGTGCTCGCTCGGTTCCGCGCGGAACTCGTTGGCCGGGTAGTTGTCCAGCCCGATGAAGTTGCCGGCCTCCTGCATACGCCGCCAGTGGTGCTCGCCCACACCTGGGAACATGTTGATCAGGAGGGGCAGATCGACTCCGAGTTCGCGGAAGGTGTTGGACACCCAGTTCGCGTACTCGTCGATGTAGTCCCATTTCCACGCAATCAGGTCCAGCCAGCGCCGACGTTCGCGGGGATCGTCATACACCGGCGGCCGGCACCAGGCGCGAGCCGTGTCGAACGACGCATATCGGGTTCCCCAGGCCTCGTTCAACGCGCCGATGCTGTCGTACCGCGTTGCCAGCCACTGCTGGAATACTCCGGGCTCGCCGGCCAAGCCGAGTTGTGTTTCGAAATACGGGATGGAGGGATCGATTTCGTTGTCGGACTGCCACACGACAATCGGCCCTCCGTTGGTGGCCATAAACGGCCGTGCCGCCTCCGTCACCGCTTCCATGTACCCGCGGGCCATCTTCAGGAACTCGGGGTGCAGGCGGTGATACGGCGTCGCACGGTCCGGAACGCCCAGGTTTCGGACTTCCGCATAAATGTAGGGGCCGGGCCGGAACAGCACCCACATCTCCATCTCCGCGCACAACTCGAGGAAACCGACCATATCCCTCTGCGGCGCGGTTCGCCCGGTGAAATCCCAGTTTCCGGGCGCAATCTCGCAGTCATACCAGGGAATGTACACACCAACCCCCTGCAGGCCCATGTCCTTCATCGACTGCAGTGCCGTGCGCCAGCGTTCGCGGAAGATACGCCAGTAATGAATCTCTCCGCTGAAAAGGGGAATGCGGCGTCCGTCCAGAATAACGGCGTTGTCATGAAGGATTACGGAACGGGTGGGCATGGACTGTCTCCTTGAGGTATCACTCGCGGACGAGGTGCGTGCGGGCCTCGGCGGCCCGGTCGAAGAGGCTCTCGATGTCGTCATCTTCGCGCATGGCTTCAACGGCGCGTGTCAATTCTTCGGCGAAGGCCGACAGAGCCGTGATGGTGTTTTCACGGTTGGCGGAAAGGATGTCGCGCCACAGCACGGCGGGGCTGGCGGCCAGGCGAGTC
>JAKQQT010000438.1 GCA_029564025.1 Armatimonadota bacterium | reverse complement strand
TGCGCTTCGGCACCAGCCGTCGAGTAAACCGTTGCACCGGGAAATGCCGCCATGCAACCCAGCCCCAAAAGCGGCACCACAACCTGCGTTTTCCCGCTCTCATTCGGCGTGCTCATTACCGCATGAACGTGCAGATTCTTCACGAAGTAGCTCAAGATTTGCTCCTGCCACTCGTACAGCTTCGGCGCGCCCCATATTTCCCGCTGCGCCAGCGGCGAGTTCCAGTCCGTGAAGCCGTAGGGGACGCGCTCCCCCGGCTTTGGGCCGCGCTTACCCATTATAGCGCGGCTCCGAATAGTCCAACATCAACCGCCGCAATCCTCGCCCTTGCTATTTCACAGTATTCCGCCTCGCGCTCGATGCCGATGAACCGGAATCCCTCCACGGCACAGGCTTTTCCCGTGGAGCCGCTACCGGCGAACGGGTCTAGCACGATGCCGCCGGGAGGCGTGACGAGGCGGCAAAGGTAGCGCATCAGGTCGGTGGGCTTCACGGTGGGGTGATGGTTGCGGCGGGCAACCACTCGGTTCAAGCCAATGTCTTGTCCCTTGTCGTATCCATCACCGTGTTTTTGTGCACCGTTTGACATCCCGCTCTTGCGTTCCTCAATCCCCTCGCATCCTTCGTCGCGGTCGCGCTTGGAGGCCTTCGCGCAATAGAAGAAGCGGGCGGCGGAACCGGAGTCGCCGTTGAACTCCAAGTGAATTGGTTTTCCGTTTCTGTCGCCATTAGATTGTGCCATTATTGTGTTGTTATAAGTTCCGTTGATTGAGCCACTCTTCGTCTGCGGAAACAGCCCCACAACCTCGTCCGAGCCGTCGTGTATCAGGTTCGCGGGCCAGCGCCCTTTATCGTTTGGAACAAGCTGGGCTTTCGCTGCGCTGTCCGTCGTCCATATGCCACCGCGAGGCGTTTCCCACCTCATCCCGCCTTCCCCTTCGACCCGACACCCGTCGATATTCAACGCCCCGGTGCCGTGGGTCAGAACGTTATCCGCCACCGTCCCAATCAGCGGCTTCCGAGCAACCGTGATCGGCTCCAGCGCGG
>JAKQQT010000422.1 GCA_029564025.1 Armatimonadota bacterium | reverse complement strand
TCCTCCGGGACCGGTGATGGGTCCGGTGAAGACGGTGCGCTGGACCGTGCTCGAGATGTTGCCGAAATCCTGCCCCTCCGTGAGGATGAACACCTCATTGGCGTTGCCGTTGATGGTGAACGTGCCGCCATAGACGCTGGGCAGGCCGTTGGTCTGGGGTCGATTGAAAGAACGGAAATAGCCGCGGTTGATCGTCATGTCGAAGGAGTTGGTCGCGATCTGGCCCGCGAACGCAGTGTTGGTGTTGTTGGCGCCAGTGATCTGAAAGACCGGGAACTGGACGCGGTCGTAGGCGCCGCCCTCGCCCGTATTGGTTATGACGCCCGACGGATTCGCGCCGGTGTCAACGACACCCGGCGCCACTCCCAGAACGACGTTGCTGACGCCGGGCTTGAGCAATGGATTGCCCTCCATGCCGAACTCGACCCAGCCATCGCGGACGAACAGCGTTCCTATGTTGGTCGTGATCGTGCGGAAGAAAATCCCGTTGTCCTCGCCCTTCGTGATGTTGTGGCCGTTGCCGTTGAATGCCCTGGCCGGCTCGGCGCCCAGCGCCCCGGGTCGCCCGTTAAAAACGAGGTTTTGCCAGGCGTCGATGAACAGGCCTTCCGGATCGGTCAGATTGATTCCCGCGTCGATATCGTCGCTGCCATTTCCAAAATCCATGCCGGGCCGTTCGCCCGTCCCGTGGACGAGAAGCGCCTGCCCGCCATCGCCACTGTCAAACGTGATGACCATGTTCGTCGTGCGGATATCGATCTGGCTGCCGCGATCGGAATCGCCGAAATACAGTGCGCCAATCGTGATGTTCGTTTCCAGAGCCAGAACCCGGTTGGCGCCCATGTTGTTCGTGATGAGAGCGACCGCGCCGAACGAGTCGGGAAAACTGGTGTTTGGATTCCAGTTGGCCGGATTCGTCCATGAGCCGCTGGCATTGACCGCCCATACGTTCGTCGTGAAATTCGTCACCTGCGCGGGTGCTCTGGTCGTTGCCGCAAACATCAACCCAACGGCCAACGCAATAAAACGGGCAGTCAAAAAGTTTAAAAGTTGTTTCATTTGTGTTTCCTGGCTCACTTCTCAGAAGCGTGCGACAATCACGGAAGTTCTAAGCTATTCCCCTACCCACAGCAACAGAAAACGACGGTGGGCCATTAAGCGCACATCTCGTTTACCTGCAATGTGTTCCAATACGGCCAAGATCCTTACAACCCTGATAATACCGTGTGCCTTTGCCGCAAATCTGCGAGGGATTCCCCGAAGGCGCACGCATCGCAATGCGATGGATTGCCGCGTCATTCATTGGGAAACTTGGATGCGTGCGCGGACTGCGTGAACGCGGAACGCCCGGAGCCACC
>JAKQQT010000410.1 GCA_029564025.1 Armatimonadota bacterium | reverse complement strand
TCCCACACCGCTTCGTGCGGCTTGCGTGCCTCACGCGCGGCGGAGTAGACCGAGAGAACCTGATCGAGGAATGATTTAGATGCCATTATCGTTATCCTATCGGCCCATAGTCGGGGCCACTGCCCGCGTAACTGCCACTGCTCGCCGCCCGCTCCGGTGTCCAACGCTTGACGGCCTCGCCCACAAGCCCCGTGAAACTGTCTACCCTGTCATCATGCGCGGCCAGCGGGAACGAGTACAACTGTTGTCGTAACGAATCACACCACGGGAACCACGCTTGCGGGAACCGTACCCTCCGCGCCTCGCAGTATGGCGTTACCGCATGCGCCCGCGCCACCTTGTCCCTGATCACGTCCACCAACGTCATCGGTATCCACGAAGCACGCACACGCATCGACTGCACCAGCGCCGGCCCGCTTGCAGACTTCTCGACGGCGATCCGGTACAGGTCCGGCCACCGCTCCGCGCACCGCCGCGCTATGCCAGCCAGGTGTTCTTCGGCCTCCGGCATGGTCATCTGCCCATATACACCGTTGATCAGGTAACAAAGCCCGTCCTTGCCGATCACGCCGGTCGTCATCGCCCATTCGTCGTTTGTCTGCTTCTCAAGCATCGCCGGGTCAACATACGTAACCACCGCCTGCGGTTGTTTCGGTAGTTCCGCCCACGATTCCTCAAACCACTCCGCTTTGAACAGGTTGCCCTGCTCGGACGTTGGGCGTTGCTGATACAACGCTTCCCAAGCACGACTTCCGATAGCGTCCCGTATCTGCTCCAGCGCGGCAACGTCATACCGCTCCGGCCACAATGCCGCGTCGAGGTCGTCCAGCGCGGGTAGCGTGATCACCGTCCAGCGCCCCGCGTCGGCGCTGTTGAGGATACGGCCCGGCAAATCGTCCTCGTGCCACCGTGTAGCGCAGACCACGAGGCCCGCGCCAGGGTGGAGCCGCGTAACAAGATCGTGCGTATACCAATTCCACGTTGATTCGCGCTGTGTCGCGCTCTCAGCGGCCTCTGCGCCCTTAACCGGGTCGTCAATGATGGCCAAATCCGCACCGTGTCCAGTAACACCGGAGCCAACACCGACGCTCTGGAAGCCGCCGCGATGCGGCGGCGAAAGGTTCCAACGCGTGACGGCCTGCGAATCCGAAGACACCGTGACGTTAGGGAATATGGCGCGATAGCGGTCGTCGTCGCGCACGAGGTTGCGGACACGCCGGGAAAACGTCTCTGAGAGGTCCGAGCCATACGAGGCGTGGATAACGCGGCGATCAGGGTATTTGCCGAGATACCACGCGGGATAATGGACGCTGACGATTTCGCTCTTGCCGTGTCGCGGAGGCATGAAGACGGCCAGCCGCGTGATGTCGCCGGCTGTGAGTGCGTGGAGGTTGGTAATGAGTGTCCGTAGGTGTGGAGGTGGTGGAGACTGCCACCACGGGGACACGACCGCCGTGAACGCGGCCAGGTTGCCGGTGCAGGATTGATAGGTAACGTCAATCGTCGCCGGCCTCCGTCGCCAGCACCGCTAGAGCGGCCCGTCGCCTGTCCGCCGATGTCAACACCTCCGCCCGTAGATCAACCTCTGCGCGTTTAACTTCGCGCCAGCGTTGGGGATCGAGTTGCGCGAGCGTCTTATGCGCGTTGTCGATGTCAGTGGGCCGCCACTCACGCGCCTCGTTAGCCTTGCGGAGCGAGCCGGAGACCGCTTCCAGAGCGTCCTGCCTGAGCGTGTCGTAACCCTCGTTAATGGCATCCTCAAGCGCGGCCGCCCATGCAGGATCGTCCTTACGCCAATTCCAGATGGTTTGACGCTCACGCCCAATTGCTTTAGCAATCTCGTTATACGTCAGCAGGCCAGACCGTGCGGCCTGCAGGGCCTTATTATGCCCGTTGGACCATTTTTGAGCGTCGTCCATGTCAATAGTCGTAAATACCAAGCGTCGAAGTATTGCTTACATACCACCCCACATATACGACAAAGTGACGCAAATTGTCAAGTGTTACAGGCAAACAGGAAATCGAGCGTGCGTAAAATGTCAGGTGTTAATCTCAAATTGGCCCTTGACTTGTATATGCATGGTACATACAATGTATATATAAGCGTGCAATCAAGCGCGCCAAGCACAGAAAGGACTAGAATGAACAATCCCTCTATTCCCTTGAACATCCGCTTCCCGCATGACCTGCTCCGGCAGATCGTGCGGGCGGCGGACGCGGAGCACCGAACAGTAAGCGGCTGGATCAAAGCCGCCTGCGCCGAAGCCCTGAAAGAAAAGGAATCGAAATGAACGCTGACCATTGGACATGTTTATTTGTGCAGGCTCCGGCCTGCGACGGTGGAACTCAATTCGTGCGAGTGTTGCACGGTGAGACGGTAGACCAAGCCCGCGCCCGCGTTGGCGGCGTGGTTGTCCTGTATGAATCCGATATTGACCGGTTGGAAAAAGAGGTCGGCCATTCTGTGGACGCGGAAGACGTGCGCGACCTGTTAGGTCTGGAGTTCTAATCATGACTGACCATGTTTACTGGTTCGAGGTTGGGAATGCTTGCTACTGGGTCATACGGAAGATGGGCGGCAGGGAAATTGCTAACAAGTACG
>JAKQQT010000400.1 GCA_029564025.1 Armatimonadota bacterium | reverse complement strand
TACTCGGCCGCGTAAGGAGACGAGTCAGAGATGAAGGTCGAACCGAAACCGATTGTCGCGTCAGCCGTCAGTTCGACGTCACTGAAGAACGCGTCCATCTGCCGACCGCCGGTTACAGCGTTGAAGATAGCGCCATTGCCGTCCGGGCCGTTGCCGGCGAGGATGTACTTGCAATGTCCGCCGATACAGTTGTACTGGTAGCCGATCGTGGTGAAATTGAAGCCTAACACCAGCTGGGCGCCATCCGAAACCGTACAGATGTTACCGTTCCCCGAACCGGGGACAAAGACATTCGCACCGAAGACATTACGGCCGGTGATTTCGACGACGCCCTCCTGGATCTCGATCTGGGCACCGGTGAGCGCGCCGTCCCGTGCCATAAGCGCACGGCCGGCGCCGGTCTTGATGAACCGTTTCACCTTGTCGTCCAGACGGTGCACGCCGTTTTCGACACCGCTCGCGGTGACACCGTCGGTACCGTAAAGGAAGAATCCCTGTACCGTACCGGTCGGCACGTAACAGGTGACGGTCTTGTTGCCGGAGCCGTCGGTTACAACCGTCCACGAAGGATCCTCCGCGAAGGCGGTAAGGGATACAAGCGCCGCGGAAACGGCAAGGCTCAGATTTCTGGTGTTCATGATCATCTCCTCTGTTTGTGACGAAAGAAGCCAGTTCAGGCACCGATGAGTTTTCGAAGATTCCACTGTCCGCGTCCCTTCGGAGCAGAAAGGTACGCGTTGGCCTCGGGGAGATTGGTGAAGCGCTTCGCCTTCCAGTCGAAGAGCATCTCCTTCCCCGGAAAACGCGTGCCGATCAAGCCGAGGCACAGCATCTCGGAGAACGGCACGCTGTAGTCGATGTTCGAATTGCACATCTTCGGTTCACCCGCAAGATACGCCTTGAGGAACTGCTCGAAGTGCGTTTTCCAGGGATAGGTGAGAGGTCCGGTGACATCGAGCCACTTCTTGCGGAGCTCGACGCCCGAAGGCCCCCAGTCCTTCCCCGCCTCGGCGATCACCGTCGGCGGGATGAAGTGCGCGTCGCCGTAGGTCGTCAGTTCGCTGCCGCGGACCATCACGCCGTTCTTCACGTGGAACTGGAAATCCTTATCGAAGCCGGTACGATTCTGGGGAAGATGATTCGCCCCGTCACGCCAGGTGAGCGTAATACCGTTCGGCACCCACTTGTTGGGCTTGAACTTGAACTCGACGCGGCAGCCGTCGGAATGGCAGATGCCGGCGGTCTCGTTCACGTACGCGGTGATCGAATAGGGATACCAGAGCTCGAGCACGTCCACAAGCGGATCCATGTTGTGAATACCCATGTCGCCGAGGCCGGACGTCCCGTAATCCCACCAGAGACGCCATGCGTATGGCGCGAAGAAGGTGCCGTTGTAACCGTGGTCCGGTGCCGGACCGCACCAGAGATCCCAGGTTCTCGCATTGAAATGGGAATCCCACGGCTGCGTCTTCGGATAGACCGTCGGCACGGCCGTTCCGAACTCCGCCTCCATCTTCTTGCGGAAGGACGGCCGGCAGCACCACGCCTCGACGGATTTGATCTCGCCCCAGGCCTGTCGGTCG
>JAKQQT010000383.1 GCA_029564025.1 Armatimonadota bacterium | reverse complement strand
GAAGATGGCGCTTGGCTGGAAAGTGGCCGACACCATCGCCATCCTCGGCAGTATCGACATCATCCTCGGCGACGTGGACAGGTAGCGTCGAGAACAGGTCCACCGGCAGGGCGCGCGACAAAACATGAGGCATACTGAGCGGAATTCCGGAACGAAGTGAAGGAATGCAGTCGAAGTACGCCGGCGCACTAGGACTACGCTTCGGTCGCGGGCTCCCTACGCTCCGCTCAGCGTGCCTCGGGTTTGCTTCATGTCAGACGCCGCAACAAAGGCAGGAAAATCGCAGGCAGTACCACGTACTCGCGTTCGCGACACACGGTTGGGTCTTCTCTGCCTGCTTCCCGCCGCGCTGTTGCTGGCGGCGGTGTTCGTCTACCCCGTTCTTTCCACCATCATCGATTCCTTCTCGAAACTCTCCCCATTCGGCGGGCGCGAAGCCGTCGGCACGCTGACCAACTGGCGCTCGGTGTTTCACGATTCGGATTTTCTTCGCGGCGCCCTGCCCCGGACGGTTATGTGGACTGTCGGCGTGGTGGCGGTGACGGTTTTGATTTCGATCCCGGCGGCGCTGGTTCTGAATCGACCATTTCGGGGAAGGAAGTGGGCGCGCGCGGCGGTACTCCTTCCGTGGGCCGTTCCTCTGCCGGTTGGCGCCATTCTTTGGAAGTTTGTGCTGGACGGGCAGATAGGAACGCTGAACGGCCTGCTGGCGGCGACGGGAATCGCCGGTCCGGTGTGGCTCGCGGAGGCGCGGACCGCCTTTCCGGCTGTGATACTGGTCGGCGTGTGGGTCAGTGTGCCGTTCACGGCGGTCACCCTGCTGGCCGGGCTTCAATCCATCGGAATGGATATCCACGAGGCGGCGGAAATGGATGGAGCGGACGGATGGTCTCACTTCACAAAGATCACATTGCCGCTTTTACGTCCGATGCTGAACGTGGCGGTTGTGCTGAACACAATTTACGTGTTCAACTCGTTCCCGATCATCTGGGTGCTGACGCAGGGCGGTCCCGCCGGAAGCACCGACGTGCTGATCACCTACCTGTACAAGGCGGCATTCCGCCTTAGCCAACCGGGTTCGGCGCAGGCGATGGGAGTCATCTCGTTCCTCGTGCTCATTGCCTTCAGCGCGCTTTACCTGCGTCTGATGGAGAAGGAAGAACGCGCATGAAGGGAATTTGGCGCATCGGCCTTCTGCTTCTTCTGTTGTTCGCATTGGCGCCGTTCCTGGCGATGCTGTTGACGGCGGTGAAGGACAACGGCGAAATCGCCACGCACCCGTTGCTCCCGGGGCGGTGGGTGTGGGCGAACCTGACCGGGGTATGGCACAGCGCCCTGCCGGTATACTTC
>JAKQQT010000360.1 GCA_029564025.1 Armatimonadota bacterium | reverse complement strand
TCCCGATTACGTGCAAGCCGCAAAGGCCGACGTGCTCATGGCCGGCAGTGTTCGACGGGGAGGCGCCACCCCCGACCTTGCGGCGCTGAGAGGCGTTCGGTTGGTGACGTTGTCGGAGACCGAGAGCGAAGGAAAACTGAACGTCAACCTGGTCAAGTCACTGACCGGCGGTGACACCGTCTCGGCGCGCGAACTGTACCGAAAACCGATCAACTTCAGACCGGAGTTCACGCCGATCCTAGCCACGAATCACCGACCGACAATCGAAGGCCGTGAACCGGCGTTTTTCGACCGTCTCGTTTACGTCCCGTTCGAGCGCCGGTTTGTCCTGGAGAGCGAAGACCCGAAGGCCGACCCGGCCGACCTGGCCGATCCCCGACTGAAAGAGAAACTGGAGAAAGAGCGCGAAGGGATCGCCGCATGGTTGGTCGAGGGTGCGGTCGCGTGGTACAGAAAGATCGCAGAGGGACGGTCGACGGGTCTTCTAATCCCGCCACACTGGCGCGCGGCAAAGGCCGTTTACGAAGAGAGCGTAGACAACATAGGCGAATTCGTGACCGAGGTTTGCGTCAGCGATCCGAACGAAAAGGCAACGGTCGCAGACCTCTACGCGGCGTATTCGGTGTTTTGTGCCGACACCGGGACCACGCGGGTTGAGCGAAGTCGTTTAGGCCGAATCCTGTCTGACATGGGTTACCGACCTACCAAGTCAGGATCGAAACGCTACATGCAAGGTCTTCGACCGCGGGACATGCACGACCACGCTGAGAAAGACGCCGATTGAAACCGAATAGGGACACCAGGGACGGCAAACACCGTTTTTTGTAAAGTAAAGTCACATGCGCACATGAAGGGAGTTTACACAAAACGGCCTCATGGTGTCCCTGGTGTCCCAAATCGAAGACCCTTCACGCTCAGAGACCGAACGGAGACCGACATGAACTTGCCTCAAAGTGTGGTTGACCTGGTCCGACCTCGGACCGTTACGATTACGACCGATTCAGTCGAGCGGTTTCTCGAATGGTCGGTTCAATACGCGAACGAACCGAATACAAACGTTGTCCTGGTCGATTACGGGGACAACCCGCCGGCCGAAGGGATCACCATGGTCGTGATCCCTGAATCCCGGTTTCGACGGTGAACGGATCGGCGAAAATACAGACTCAAACCAAACTGAACACCGAGACCGCCAGGACACCGGAGGCGTCGACGCCGTCTCCGGTGTGGCGACCGGGTGACCGCGTCGAGGCCTCCGGCGGGATCCGCGGGACCGTTGTCGAGGTGTGGGAGAATACACCGGAGACGCCAACGGTTGCCGATCGCGTCGGGTTTGTCGAGGTCGAGGTCGACGGGTTGCCGTACCACGTGATCAGCGAGCCGACCGAACTGAGGCGCGAGACGGTCGAACCTGAACCGGCCGACGGCGCCGACACCGAAACGTTGCGGGTTGCCGACGCACTGAGGCGCGCGTTCGGGAGGTACCACGCCGGCGCGAAACCCGAAACACCCGACAACTGCTAACACCTGGCCACATTCTGAGCGTCAACCGTTTGACGTCTTTGACATTCTGAGCGTCAACCATATTGAATTTCTGGACATTTGAGCGTCGACCATGTCGAATTACGTCAAATTCAGCACGAAAAAACGCGGGTTATTGACCGAAAAACGGTACAAATCGCGCCTTTTTGGCGGGTTTTCACTCGTAAACGGGGTTTATTCACGCTCAACCGGCCGGCGCTGAGCGTCGATTATTGCAAAATCAATAGGGTTTTGTACAACAAACGGGGGTGTGACATGGGAGGGTCGGGGAGCGGCAACTGGTTACGTTGGACGTCGGCGCGGTGTCGGGTCGAAGACAAACTGAACCTCCCGATCAGTCAGTTTCGGGAGACGCTGAAACAAGCCGTGAACGGTCGGACGGTTGGCGGGTCGCTCACCTGGCGCCGTGGTGAAAACGTCACCGCCTCCATTGGATTCGAGGCGCTCGACCCTCTGCGGTTGCGGTTGCATTACACCGTCGGCCGCGGGACCGCTGACGAACGGCGCCTTGATTACTTTGTGAACGTCACGACCACGCGGCCGTATTATGGCGGGGTGCGAAACTGGTTTCTGTGTCCCCGGTGTGGTCGACGTTGCGGGGTTCTGTATGGTCCCGACCTGTTCGCGTGTCGACTGTGTCACGGTCTGGCATATGAGAGCAGTCAGACCGCACACCGGATGGATTCTCTGATCGTCCCGTTTGCGATTGAGAACGGCATGACGTTACGGGAGGCGAAACGCGCGTTTCGGGAGGCGTTCAAAGATCCGTACGACCGCAAACGATCACGCCGGCGCCGCCGGTTCTCCGACTGGTAACACCCCGCGTGGTTCTCCCCGTGGTCAATCTTCATGTGCTCAACCTTCACCGTCGGTTGGTTGTGTATACAACGTCATGACTTTGTATGCCGTCCATGGGGTATCCAACGGTTCCATGGGGTATCCGTTTCACCGGTCACCGTTTCGGTGTTCCATGGGGTATCCAACGGTTCCATGGGGTATCCGTTTCACTGGTCGGGGTTACCTGTCAAAACCCGCACAATCGCGCCAGGTTGGCCAACCTGAAGGGGTCACGCCGCGGGACGTGTGTCGGGACGTCTCGGAGGTTCTTTCGCCGTTCTGGCGCAAAGGGACCGGAGGCGCAAAAACTACCAGAACCGAAACCACGGCCGGCGTTTCGATTCGACCGACGGCAACGCGGCAAGGGGTCGAGCGTTCAGCGCCGCGCGTTCGTTTCGGTCGGCCTCAACAATCCGTGTGAGGTTGTCGACCTGGTTTCTCAACCACGCGACTTGATCCAGTAAGGCGGCGCGCTCGACGCTCCAGGTTGCCGGTGCGGGTTCTCCGTCGGGACGTGCCTCGGTCCCTGTCTGGCCGTTACCTGGCAAGGTTACGGACCACACGGCGCCGTGACGTCCCGCGGTCTTCGCCGCGTGTAGCGTCCCGCGTCTGATTCGAGCGCGAACGGCGCGTTCACTGATCCCCAACCTGTACGCGGTCTCGGCAACGGTGAGACCGGTCCCGTTACCGGTCGCGCGTCCCGTGACCTGTTCGTTTGCGTGGTCCATGCGACACCTCCAACGGGACATGTCGGACGGTCCCGCCGACGGGTTGAGGTGTAGACCACAATAACACCGGAGGTGAAGGGAATGAATGACGAAGAAATGACCCCGAAAGAGGCCGCGTTGATCAAAGCCGTTGAAGACGCGCTGACGAACCCGCCGCCAGACGGGGAAAACCAGGTTCTGATATGTCAACCCGACGTCCTGTTACCCGCCGCTACCCTTACAGAACGAATAGGGCGAGGGTTGCGGGAACTGGAAGAGAGCGAGGAACCCGAAGGGGAACCGGAATGACAGAACTTGAACCCGGTCACGTGATCCGATTCGGACCTGGAGCCGCCGGCGTCGACCCCGGCGTTTACGTGATCCTCAGCGATCCGACGGCGCCGATCGTCATGGTTTGCCTTGCCGGTGAAGACGAAACCACGGGGGACGTTTGCGAGACCGAGGTCGTTGTCCTGGTCGACCGGGAGACCCTCGACGGCGCCGAACGTCTCAACATGCCGCCGCTACCCTGGCCGCGGCCGAGAGTGTGGTCGACCGACTGACACCGCCTTTTTCATGGGGCCTCATAATTCCGGCCGCGCCCGCCCTTTTATAGGCACCGAAATAATACCCCCCCCCCGCTTAGGGCCGCCGGTGTTCCGTGGTCAATCTTCATGTGTTCAGTACCGCCCCGGAATCCGTGCACAATGG
>JAKQQT010000352.1 GCA_029564025.1 Armatimonadota bacterium | reverse complement strand
GCCATCCGCCGCAAGCCGCGCCCCAGTGTTTGTTCCGCGAGGATGTTGGACTTGGCGCTGTATGGCCGCAGAGGAACGATTGTGGTAACGTTTCGCACGTCCCAACCTTCTCTCAGCATCATCACCGAGACCACGCATCGGTACGGACTGTCCTCGCTATCCAGCTCGCGGGCGATCTTACGGATGGCCTTCAAATCCTCGTCGGACAACTTCTCGTCTTCGACGAACTCGAGGACATCCCTGCCGTTGCGCTTGACTTTCTTAACCTTTCCTTTCAGCTTCGTATGCAGGTTGATCACGCGGTTTTTCAGAAGGGGATAGTCATCGCTGTCCAGGGCTTTTGCGATGTCGTCTGCCGCCTTTGTGTCCTCGGTCATCACGAAAAGGATGGGCTTGCGCGTGCCGCTCAGTTCCTCAAAAGAGTGCTCGTACTGCTGGTATCCAATCTTCAAATGCGTGCGCCAGCGGGCCGATGCGCTGTCGCCGATTTCTTCCTTCAGCGCTTCCGACTTGCCGATGACCGGCACCTTCACGATTCCGGCGTCCACGGCTTCGCCCAGCGGGAAGTCGCATACGATGTGCCGGAACAGTGTGCCGTCATTGTGTTTGGGTGTCGCGGTGAAATCCAACTGCATAACCACGCCCTTGTTTCCGTGGGTTCGGCTTTGCTGATTCAGCGTGTTCAGCGCCTCGTTCCAGGCGGAATCCGGATCGTGCAGGTGGTGCGCTTCGTCGTTCATCACCATGATCGACGGGTGCGAGGCGATGCGTTGGCGCAGGGCTTCGCCGACCTTCAGCGCCTGGGCGCGCGCAACCGGCGGACCGGCCCAGGAAGGCGTATCTTCACGCACGACGCCTCGGGATGACCGCTCGTACAAACGGTGGATGTTGGTCAGGTACAGCGTGCCTTGGGAAGCGCCGCCGCCGGCATCATCCTGCATGACAAACGACAGATCGAAGTCGGCTTTCCATTCCGGCGGAATCAGTGGATCCGAATGGAAAACCGCGCCGTCGGCGAAGTCCATCTTCAGCCGTTCAAACACAATGATGTTCGGCGCGATGACCACAAAATGGCGCGGCATGGCCGAGTTTTCATACAAGCTGTGGAAGTAAGACCACACCATCGCCAGGCTCATCACCTTGGTTTTACCGCCGCCCGTGGCGATCTTACAGCAGTACCTGGCCCAGGCGTCGTCCTCCTCGGTGAAAGACTCGACCGGAATGGGCGTCGGATCGTCCCCATACAGCGAGGAATAAAGCGATGACAGGCTGTGATACTTCGCCACCTCGTGGAGCCAGATGAACGTCTCAATCGCTTCGCGCTGGCAGTAGTGATAATGGAAGCCGCCCGGATGATCGCTTTCAAACCAATGCTTCAGCAGGGTGCGCGTTGTGTCGCTCGCGCCGAAGTACCCGTTGTGATGCCACATATCGACCTGGTCGCGGAGACGCGGCACCAGATGGCAACGACTGGGTCGGCGACCGGGCACGGTTCTCGCGGGATCCCCCGCCTTCAAGGGCGGCTCGCGGTGTTGTCTCGGTTCCTCCCACGGTTTAAACAGCGGGAGAAGGGCATCGATATTGATGGCATCGTTCATATCGTCACCTCCACGATCGTGGTCGTGTCCACCCCGAACACGTCAATCACCTTGACGCAGATTCGCTTTTTTCCCGGCGTCGCGTACGCGTGTTTCGCGTCGCTGACGGTTTTCAGCGCGCGGTCCTTGCGCGTGCGGTAGTCCTGCCAGTGATGCTCAAACGCCTTGCCGTCCGTGAACTCAAAGTCCACCGCCCAGAAATCAATGAAATCGAAGGGCGATTTCACTGCCCGTTCCCTCAGTTCCGTGAGTTCCTTCTCCGGCACCTCGGCCAGAGACGGCGCGAAGCCCACCAGTTCCACATCCACGACTTTCCGTTTCTTGTCCTTCGGATCGGGTTTCACGACCGCCTTCGCCTCCAGGTATCCGGCCTCGAAGAACTGGACCGTATCGCGGTTCGCCTCCATGATTTCGCGCGGGATGTACCGGAGGCTGATTTTCAGATTGTGTTCGGCTTCCAGCGCCCTGGCCCTCTGTCGGAGGTCCATCTCGAACTCCCACGCGAGGCAGATCAGTTCCCGCGCGTTCACCGAGGCCGCGGCTTGCGCCACCTCGCGCAGTTCGCCGCCGGTCAGAGTACTGTCGATGTTGTCCACATACACGTACGCGCCGGAGCGCGTGCCGTGCAGAAGCGGGGACGGGGAATTGGCGATCGGCGCGGCCCGGAAGAACTTCAGCACGGTGGCGCGGTGCTCCGTGTCAGCGCCCTTTAACCGCTCCATCTGCCACCACTGGCGCTCGTAGCGACCCAGGTTGTAGACGTCGAAGGACCGATACGGCTTCTTTGCGGCCTGCTGTTCCCTCTGAATACCGATCAGGCGTTTCCGCGTGGTGTGGATGGCATATCGGCCCAGGTCCACGGCAATCCACTTCCGCCCTAACTTCTCGGCTACCGCCGCCGTTGTGCCGGACCCGCAGAAACAATCGAGGACCAGGTCGCCTTCGTTGGACGAGGCGTTGATGATGCGGTTGAGTAAGGGTTCTGGTTTCTGCGTTGGATAGCCAACCAACTCACCGCGGTAGCGGTCAGTTGCCCATATGTCGGTCCACCAATCCTCAAGCTTTTTACCTAAGTCCTCTAAGCGCCTTCTGATGGCGGGATCATCCACATCGGTTGCGCCGAATACCTGTCCGGTGTTATGCACTCCACTCTTGTGTGCAATCCGGGGCTGATTAAAGGTATTCGCGGCCGTTTTAGAGTA
>JAKQQT010000340.1 GCA_029564025.1 Armatimonadota bacterium | reverse complement strand
CTTCGTAGTCGCCCCCCTCCGAAAGTCCAAACCCGTCAAGCCAGGCGTACGGCACGGGCACTTCGGTTGACGCCGTCCCCGGTTCCCACACCACCGCGTCAACCCACGCGCAGTCCGCGCCTTCGCTGTAGCTGTCATCTTTCACATAGTCCCATCGGATTTTATGTTTGCCAATCCCGCGGACAACGATCCGCTTCTCCATCCATTCTGCCCGTATGCCCGACTCCTGCAGCACAAGAACATCGTCCAAATAAACATTCAGAAAATCGTAGTCCTCTTCAGATGAAACCCGGTAACGGAACGTGAGCGTCCCGGCGTTCTTGACAATGGTCTGAACGGTAGAGGTTTGCCCGTTGACGATGTCTCCGCTCTGGAGCGCCATGGGGCCACTGTAACGGACCGCGCTTTGCGCGAACCAGCCCGTCGTGGTCCACTCCAGCCCCAATCGGTCATCCACCGCAAAGTCGAACGTCCCAGAGATCCCTCGCGCGCTTTCCAGCGTCTGAACCGGGCGCCCCCGCCAGACGGGATCAGCCACGTCGGCCACCCAATTATTCAGATACGCGGCGGGGACCAGAACCGTGAAATCGCCCTGCCATGTCGAAAACTCCCAGTCGGCCGCAACATCCGCAAAACAATTGGTGTGCTCCGAGCCGTTCCAGTCTGACCACTCCTCAACAATGCGGGGCGGCTCCGACCCCGTGAAGACAACCTCCGTCAGAGGCTGGCTGCTGAATGTGTTCGGACCCATCACGCGCACGTTTGACATTACCGCGCTCGTCATCGAGCCGGTCGTATAATAAGAAACGCAGAAAAAAGCATAGTCCCCGACATGGGTGACGCCGCCCGGAAGGGTGACGCTCGCCAGCCCGCCGCAATTGCCGAACGCCCCATACCCGATGTTCGTCACCCCGGAGCCGAAGACGACGTTCGTCAGCCCTCCGCATTCAACAAACGCACCGCTCTCGATGCTGGTCACGCTGTCGGGGATTATTATATCCGTCAGACCGGATTGAACGCCAAAAGCACCGGCGGCAACCCTGAGCACACCGTGCGGAACCGAGTAACCCCCTGAGCGTCCGGGTGGATATACCAGTAGCGTCGCACCGTCTTTGCTGTACAGGACGCCATCGATGTCCCGGTACACCGGATTTGCGGCCGAAACACTGATGTCCGTTACGTTGGCTCCGACGAGAAGCGTGGGACTGTTAACGTAAACCCATCTATAGGAACTGCTCCAACCTATCCATGGCACACTTTCCCCAACGTTCGTAACGCTGGCGGGCAGCCGCAGGCTGGTCAGACTGTCGCATCCGCCAAACGCCCAGTTCCCGATGCGGGACACCCCTACAGGAACAGCGTAATTCCCGCCGCGTCCGGCGGGAAACGTCAGCAGCGTCGCGCCATCCTTGCTGAACAGCACGCCGCCGATGTCCCGGCACGCCGGGTTTTCGGCCGCCACGCTGATGTTCGTCAGCGAAGTGCAGTCAGCAAACGGCGCCGCACCGATGCTGGTAACGCTGGCGGGGATCGTCACGGCCGTCAGCCCGGCGCAGTTCTCGAACGCATAATCGCCGATGTTCGTCACGCCGGAACCGAAGACGATGTTCGTCAGCCCGCCGCAACGGGCGAACGCGCCGCCGTCGATGCTGACCGCCCCGTCGCCGAAGACGAGGTTCATTAGCCCGTCGCAGTCGTAAAACCCGCCGTCGATGTTGACCGTCCCGGCGCCGAAGACGATATTCGTCAGCCCGACACAGTCTCGGAACCCCCCATTGATGTTGACCGTCCCGGAGCCGAAGACGAGGCTTGCCGGTCCGACACAGCCGGAGAACGCATTGTCTTCGATGGTTGTCGTAGTGTCGCCGAAAATGACGGACACGGCGTTTGTGGAGACGGTCGGCCCATACTGATAGACCTCGAACTCACCCGATTGGTAATTGTACCAGCCTTGCTTAAAGAACGCGGAATCGAAGTCCTGCGGGACGGTCGGCATCTCCAGAACCAATTCGCGGATGCTTACGCAGCCGTCAAACACATACTGCTTCGTACTGAAGCCACGTACGAAATTCGTGACTCCGTTGGAATTCGTCCAACTGTACTCATATTCATTTAAGAAAGCCTCGCCGTCGCACCGGATCGTCACATGGGACAGGCTGGCACACCCCTGAAAGGCATAGTCACCGATGTCCGTCAAGCCGCTCCCGATCACCACACTCGTCAATCCCGTCATCCCCTCAAACGCATTATAATAAATACTGGTCACGTTGTTGCCGATGACCAGAGATTCCACGTTGTCACGGTTGATTCCGTAAGCGTCCCATGCCCATTGGGAAGAAATTTCCGGCATGTCCAAGGTAAGGCGGCGGATGTTGTCACAACCATAGAACGTGTCATATGCAAGCGCGTCCTCGCCACACCGGATGGTCACGTCGGTCAGACTTTCGCAGCCCTCGAACGCCCAATCCCCGATGCCGGTCACGCCGCTCCCGATCTCGATACTCGTCAGCCCGGCGCAGTATTGAAACGCCCCATATCCGATGTTTGTCACGCCGTCGCCGATCACCGCGTTTGTCAGGGCGTAACAATCGCCGAACGCACAATCCCCGATGCTGGTCACACTGTCAGGGATCA
>JAKQQT010000333.1 GCA_029564025.1 Armatimonadota bacterium | reverse complement strand
GGTGGGATGCCAGCGGACTCTCGAATACATAGGTCGAGACCTGTGCCCAGGGTAGCGGGTTGCCGGATTCGTCCTTCACGGTCCCGGTGACGATTCCAAACGCCGTGTTGTCGCTGATACGCCGCAACTCGAACCAGTCGTTGTTCATTCCGGTGCCGGTGATGTACATCCTGAGGCGTATCTGTCCGGGAGACAGCGGTAACAGGTTCGGGCCGACATACTGTGCCATATTCGCACCGACCCAGCCGCCGCTCGCCGATGTGTCCAGAGGCTCATCCACGATGACTCCGTTGGTGATGTCCCAGAGCCTCAGTGTTGAAGTGGCGACCGGACAGGCGCCGCGGATTGTGAACTCATAGTATCCGCCTTCCGGCACAACAAGAACGTATTCCAGATACTCCGTGCCGCCCTCCTGGCTCCACACGCTGTAGTTGGTAGTCACGGTGCCGGATATCTTCTGTCCATCCAGGCCGGTCGAGGTGTCGGTGTAGACGCGGTTCGCGCCGCCCGAACCTCCCGTGGGTGAGGCGCCCGCGCCGGAGCCGTAATCCACGAAGTCCTCGCACTCAATGCGTAATACTGCGCCACTTGCCGATGTAGGCAGAATCGCGATCAGCCCCAACGCGGCGAAACACAGCAACGCGGTGCGAAACCGTCTGTAAATCTGATTGGATGGCATGCTTCTCCTCCTTGTCCCATTCACGATGGATCATCAAGCCGGTTCGTTGTACAGCGCTTTCCGAGGCAGACCGCATATCCGCGCCAACGCCTGCGCTACTGCTCTCCGGGAGCGCCCACTCAAAGGATACGCCAAATCCGCGCCGTCGGCCACACGTCGAAATGGAAAGGCCGCGGTATCCGAAGACACCGCGGCCTGTGTAACTGCCGAAATCCGTTCTACAGCTGAACGTCCACCGCGTCGGCGATACGATGCAACTGCGTCATCAGGGACAAGAACGCTTCGGGATTCAGGCTCTGGGCTCCGTCGCTGGCGGCATGCGCAGGATCGGGATGCATTTCGATCATCAACCCGTCGCAACCGGCCGCCAAACCCGCGCGCGCGATGGACGGCACGTACTCCGACTTGCCGGTCGCGTGGCTCGGATCCAGAATCACGGGAAGGTGCGTCAGTTTCTTCAGCACCGGCACGGCATTGATGTCCGTGGTGTTCCGGCAGGAATCCTCGAAGGTGGTGATACCACGTTCGCACAGAATCACGTTCAGATTGCCGCCAGCCATCAGGTACTCGGCGCTCATCACGAAGTCCTTGATCTTCGTGCCGAAACCGCGCTTCAACAACACCGGCTTGCGAAGCATGCCCACCGCCTTCAACAATGCGTAGTTCTGCACGTTGCGCGCGCCGATCTGAAGAACGTCGGCATAGCGGTCCACCAATGCCACTTCCTCTTCGGAAAGCACTTCGGTGACGATCGGCAAGCCGATTTCATCACGCACCTGGGCCAGCATCTTCAATCCTTCTTCACCAAGACCCTGGAACGAGTAAGGCGATGTTCTCGGTTTGAAGGCGCCTCCGCGCAGGGCTCGGGCGCCCGCCGCCTTGGCCGCCCTGGCGCTGGCCCGCATCTGGTCCAGGTCTTCCACACTGCAGGGGCCGGCAATGACCGACGCATACCCGCCGCCG
>JAKQQT010000296.1 GCA_029564025.1 Armatimonadota bacterium | reverse complement strand
CGGAGCCTTGTCCTTGCCTTTCTGCGACACCGTGACCGCTAGTTCCCGCTTCGCGCGAGTGGCCGCCACGTACCAGCACCGGTCTTCCTCGTCAGCCTGCAGTTCCTTCTTCCTGCGCAACCAGTTGGCGATGGTCTTTTTAATGGGGTCCGCCGTCGCGAAGGTCGCCAGCAATCCCCAGTCGTCGTCCCAGGTCGGGCCGCTCTCGTGCCTGTTGCTCTGGACCACGCTGGGAACGATGGCGATCGGGAACTCGAGGCCCTTGGCCTTGTGGATGGTCATCACCCGGACGCCGACCTCGGTGGAGGCGACATACGGCATGGACTTGTCGTCTTCCATATAGACCGTCAGCAGGTCCAGAAAGTCCTCCAGCGAGGCGGCCGGTATCAGTTTTTCGGCTTCCACGGCGACCGCTTGCAGAGTTGCCTGAACCTGCGGCCACATCCCCCGGTCGTCGGCATCCCACGCGTCTGCCAGTCCGGAGATGACGGGCAGAGCAGACAGAAACTCGGCAAGCGGCAGGGATGCGGCTGACGAAACCAGGCACTTCACGCGCGTGTCCAGATCACGGACCTCCGGCCTGGCGTTCTCAGCGCAGACTGACTGCGAGAACGGAGGATGCGTATAACCGGTTTCTGTTATGAGCCTGGTACGCATATCCGCCAGTTCGCGGTCGGACAGAGAGACCGGCGGGCGCGACAGCAGACGGTACCACGACGCATCGTCGTCCCGGCTCACGGCCAGGCGCAGACAGGCCAGCACGTCCTTCGCGCACGGTTCGTCGAGAAGACCGACCGCGCCCTCGCAGATGTACGGGATATTCCGGTCGCGGAACGCCACGCGAAGCGGCGCGAACTGCTTGGTCTGGCGCAGGAGGACGCCGATATCCCGGTAGGAGACGGTTCGGGCGTATTCCTGTATGCGCTCGGCGATGTACCGCGCTTCCATCTCGCGATTCTGCCGGGCGCGACCGTCCACGAAGGGTGGCGCCACGTGGACAGTTCCAATAGTCAGCGTCGGCGATTCCAACGGGGGATCGTCCTTCTCGATGCACGCGCCGATCCTGTTCGCCAGTTCAATGACGGCCTGCGCGCTTCGGTAGTTCTGAACCAGCGGCCGGACGACATTGCTCTGTTGGCAAGGAATCATCTTGTCCAGATTATCACGGCGGGCGTTGCGCCAGGCGTAAATCGCCTGTTTTTTGTCGCCGACAATGGTCACGTTCTGAGGTCGGCCTTGACCCCGTAGTTCACACTTCGTGTCCTCACAATCCGCGGGACAAGGAGCGGTGCGGCAAATCAGCCGGATGAGTTCCATCTGTATCGGCGAGGTGTCCTGGAATTCGTCGACGAGGATGTAGCGGAACCTCTGCCGGCATTTCTCCCGCAGTTCGGGGTGATGAGCCAGCATGTCGACCGCCTGAAGGATGAGGTCGTCAAAGTCCAGGGCATTTTGCTTCTTGAGCTCGGCGTTGTAGGTCCTGAAGAACGCGTGGATTACGCGCGTCAGCCGCCGCATCTGTTCGCGCTCAACGGTCAATTGAGCATCGAAATCCGTATTGGGAATCACCGGCTTGAGACTCGAGTAGTAGATGCGTCGGACGTTCGGTTCATCTTTCTTCGAGACGGCGGTATCCCAATCCACCGGATCGAAGCGGTTAACACACAGCCGCGCAAATATCTCGTTCGTCAGGACGCCGGGTTTGTGGCCCATCGCTTCCGCCTCTGCCTGTGTGGGAAGAGCATCGTAGAAGCGGGTAGTGATCTCCTCGGCGATCAAGGCCCAGCGGTCCGGCGTCCATCCGCGCCCTTTGGCGCTTGAAATGACGTTGAAAACCAGGCCGTTCAGGCTGTCCAGCGATGCGATGTCCAGGGACGCGAGGCTGACAGGCGAAAGGTCGGGGTCTTCGAGGCGGCCCTTTGTGGCGTCCCGGAACAACCGGCGCTGAAGGACGGTCATCTGCGCGTCCTGGATGACAAGGTAATCGGGCGCCAGATCGGCTTGGTCCGCGTGTTCCCTCAGCAAACGTCCGGCGAACGCGTGGAACGTGTGGATATTCAACGCCGTCTCCACCGAGCGGTCCGCCTTCGCCAGGCTTCCCCGGATACGAGCCGACATCTCATTTGCCGCTTTTTCCGTGAATGTGATGGCCAGGATTCTATCCGGTGGCACATCGTGGTCGATCACGATGCTCAGGAAACGTTCGGTCAGCGTCTGGGTTTTGCCGGTTCCGGCGCCGGCGATGACTTTCACCGGAACGTCCAGCGGCGCCGAGACTATGTTCTGTTGCTGTTCGTTCAGGGGCACGGTTCGATGGCCTCCCGGGCCAGCGCGTCGCACACGTCCGCGAAGGGGCACTTGTCGCGATAAGCGGTGCACTCTCCGGTGCGCGGTTCGGGCGTGAAGAGCGTTGTTTTCTTGATATTACCGGCCTGACTGCCGAAAAACCTGCCGAATTCCTCAAGGTCTTTCGTGGTCAAACGCGATTCCCCGGATTCGCTTGGTTCCGTATCCTCGTCTATCGGCAGGACCACCGGTTTACCCTTTCGCGGATCGCTGATAGTAATGTAGTCGTGCCCGACGGCGGTTGGTTTTCGTCCCATCTGCATTGCCGCGCAGGCATAGAGGGCCAGCTGTACATCCGGATCATCGACCTCAAACCGGCATTCACCGGTTTCCGGGTCCACAAATGGCAGTTTCTTTCTCAGTTCATTCGCGGAAGATGGTTTACCGCTTTTGAAATCGATGACGGTGAGGCCGTCTTGCTCCTGCCGGGCCAAATCGATCTTACCGGCAAAAGTATGCGATTGCTTCGATTCATCCGCAAAAGCAACGTCATCCAGCCGCGCCTCAATCCAGAGCCCCTTGAAGTTCGGATCGTCCAGGCGCTGGAAGTATTGCTGTAGCGCGATGCGCATCAACCGGAAGGAGATGGCTTTGGCGGCCTCGCTTGAGAACCGCGCGCTTTCGGGTGGTTCCGCGAAAACCTGTTCCATACGTTTGTACAGGCTTTCGAGCGTTCTATTCCGGTCGGCATGCCAGAGGGCAAGGATTTTATGCAAGACCGTTCCCTGGGTGAGTGCGTCGTTCTCTTCATCACCGAGTCCGGCAACGCGGCCCAGGAAGAACCTGCGCGGACACTGAAGCCACGTGTTCAGGCTCGAGGCCGATATCTTATAGTCGGCCGGAAGGACTACCGGATGCCCCGATTCCTCAAACGGCTTGCCGGTATACACAAATCGCCGCATTTCGGGCGACTTCCACGACGACTCAATTTGGCACACACAGTCCGCGACGGGACAGTCGTCACAACCGTCCTGGCCTTCAGGGGCGGTCTTCACGTAATCGTTGAGCACGCACCTCCAGCCTGCTGTTCCCGGTCGTTCGGCCAGAGCATCCAGTGGAAGCAGGTGGTGCAGGAACGCGGACGGAGCCGTCGGATGATCGGTTTCCACGGCGTGCCAGGCAAGGATGACCTCCGGGGCGCGGGAGACGGCGGTCAGGAACAGCCGGCGTTCCTCCTCGCGTGTGATTTCGGGCCGGCGTTCGAAACGCCCGAGAGCAACCTTGCCGCCTTCCCGTTTCTCAAGCCACTCTCGAAGGGCCTCCGCGTCTTCGGGCGGAATGAACGGAGAAGGAACGGCATACTGCGGAAACGCCGCGTCTTGCAGTTCTGTCACAACCACGGTATCCCAGTGCCGTCCGGTAGTGTGTTGGGCGGGCAGAACCTCCACAAGTCTCTCTGGAGTGTTCTCGTCCTCCGGCGATTCGGTTTCCTCCGGGAACGACGCGGCGTCCAGTATGCGACGGGCGCGAGTCAAGGCATCCTCCGCCGGCATGGCGACCTTGTTTCCGGCGATGCGCCACGCCTCTTCCATACCGCGGATAACCCGAATGGCTTCGCCGTAAGCCTGCATGGCAGAATAAAGGTCCGTTTCGGACACCGAATCGAACCAGCCTGCCAGGATTTCCAGGCGATAGATGCGCTCGGCCAGAGAGGGATACTGCGCCACCTCCTCCAGCCAACCGGCCAGGTTCTCCGGCGGGGTTGTCCATTCCGACGAATCTGCCGGCGGGGGAGAACCTGACAGTCGCGCCCAAGCCCGGACGCGGCGCTTGTGATCTTCTTCGGTTTCCTCCTCAGCCTTGCTGAAAATGAGAAGGGCGTCCGAGATAAAGCGTTGTGCGGCCGGAGACGACGACAGGCTGGAGCCAACGGGAACACCAAGCGCGCGCAGAGACGCCTGAACACGGGCAGTCTCGGCGTTTGAGCGCGTAATCACCGCGAACGAGCCCTTCGACGCCAGGGCGAGTTTTGCGATGCGCCGGTCCTTGGTCTCGGTATTGGGCGCGAGAAGAAAACGGAGTTTCACATCACCTGCGTCATCTTCCGGCATACCGAAGGCGCGCAGTGATTTCCTCAACGGCGAATCCGGCGAGCCGTGGAGACGGATGATTTCGACAGGGTCTCCCAAGAGACGGCTGAAGGCAGATACCGCATCCAGCACCGCACCGCGGTACATCTGCGTTCTGCGGAGGGAATCCACGGCAACCGCCAGAGAACCTGCCGGTTTCGCGCACGCGGCAATCAGGGCAACCTGCAGTGCGTCCAGTTCCTGCCCTTCGTCCACGAACCAGTACTCCGGCAGTCCAGGCGGCCGGGTGGTTGATACGGCATCCAGTGCCCGCAGATTCCGTCCGTCATAATCGCACGTGCCGGATTTTCGCAGGGCGTCAGAGTATCGATGGTACACGTCGGCCAGCGCGGACAGAACCGGGCAACCCGATTGGTTCGCGAAGGCTGTGAAGTCCTTCGGACGAACACGATGCCGTTGGAGAAGGCCGATGGCGGCTGTTGCGTCTGGAGCCACCGCATCCGCATAACGTGACCATTTGGCAAGCGTGCCTGATGAGTCACTATGGCCGCCCGCCCGGCGGATCAACCAGGAAACCAGGTCGCCTCGTTCCCGCTCCGCCATCGGTCGACCGGTTTGCCATCCGGACAGCCGAAGGATTTCGGAGGGTAAGAAAGCGAAGGACCAGCAGGCGGGAGGAGTCTTACCGGTCTGCTCCTCAATCCTCTCAGCTAGTTGATCGGCCGCCGCGCGATTAGCCGTCAGGAAACACGACCGGCGCCGTTCGTCGGGTGAAAGCCGCATCCAATGATTAATGAGCGTCCGTGTCTTCCCGGACGTCGGTCCCCCGGTGATGATAGCGAGGTTCATAGGTGTCAATGCGTCTTGGGAATCCACGTACCTTCGTACCAACGCTATCGGCAATCCGAGCGTCTCTTGTCATCGATTACCTAACCTCCCGGCCCCCTTCCCACGCGTGGGAAGGGGGTGCCCAACGGGCGGGGGTTAGGCCAAATACGATGCCTGTCACGCTCATGATACAGATGCAGTCGGTAACGGAAGGGTCCACGATTCGCCCAACCAGACCGGTCAACGTTGGCGGCTCTCAGTACTTGCGACCACCAATGGCCTCGGCCGCCTGGCTTTGGTCGTACAGGGTCGACTTCACGACGGTCTTCTTGGGCAGGGGTTTTCCCGCAAGAGCCGCTTCGACAGCGTCAAACGCGGCAGGACCCAGCAGGGGATTGCACTCAACTGTAGCATTCAGCGACCCGTCCACCATGGCTTGGAATGCATCCTTCTCACCGTCGATGGAAACGACAAGTATGTCCGTACCCGGTTTCAAGCCTGCCTCGCGAATGGCTTGAATCGCGCCGAGGCCCATATCATCATTGTGAGCATACACGGCCTGGATGTTACTGGCGTCAACCTTCAGGAAGGCTTCCATGACTTCCTTGCCGTTCGTGCGCGTGAAGTCGCCGGATTGCGAGCGGATGATTTTCATGCCCGGGTACTTGGCGATGGCTTCGTCAAAGCCCTTCTTGCGCTCGATTGCCGGATCCGCACCGGGAGTGCCCTGCAACTCAACAATATTGCACTTGCCGCCGGTTTTTTTCGCAAGCCATTCGCCCGCCAGGCGGCCTTCCTCCACAAAATCCGCCGCAATCAGCGTGGTGTAGAGGGAGTCATCGGAAACAGTTACCCCCCGGTCTACCAGGATCACAGGAATCTTCGCGTCCCTGGCTTTCTTCAGCATGGGCTCCCACCCGTCCTTCACGACCGGGGCGAGGATGATCGCGTCCACGCCTTCGGCGATGAAGGCGTTCAATGCAGTGACCTGGTTAACCTGTTTCTGCTGGGCGTCGCTGAACCTAAGCGTGATACCGCGTTTTTCGGCTTCTTCGCGGATGGATTTTGTTTCCGCTGTGCGCCAACCGCTTTCTGCGCCAATCTGAGAGAAGCCGACTAGAAGACCCTTCTTTTCTCCGGTAGGGGCTTCGGGTTTCGGTGCGCAGGAAACAAGCGTGATACACAAAGCCGACATCGCGGCCAGCAGACAACGAACAGAACTTGTGCGCATTGTGTTTTACCTTTCAGTCGTGAGATTCGCTCGATGGAGCGTGGACGTACTTGATGATTTCGCAGTCTTGCATCGTGATCAGGCCTTCTGTGACCATTTCATCCAGCAGGGGGAGGATACGCTGGACGCGTTCCTCGGTATCGACAATGACGATTTCAACCGGCAGGTCTTCCGATAGCCGCAGGATGGACGCTGTGTGGATGCGGCTGTTCGCGCCGAAGCCCTCGATACCCCGGATTACGGTGGCGCCGGCAAGGCCTTCCTGCTTCAGGCGCATCACAATTGCGTTGTAGAGAGCCTGGCCGTGCCATTTGTCGGACTCGCCTGTATAGATCCGTACGACTTTTCCCGGTCCGGTGATTTTCATGAGAAAGATACCATCGTTCAGATTCGACCGTGCAGTAGGAGCCTTGCGACCACGATGCCGGCCCAGGCCGCCGCAAAACCCGCGGTAACGCTTAGAAACACGTTCAGCAAAGCCGCCTGGTACAGACCTCCGTCGGCCACCATCCGAAGCGTTTCGTACTCGAACGTGGAAAACGTGGTGAAGGCCCCCAGGAACCCAATGGCAATCAGGAGGCGCCACGGATCGCTCCAACCAAGCCGCAACGCCAGGGTGGCGAAAAGACCGATTGAGAAACAACCGGTCACGTTGATAACGAACGTGCCGTAAGGGAATCCGGGTCCCAGCCGGTTCTGTACCCACCCACCCAGCACGTAACGTGCGACGGCTCCAGCGAATCCACCAAGACCGACGATGAACAGTTTTATAGCCATAGTGGTTGCGGATTGGCGGCGCCGGCCGGCAATCCTCTCTTAACTTTAGCGTAAGCAGGGCTTGCCAACGCCATGCCGCGGCAAATAAGGCGGAGCCGGATAGAGCACTTCGAGATGCGGAGATACGGACCGATAATGTATTCAGGCGGGATGGCTTTCGGTTGCTTGAAACCCGTCTGCGCGCCGATTTGCGCGCGTCATCTGACGCAGTCAGTCTGCGACTTCGAGTCGCGGAGGTATCCGATCGATGAAAACAAGAAGTCATACAGCGCTGTTGGTTTATCGCGCGGCGGTTGCGCTGACCGTTGCGGCGTCCCTCGCTCTTCCAGGCGCCCGAGCCGTTGTCCTCTATGTGGACTGCAATGCGCCGGGTCCGACGCATGACGGTTTGTCCTGGCAGACCGGATTCCTGACAATCACGGAGGCGTTGAGCGCGGCAACCACGGCCGATGAGATATGGGTCGCCGACGGCACCTACGAGGAGGCCTTCGTTCTGACGACGGACAGGGCGTTGTACGGCGGCTTCGCCGGTACGGAGTCCGAACGCTCCCAGCGAGATCCGGCTGTCAACGTAACGAAGATCGACGCCGGAGGCAACCGGAATGCGTTCAAGTTGAACCGGTTTACGGGTGCCGGGACAGTCATCGACGGTTTCACGATTCAGAACGGCGATTACGGGATCACATCGGACGAAATCGTAGGCGCCATCACGGTAAAAGGCAATCTCTTCAAGAACCAGAGGCAGGTCGGCGTCTCGCTTTCCGGGTCCATGAATCTTCTTGGAAACCGGTTCGAGGGAATTGGCTCGACAAACCTGAGCCTCGGCGGCGCGGTGATTGTTTCAGGCAATGAGATCATCGGTCAGCAGTACGCCGACGGCATCGTCTGCTCGGGGGCCGCAACGATTACGAATAACACCGTAAACGGCTGTTACTACGGAATCCGGGCTTTGCAGGTACCGCTAACGGTAAGCAGTAACTATGTCTTCGGTCAGCAGGCGAACGGCATCTACCTCTCGCTTAATTCGGGCGCTACGACGCTTGTGCAGAACAATCTGGTGGAAAGGAGCAAGCGATCCGGGATTTTCGTTTCGGGCGGTACTCCTCAGATTCTCAACAATACGCTCCGTGCAATCACCTCTAACAGCAGTGGCGGAGGAGTGTTGGTGTCATCGGGCTCGTGCGTAGTCGCAAACAATGTCGTCATCGGCAACGGTGTCGGAGGATTTGGCGGCGGTATTTCTGTTCAGGGCGGAACGCCGAAGATAGTGAACAACACGATTGTGGCCAATTCCGCGCAAAGCGGGGGCGGCGGAATCTATGTAGAGGGTGGAACCCCAACCATCGCTAACAATCTGGTCGCCCACAATTCGTCCGGCGTCGGGCGTGCCGCTTCAGTCGTAATGACGTTTCGTTACAATGACGTCTATGAGAACAACAATGCGAATTACATCGGCATGCCGGACCCGACCGGCATCGATGGGAACCTTTCGATTGCGCCGGGGCTGGTCGCCGCGCCATCGCGAGACCTGCACTTGCAGAGTGGATCGCCGCTCATAAACGCAGGAAACGGCGCCGATGTTGTGGGTGACTTCGACCTGGACGGCGAAAGCCGGGTTCAGGGCGGCGCGGTGGATATCGGTGCAGACGAGTGGAACGGCACAACGTTTCCGTCTCCTCAAACCGTGGTCCACGTAGCAAAATCCGGAGATGATGCCAATGACGGATCGGACTGGTCTCTGGCAAAGAAAACCATCCAGGCAGGTATCAACGCGGTCAGTGGTTGCGGCGAGTTATGGATTGCCCAGGGAACTTACAACGAATCGCTCGTGATGACGAATGGTGTATCGCTTTACGGCGGTTTCCAGGGTAGCGAGCCGATTCGTGACGCGCGCAATCCGTCCCTGTACAAAACAGTGATCGATCCAGGCGCCCTGGGGGACGCTATCGCCGCATCCAATGGATCTGCCCAGTTGATTGACAGCCTCACCATTCAACACACCCCGAAGACGGGAAACGGTATCAAGGCGTCTTACTCCGGGCTGATGATTTCCGGTTGTGACTTTCGTTTGAACAATGTGGGAATTCAGGCTGATTACTCCGTTCTCCAGATAACCAACACCGCATTCAATCAGAACTCCTCTGGTGTTTCCGGAAACTTCGCCGGTATCATATCGGGGTGTGTGTTTATGAAACAGGTCAGTTACGATGTTTCGAACACAGCCACCGCCACGGTCACCGGCAACACCTCGCAACAGTACGGCACATTCGGGTACAGCGTCGGCGGTTCGTCCATCGTATCCGGCAACGTAATGACAGGCACGGCTTCCTCAGGAACAGCCATCAGCGCCACCTCGACGCCAACTGTGGAAGGAAACATCATTACGGGCGGAACAACCGGTATCTACGCGGCCGGCACACCGGTTTCAATTTCCAATAACACAATTTCCAACCAAAGCGGCAGGGGGATCAACCTGGCGCTCTCAACCACGGCCAAAACGCCGCTGACGAGCAATACAATCACCGGTTGCGGCGATTCGGGCATCTACACAACCACAGGATCGCCAATCATCACCAACCAGATGATACGCGGCAACTACTCCTCCGGAAACGGTGCGGGTGTCTGTATCATGGGCGGGCAACCTACCGTAGCCAACAGCCGCATTCTGGCAAACGGAAGCGCGCGCTATGGGGGCGGAATATACACGCAAGCAGGTTCGCCGAAGATTGTAAACAACACCATCGTGGGCAATTCCGCGCAAGTCTCCGGCGGAGCGGTGTACGCAGGCGGCGGAACGCCTGGCATCATCAACAACATCCTCGCGTACAACACGTCCGGCCTGTACAAGAGCGAATCGGCAACACTGGTCTTCCGCAACAACGACGTGTTCGGAAACGATGAGTACGACTATTACGGAATGCTGAATCCTTCCGGTATGGAAGGCAACCTGTCGGTAGCCCCGGGATTTGCCGCCGCGCCGCTGAGGAACATCCATCTGCAGTCGAACTCGCCATTGAAAAACGCCGGTAGCACCGTGGACGCGGTCGGAACAACCGATATGGACGGTCAGCCTCGCGTCCAGGGCGCCAATGTGGACATCGGTGCGGACGAATCCGACAACACGACATATCCGGCCGTTCAGACCGTCGTGCGTGTATCGCCCGCGGGAGACGACACGAAGGATGGGTCTGCGTGGTCGACGGCGAAGCGAACGGTGCAGGCCGCCGTAGATGCGGTTGCCGGTGGAGGGGAGGTCTGGATTGCGGCCGGTACATATTCCGGCAAGGTTCAGCTTCAAAACGGCGTGTCGCTGTACGGGGGATTCGCCGGCTACGAAACGACACGGGAAGCCCGCAATCCTTCCGGCAACTATTCGATTCTGGAGGCTGATTCGCTTTCGGACACCATTACGCTTTCGGTGGGCGGGTGCCAAATCGTCGACGGAGTCATCATACGCCACACCAGCGTGGCGATGTACGGCATCAACTCGCGCTTCTGCGGCGTTCTCGTAAACAACTGCGAAATCACGAGTTCCGCCAACGGCATCAACTCGGACGGCAGTTTCCTGCGCGTGCGGAATTCCCGGTTGCACTCGAACCAGTACGGTGTGCGCGGTCGGTTTAACGGCGAGATCACCGGTTGCACCTTCAGCAACACGACGGGTTACGGCGTTGATGTCATTGGTGATCCGTCCATCAGCGACAACCTGTTCTCCTATCCGGGCGTCGGAGCCGTGATGGTTTCCGGGGCCGCGGTGGTTGCCTCCAATACCATCACCAGCGCGGGAACCGCCAACTACGGCGTTTGGGCAATCGGCGCGAGCCATGTGATAGGTAACAGAATCACGAACACCACATACGGCATTTACGCCACAGGCGCCACCGTGTCCATCTCCAGCAACGTGGTGACACAGACGAAGGAATCTGCTATTTCAGTCAACCTGGCGGCCGGAACGGAAACCGTAATCGGTTACAATACCATCACGGCTTCCACAAAGGCGGCGATCTGGGTTAAGAGCGGCTCGCCTCTGATCAACAATAACGTGATCAAGAACAACCAGTCCACCGCCGCCGGAGGGGCTTTGTACCTGGAAGGCGCGAATGCCGTGCTGGCCAACAACCTGATCGCCAACAACAGGACAACCGACAAAGGCGCCGGTATCTACGTGCACTCCGGTACCGTAAAGGTGGTCAACTCAACACTCACGCATAACACAAGCACCCAGGACGGAGGAGCGCTTTACGCCCGGGCCGGAAATGTCAGCCTCATCAACACGCTTGTGTCATTCAACTCCAGCGGTATCGCCGTTACTCCGGATGCCACAGTGGTTCTGTCGCATACCGATGTCTTTGCGAATCCCGCCTACGACTTCCTGGGAATGGACAGCCCGATAGGAACAAACGGCAACATTTCAGTCGACCCGAAGTATGTCGATCCCGCCACAATGGATTACCATTTGTTCGATACTTCACCGGTGATCAATGTCGGCCTCAATACCGAGGTGATTGGATCGAAGGACGTTTACGGGGTGGACAGAATTCAGCACGAAACGGTGGATTTGGGCGCGGCCGAGTTTGACGTGGCCGGAAGCTTCGGCCTGGGCTACGTTATCCAGGCGTTGCGTATCGTGGGAGGTTTGTCTGTATGTCAGGGCGCTGACCTGCCGTTGCTGGACTACGAAGTGACCGGAGATTCCGCGGGCAAAATCACTCTCAGAGATCCGGTTCGCATTATCAGAAAGGTGCTGGGTGTCGATCCGTGATGACGCGAAGGGAGCGCCTGACGGCGACCATCAAGGGTAAAAGTGTTGACAGGCCGGCGGTCAGTTTCTACGAGATTGGGGGATTCGATGTCGATCCCACCGATCCGGATCCGTACAACGTGTACAACGATCCCTCGTGGAAACCTTTGCTGGACCTCGCTGAAGCCGAAACGGATCTGATTCGTTTCGCCAGTCCCGGACAGACACCCGCACCGTCCAATCCAAGGCAGGAGTTTTTCAGCACCGTGACCTGGGAGGAAGGGGAGTCGCGGTTCACGGAAACCAGGGTGTCGATCGGCGGGAGGGAGTTATCCTCGCTGTCGAGGCGCGACCGTCAGACCAACACGTTATGGGAAGTGAAGCATCTGATAAAGTCGGAAGAAGACATCCGCGCCTACCTTGAACTCCCGGACGAGTGCTTCAGGTATGACATTTCCGTCGAAGGAATCCTCGAAGCCGAACGAAAGGTTGGGGATGCCGGTATTGTGATGATCGATACAGGCGACCCTCTGTGTGCCGCCGCGTCGCTAATGGCGATGGAGGACTTCACGGTCATCGCCTTCACGAATCCGGACCTGTTCTCCAGGTTGCTGGAGAAACTGGCCGAACCGATCCTGGCGCGCACGAAAAAGGTCGCGGAGATGGCACCCGGGCGATTGTGGCGAATCTACGGTCCGGAATACGCGACAGAGCCCTATCTGAAGCCAAGGCACTTCCGGGACTATGTTGTGCGGTACGTGGAACCGATGATACGGTCCATTCACTCCGCTGGAGGGGCGGCGCGCATCCACTGCCACGGCCGGATCAAGAAGGTACTGCCGATGATCGTGGAGATGGGCGCAGACGGTATTGATCCGATTGAGCCTCCTCCGCAAGGCGACGTTCTTTTGGCGGACGTCCGCCGCGAGTACGGCAAGGACTTGACGCTGTTCGGCAACCTGGAAGCCTCTGACATCGAAAACCTTCCATCGGCTGATTTCGAGCGTGTAGCGGCGCAATCGCTTCGGGACGGCACGGCCGGCGAAGGACGAGGTTTCGTGCTGATGCCCTCGGCTTCTCCGTACGGAAGAACGATTACAAGGCAAACAATGACCAATTATGAAACCCTGGTCCGACTGGTCAAGGAAAACGGTTCGCCCGCATGAAAGCAAGCCATGAATCATCGAACCTCGATGTTCTGCGCGGCACGGCGGTACTGCTGGTGCTGTTCGCCCACCTGCTGGTTTTCTGGGGCGTTCCTCTGCTCGGGCGTCTTACCGTCATCTACCTGGGCCTGTTGGGAGTTCTGCTCTTCTTCGTGCACACAAGCCTGGTGCTGATGTTTTCGCTGGAGCGGCAGACAGCCAAAATGGGCCCTCGCCACGCCTGGCTGATCTTTATGATACGGCGCTGTTTCCGCGTGTATCCGCTGAGCATGCTGATCGTAACCGTCATTTTCTTCGCGAAGATTCCGGCCGTTTCTCTGGGAACGCACACGCTGAAAGTGGCGGACCTGAACTGGTGGGGCTACATCGCGAACCTCGGTTTGTTTCAGAACCTCACGAACGCAACCTCGGTGGTCGGGCCTCTTTGGAGCCTGCCGTACGAGATGCAGATGTACGTCCTCCTGCCGGCGCTTTTCTGGTTCGCCCTGCGATTGAAGTCGGTATGGGGGTTGTTGGTTTTATGGCTGTGCTCGGTCGGGCTTGCACTGGTGCAAATGGAGTTCGGCAGAATACCGGATTTTGTAAAGTACGTTCCGTGCTTCCTTCCCGGCATCATCGCGTTCAAACTCTCCAAGTCGGCAGTGCCGAGGATTCCTTTCGCGGTTTTGCCGGCTCTGCTGACTGTGTGGTCCGTTGTGTTCGCAATCACCCCGAAAAGCATTCAGTACCCGGTTGCCTGGCTGATATGCCTGTTAACCGGAATGATGTTGCCCCAGTTCATCGAGGTGAAGTCATCCTCAGTGAAACTGGTGTCGCACCTGCTGGCCAAGTACTCCTACGGCATCTACATCGCGCACTACGTGTGTATCTGGGCGGCGTTTTTGGCCTTGAAGCATCTTCCTCTGCCGGTGCAGTGGGTGGTGTTCTGGGTGCTGATGGTCGGTCTTCCTGCGGCGCTGTACCACACGGTGGAAGGCCCGATGATCAAATACGGAAACACGCTGACGAAGCGGATGTTCGGAGAGCGGCAGTCGTCACGGCAGGACGCGGCGAACCTTGGAGAACCGGAACTTAGTGGGCAGGAGGCGGGGCGGTAGACTGGCGCTTGACGAACTGAGTGGGAAGCAGTTCTATTCCGTCCAGCGGTTTTTCGCCGCGAATGGCCGCTTCCAGGCGTACCACGGCGCGTTTTCCCATCGCTTCCAACGGCTGGGCCACTGTGGTCAGCGGAGGCGTGAGGAAAGCCGCGCTGAGTTTGTCATCGAAGGCAACCACCGAAACGTCTTCCGGAACGCGAAGACCGGCTGTCTGCAAAGCCTCGATGATGCGCGTGGCCAGCATATAGCCTCCGGCGAAAATCGCCGTGACCTTCGGATTCGTTTTCGCCATCTTCACGGCGCGCTCGCATTCCTCGGGTGTCACGTCATATCCCTGACTGCACATAATGAACCGCTCGTCGGGGAGGGGAATGCCGTTTTCGTTCAGTGCCGCGGTGAATCCCTTCACGCGGTCCCGGCTGTTGCTCATGAAGGGCAGGGCGGCCACCAGGCCGATGCTCCTGTGCCCAAGCGATACCAGGTGCTCGGCGACGAGTCGGGCACCCATCGTGTTGTCGGAGTCCACAGCGGGGATATCTTCGTCCGGCCACGAGGAACCCACGGACAGGAAGGGAACCCCGGCCGACCGCAACTGCCGCAAGCCGGGCAGGGCGGCATCCGGAGCCGACATGATTAGGAATCCGTCCGCCCGCCCTCGCAGTCTCGCGGCGATTTCGTCCGGATGGAACAGGGGACCCTGGATCAGCAACAGGTCCCAGTTTGTGTCCAGCGCCGCGTGCCGAACACCGCGCAGGATCTCGCCGCCGTAGGGGTCCGACTTGACTTCCGAAGGCGTGCCGAGGGCGACCATTCCGAGGATGCCAAAGTGGGCGGTGCTGTCCTGCCGTGCGACGTAGGTTCCCCTGCCGACTTCACGGTAAAGAAGGCCCTCGCGCACCATTTCCTGAATGGCGCGATTCATTGTCATCTGGCTGACTTCGAACGAAGAGGAGAGGTCGCGCTCCGGGGGCAGTTGGTCTCCGGGACCAAGGCCGCGTTCCCGTATCAGGTCTTCAAGATAACGGCGCGCCTGAATGTATCGGGGTAGCGGACTCGATTTGTCCACGGAATTTTTCATGGGTCACCTGTCCGATGAGCCTTGCGGAGTTGGCCAGGGCGCACTTCCGAGGCTCCTCAATCATAAGTGAGTTTCACTGAAAAGTATAGCAAAACTGTGCTATAGAGTTCTATAACAATCCCGATTGTACTGATTTGGCGTAAAAAGTCTTCTCCTCTGTCAATCTGGGGATTCATATATCCGGATGTCAAAGCGTGGAACGTGTCACTCATACCGGAACGCGTTGACAGTGTGCGGGCGACTCCGATAGGATAAACATGTCGGTCGCGGGTCGTCCAATGGCAGGACAGCGGTCTTTGGAGCCGCTGATCAAGGTTCGAGTCCTTGCCCGCGAGCCATTTTCCTTCGTCCGGACCGTTCGCTGATCCCGAAACAGACCAATGAACCACCCCGAATGTCCCATCGCCGTTGTGATGGCCGCGGGCAAAAGCACGCGGATGAAGTCACAGACCCCCAAGGTGCTCCACACCGTAGCCGGACGCTCGGTCATTGATTATGTTCTCCAAGCGGGCATAGACGGTTGCGGCATTGACGAGTTTGTCGTTGTCGTGGGACACAAGGCGGACCGGGTTCAGAGTTACCTGACCGAGCGCTGGGGCAATGCCGTCCGGTTTGCCCTTCAGGATCCGCAACTCGGCACAGGCCACGCGGTACAGCAGGCCGAAGCCCTGCTGAAGGATTTCGACGGCGACGTTCTGACCCTGGCAGGCGACACCCCGCTTGTCACGGCCGACATCCTGCGCCGGCTTTACACCGCACACCGCAAGTCCGGCGCCGCCGCCACCATGCTTACGGCCCGAATGGATGATCCCGCGATGTACGGCCGGGTAATCCGCGCGAAGGACGGTTCGGTTCTACGGATTGTTGAGGCCCGCGACGCCGGCGAGGAAGAACGGAAAGTCGACGAAATCAACGCCAGCATCTACTGTTTCCGCGCTCCTCTGTTGTTCGAGGCTTTGCGCAAGGTGCGTCCGGTGAACAATCAGGGCGAGTATTATCTCACCGATGTCATTTCGGTGCTGGTGGAGAAGGGCGAACGCGTGGAAGCCGTTACATCACCTGATCCCAATGTGGTGATGGGAGTCAACACGCGCGCCGAGATGGCCCGCGCCGCGGCGCTGATCCGCACAAGCGTGCTTGAAAAACTGATGGATTCCGGCGTGACCGTAATGGATCCGGCCAACACGTACATAGATATCACAGTGGAGATTGGGCAGGACACCATCATCTATCCGGGCACCGTCATCGAAGGCGAGACAAAGATCGGCGCCCGTTGCGTCCTGGGCCCCCATTCCTATATACGCGACAGCGAGTTCGCGGACGACGTGAGTTTTATGATGAGCCGCGCGTGGCAGGCTCGTGTGGACAAGGGTGTTAGTGTCGGACCGTTCGCCAACCTTCGCCCGGAAGCCATCGTCGGAGCGGACAGCATCATCGGGTCGTTCGTCGAGTTGAAAAAGTCCGTGCTGGGACAGGAGACGCACGTCTGCCATTTGACGTACATCGGTGACGCCTTTGTGGGCGACCGCGCCAATGTGGGCGGCGGAACGATTACGTGCAATTTTGACGGAGAGAGAAAGCACCAGACATTCATTGGTCCCGATTCGTTCATCGGTAGCAACAACACACTGGTTGCACCGGTTTCCATCGGCGAAGGAGCCTTCACGGCCGCCGGGAGCACCATCACCGAGAATGTTCCCACGGATGCACTGGGTGTCGCGCGGGAACGGCAGGTCAACAAGGAAGGCTGGGCGGCCGCCAGGCGAAAAGCCAAGCGAAAACAGCCCTGAGCATCAGCATCGCAAATGAGGGCGCGGAGGATAAAATGAGCGATACCGTGTCAGGTAGCGCGAGGCGTAAGAAGGTGGCGGGCACGCCGCGACTGGCTTACGCATCGCATTCATTCCCGGAAGAGCCTTCCCGCCGCGGTCCGCTGAAACTCTACTGCGGGTCCGCCAATCCCCTCCTCGCCGAGGAAATCGCCTCCATTCTCGGACTGCCGCTCACCTCCATGCTCTGCACCCGTTTCTCGGACGGTGAAATCCGAATCAAGATCGAAGAGAGCAGTCGCGGCGCCGATGCCTTCATCATCCAGCCCACATGCGCGCCCGTCAATGACACGTTGATGGAAACGCTGATTATCGTCGATGCCCTTCGGCGCTCCTCCGCATACCGTATCACGCTGGTCGTTCCTTATTACGGCTACGGACGTCAGGATAAAAAAGGCGGTCCGCGCGAACCGGTGACCGCCAAACTGGTCGCCAACCTTCTCACCGCCGCCGGGATCGACCGTATCCTGACGGTGGATCTGCACGCGGAGCAGATCAGCGCCTTCTTTGACGTTCCCGTGGACCACCTGCCGGCCGCGCCGATAATCGCCGAGTACCTGATGGACCAAGGTCTGGAAGGACCCGACATCGTGGTGGTGTCGCCGGACGTGGGCGGCACGGCGCGCGCGCGGCGCCTGGCCGAGCGCCTGCACAGTTCTCTCGCCATCATTGCCAAGCGGCGTCCGGAACCGAATCGATCCGAGGTGATGGAGATCATTGGCAACGTGTCCGGCAAGGTGGCCGTGATGATTGACGATATGATCGACACGGCAGGAAGCATCGCCGCCGGCGCCGTTGCGATGAAAGCGCGCGGCGCGACGGCCATCTACGCCTGTTGCACCCACGGCGTGCTGAGCGGCCCGGCTATCGAACGCCTGGAAACCGCGCCAATCGAGGAAGTGATCATTACGAACACTATACCCTTGCACACACCGAAGACCGATAAGGTTGTGTGTCTCAGCGTTGCGCCGTTGCTCGCCAGGGCAATCCACCGCATTCACGAAGACCACAGCGTCTCGGAAATCTTCGAGCCGGAATGACCGGGCGCCGACTGTGAAAATCCTCATCGGCCTTGGCAATCCGGGTCAGCAGTACGAAACCACGCGGCACAACGTCGGCTGGATGGCGCTGGACCGTCTCGCGGAAAGGGTGTCGTCCAAATGGCGAACCGACCGCCGGTTCCGGGCTTCGCTAGCCGAAGTCACGCTTCCAGGTATCGATGACCGCCTTCTGCTGGTGAAACCACTCACGTTCATGAACCTTAGCGGCGAGGCGGCGCGTGCTGTGGTGGATTTCTACAAGGTTCCGGTTGAGGATGTGCTGGTCATCACGGACGATATGGCCCTTCCGCTGGGATTCGTGCGTGTGCGGCCGAGAGGCTCCGACGGCGGGCACAACGGTTTGAAGTCGCTGGTTCAGCATCTGGGCGGTCAGGATTTTACGCGGATACGCGTTGGCGTTGGCGCTCCCGCGGGCGACGCCATCGGACACGTGCTGGGCACGTTCCAGCGCGAGGAATGGCCGTATGTACACCAAGCGGTTGATACGGCCCTTGACGCGCTGGAGGTTGTACTCAAGGACGGTGTTCCGGAAGCGATGAACAGGTACAACCGACGCGCCTCGCCGGAATTATCCCCGGACAATCAGAACGGGGAGGAAGATGCCGAGTAGGAAGGCGCGGGGTATGCGAACGCCGCGCCTTGTTTGCCACGTGCTTGAGCCCTATGGGGAGAAACCGGCAGATACCCGCGCGATATGTACGGCGTCAAACAGATCGATGGTGGATGCGGAGGTCCCGGTCCGCACGATGTTCAACCGGTCATAGTCGGACTGAGCCGCTATCACCAGGCCTCCGGCGATACGCAGAGCCAAATGCGTGTCCAGCGTGTTGTAGGGTGGAACAAGCAACAGAAACTCGCGTGACACGGCATTCAGGTAACTGATTCCGGGTCCTTCACACACCATCAGTAACGCCCTGGAGACTGCGTCACGGTGTCCATCTACGGAAGCGTCGTTGACCAATAGATACTGCCGCGACACCGCATCGACCGCCTCGATCTCATACCCCAAAGACCGGCTCGCTCCGGATAGGAGCGTCAGCGCTGTTATGAGCAAAAGCCAAATGGTTTTCATCGTTGTGGTATATTCCTGGATATAGCGCCGGTGGTCCTTCAGGGCTTGTAGGCGCGGACCTGCAGAGATGAAACTCCCATCTTCGGCGCTATAGTGGCCGACCAGACGGAAGCCGAGGCGTCGCCGCTGACCTTTGCCGCCTGTACCGTTGTGTCCGGACCGGAGAACGGAACAATCCGAATCACCACGTTCCAGTCTTCCGGTACATTCACTGCGTTTATCTCGACTGCCGTGGGTTGCATCGTTCCGATGGTCGTGAAGTGATCCGGTGAACTCAGAACAGCCCACGGATCGGATGGGGTGCTGACTTCACCGACCTTGGCAATGGATACGGAAGGGATCACAGTGGGCGGCCAGTACACCGGGGAAGCGCTGAGAAGGCTCGTGATGGATGCGCCGGGGATGCTTGTGATGGTGCCGGTGTACGTGTTCGCTTCAGTCCTAATCCGTCCCAAGCCCGCCGACGTTCCCATATTGCTTTGCGGTCCGCGGGCATACAGGCGTCCGGCTCCGCTGGATATTATCGTCTCGGCAATCAGGCGAATGGCTCCTCCACTGCCGGATGCTCCGTGCCCGGTTCCCCCATCCGCATTGATCGTGCCATTCATTGTCAAAGTACCGCCGGAGCAGATCATGATTGCTCCGCCGCCGGCTCCTCCTCCGTAATAGACATTGTTGTAGACAACGCCGCAACCGCCGGAACCTCCAATCAAGGGCACCACCTGGCTGTTGCCATAGACGGGACCTGCTGTGAAATACGTGGCTCTAGTGGCATAGCTTCCGGTTCCGTAATAATCCTGCTCACCGGTCCGCGATCCACCTCCGGGACCAAAGCCGGCGGGCGGAGGGGCTGTGGCGCTACCCGCGGAACCACCGCGGAAACCGCCAGGTCCCGGTTCCGCCAATCCACCGGACTGGTTGCCGTCGGCGCCTTTGATATTGATGACCGCGTTCGCGTTGATGTTGGCGTCGCCCTGTACAAACCAAACAACCGGGGCGCCGCTTGGGTGGTTCTTGAACGTAACGGTTACGCCGCCCGGGATGTCAACGCTGGAGTATTTGAACACCACGGCCCATTTATTCGGATCATAGATGCCCTTGCCAGCGTTGGCGGCGTTGTCCTGGTTCCAGTTGCCGGTAACGGCCTGTGACAGGTCGATCTGGACGTTGGCGGAAGGCGCGAAGGCTCCGTCGGAACCGTCCGACGGAACGTTCAGCGCTTGGGCCGGGAGAGAGATAGAAAGAAGAATCAGGAACAGGGGAGGCGCCGTGGCGCGGACGAATGAGGTCATTGCAGTCTCCACAACATCGTCGTTGACGCGCCGATCTCCGCAATCCCTCTCAGGGATACGCGCGCGCCGGAATTCAGCCGCGAAACCATTATCGCGGCAATGCAAAGAGATTATAGGTCTTCATGTATGGCAAATAGACAGGTCTGCCATGCCAACATGAAAGAACCATGGCCAACGACTTCATCCACCTCCACAACCACTCCGAATTCAGCCTCCTGGATGGCGCGAACCGCGTGAAGGACCTTGTCGCCCTCGCGGTTCAGCACGAGATGCCGGCGATTGCGCTGACCGACCACGGGGTGATGCACGGAGCCGTCGAGTTTTCAACTCAGTGCCGAAAAGCCGGCATCAAGCCCATCATTGGATGCGAGGTATACACCTCCGGGCGGCGTCCCGCCACCGGGCGTGATCCCCGGCTGGACAGCAGGAACTACCACCTCCTGCTGATGGCCCAGAATGAAACCGGCTACCGCAACCTGATCCAACTGGTGTCGCTGGCGCACACTGACGGCTTTTACTACAAGCCGCGCGTGGATCGCGAACTGCTTGCCCGCTACTCGGAAGGCCTCATCTGTTCCTCGGCCTGCCTGGGAGGCGAGGTTCCCAAGGCAGTACTGGAAGGCCGCATGGACGACGCGATGGAAGCCGCCGCCGCGTACCGCGACATCTTCACACCGGAGCGTTTTTTCCTGGAATTGCAGAACCACGGCCAGAAGGAAGACAAGCCGGTCATCGAAGGCCTGACACAGATTGCGAAGGAACTCAATCTTCCGCTGATCGCCACGAACGATATTCACTACGGAACGAAAGAGGACGCCGTGCCGCACGACGTTCTGCTGTGTATCGGCACCAACAAGCGCGTCAGCCAGCCTGACACGGAGCGGATGGTCTACTCGCCGCAGGAGTATTACTTCAAGTCGGAAGACGAGATGAGACGCCTGTTTCCCGACCACCCGGACGCTCTGCACAACACTGTGTTGATTTCCGAGATGGTCGATTTCGAACTGAAGACCGGTGGGATGATCCTGCCGCACTACGACGTGCCCGAAGGCCATACGCACGAAACCTGGCTCGAGGAACTGTGCCGCGAGGGCGCGAAACGGCGTTACGGCGACCTGAATGAGGAGCAACGCCGGAGGATAGAGTACGAACTCAAGATCATCAACACCAAGGGATACGCCGCGTATTTCCTCATCGTGGCCGACTTCGTGCGATACGCCCGCCAGCAGGGGATCCCGGCCAGGTGCCGTGGCTCTGCCGCCGGATCCGTGGTTTCGTATCTGCTCGGCATCACCAACGTGGATCCTCTGAGGTACGGTCTGCTGTTCGAACGGTTCCTGTTCATGGAGCGCATCACGCCGCCCGATATCGACCTGGACTTCGCCGACTACGGGCGCGAGCAGGTAATCCAGTACTGCCGCGATAAATACGGCGACGAGCACGTGGCGCAAGTAATCACATTCGGAACACTCGGCTCCAAGGCCGCCGTGCGTGACGTGTGCCGGGCGCTGGAGATACCTCTGGCCGAGGCGAACCGACTGGCCGCACAGATTCCGGCGCACCAGGGAAGGGCGTACAGCATCGACAAGTGCCTGGCGGATGTGCCGGAACTCAAGGCCCGTTATGACACCGAGCCCGATGTGCGCAAGGTTCTGGACACGGCGCGTTCCATCGAAGGTCTCAGCCGCCACTCATCGGTTCACGCCGCGGCCATCGTGATCACGCCGGGACCGGTGACCGACTACTGCCCCGTCATCAAACCCGGCAACGCCCGCGTGACTCAGTATGACATGAACGCCATCTCGGACATCGGACTGCTGAAGATGGACTTCCTTGGCCTTCGGACACTGACCGTTGTCGACAAGTGCGTGCGGATGATGAAGGCCGGTTACCCGGATCAGGTGCCGGCCGACTTCGACATCGACGATATCCCGACCGACGACGCATCTACCTTCCAACTGCTCCAAAGCGGCAACTGCCTGGGTGTCTTCCAGTTGGAATCGTCGGGAATGCGGGCGCTGGTCCAGCAGATCCGGCCGGACAGGCTGGACGACATCATTCCTCTGGTGGCGCTGTACCGACCGGGTCCGCTCGGCAACGGCGACACCGACCGTTTTATCCGGCGGCGCCACGGCCTGGAGAAGGTAAAGTATCTGCACCCATCACTGGAGCCGATACTGAAGGATACCTACGGAATCCTCGTGTACCAGGAGCAGATTCTGAAGATTGCGATGCAGATCGCCGGTATGGGTCCACTGGACGCTGACGACCTGCGCGGGGCGATGTCCAAGAAGAAGAAGGACAAACTGAGCGCCCTGCGTCCGGTGTTTGTGGAAGGCGCCGAAAAGACGAGCGGCATCAAAGCGAAAGTCGCCAACGAGATTTTCGATGCGATGGAATCGTTTGGCGAGTACGGCTTCAACCAGAACCACTCCGGCGCTTATGCCGTGCTGACCTACCAGACTGCCTGGCTGAAGGCGAACTATCCGACCGAGTTTATGGCCGCCCTTTTGACCAGCATCGCGGACAGCAAGGACAAGATTGCCGAGTATGTGGACGAATGCCGGCGCATGGTCCCGCCCATACCCGTTCTGCCTCCGGACGTAAACCGTAGCGTACTGGAGTTCTCGGTGGACGAGGTTGAGGAAGGCAGAAAGTCCATCCGCTTCGGCCTGCTGGCTGTAAAGGGTGTCGGCGAGGAACCGGTGAAGGAGATCATCAGGGCTCGGGAAGAGGGAGGTCCGTTCAAGAGCATCTATGACTTCTACGAACGGGTTGATGTGTCCGTTTGCCAGAGATCCGCCGTGGAAGCGATTGTGAAGGCCGGCGGTTTCGATCCTATCCACCCGAACAGGGGACAAGTGATCGCGGCGCTGGACGAAGCCGTATCGCTGAGCCAGAGAAAGCTCCAGGAACGTAGAACGGGACAGGTATCTCTGTTTGGCGGATTGTCCGAGGTTGCCGGGCCTCAACCCACACTGCCCAGAGCCGCGGACTTCGACCGCCGCGAGAAACTGGCCTTCGAAAAGGAACTGCTGGGACTTTACATCACCGACCATCCTTTGTGGCAATACGACCGACAAATTGCCCGACTGCGTCAGAAACACGCCGATGTGTTTACGACCTCAACCGGCTTGACCGAGAAAAAGGCCAAGGACGAAGTGGTTGTGGCGGGCATCGTCACAGCCATTCGGCGCCACGTTTCCGAGAAGAGCCGAGAGGAGATGGCGTTCGTGACGATACAGGACCTCACCGGAACCGTCGATCTCGTTGTGTTCCCCGGCAGTTGGCGTTCCTTCCGCG
>JAKQQT010000284.1 GCA_029564025.1 Armatimonadota bacterium | reverse complement strand
CACTCTGATCGAGCTGTTGGTGGTGATCGCGATCATCGCCATTCTTGCGGCGATCCTGTTCCCAGTGTTCGCAAAGGCACGCGAACGAGCCGTCACGACGACCTGTCTCAACAACCAGAAACAGATCGGGGTGGCTCTGATTCAGTACACAGAGGACTACGACGGTTACTATCCGCCGAACCGGTATACTGTTACCGGTAAAGGCGCGATGATCTGGAAAGACGCCCTGGTTGGCTACATCGACAGGGCCACGAAGAGCGAAAAAGGCGCCCAAACCATCTACACCTGTCCCAGCAACAACGCCCTGGCCAAGAATGTGGCCTGGACGGATGAGTCGGGGCGCTGGGCCCGTTCCTACGCTTACAACGGCGGCGTGCTGTACGGCAAGTACGTCAAGTCCGGAGGGAAGACCGACATCCCCTCCAACACGGACGTCAAGAATCCGGCGGGGTTCATCCTGCTCGTTGAGACCCGAAACTACCAGGCCGACCTTGGCCCCTGGATGCTGGACGGCGTAGCCTCACCCGATGGTTCCTGGGTGAACCAGGCGGTCCAGTGGTGGAACGAAGACTCCTCAACGAAGAAGGGTTGTTTCCATTCACACGGCGGCCGTTCGAACTTCGTGTTCTACGACGGACACGCCAAGTCCTTCAAATTCGCAGAAACGCTGAGCGACCCGCAGATGTGGAATCCCTGGCAACCGCCGGACGCCTACAAGGCCAAGATTCCGCGACTGATTCCGGAATACAGATAACCTGACATACAAGGTTCGTGTTTGTACAGCGGGGGATGGACCTGTACGGCCCACCCCCCGCTGTTTGCTTTCATTCTGCCTTCTTGCGCACCCTTCACGTCCCACTCACGCGCTTGTCGTAGGATTTGAGTTGCGAGGAATGTAATAATTATATACATGCGGAGTTTGTTAACCGCTCTCATGCCGGCTGTCCGGAGCGTCACCAACCAGGTACGCTCCCACTGCCGGTATTTCTGCCTGTCCGGATGCCGCTCGGCATCACACACACTACTCGACAAGGAGAGTGTCTCATGACGAAACGATGGGGACTGACATCAGGGCTTATGTTCCTGTTGGTCGGTTTAGCGGGCATGATTGCCCCACCCCCGGCCGCGGCTCAGCCGTGGGCCGACAACAACTACCGATACCGGCGCCCAATCACGTTGCAGAATCTCAGCGGCGGGGCGATGAGTTCGGGCAATGTTGTTGCCTACTCGTTCATTCCCAACTTCGGTGCGCTGGACGGTAAAACCACGCCCACCGGCAAGGATGTCCGGGTTTTCTACTACAACGGCACTTCCAATGTTGACGTGCCGCAGATTTTCGTGCCGATGGGCTCTTGCGCCGCAAAAGTCCTGTTTTCACTGCAGGCGCCGATTGACGCGGGAGCGCCGAGTCCCTATTCGGTCGGCACGGACGCCTCCAGCTACAATCAGTCCGGCACCGGCCTCGGCCTGAAAGCCGATGACGCCGTGAAGCTTGTCACGATTCCGTTCTCGTTCCCCTTCGCGGGTTCGACGACGAACCAGATCGTCGTCAGCACCAATGGCTGGCTTTCCCCGAACCCCGCGGTTACCAACACGCACTACGGCGACCAGGCCATCCGAACCGACCTGATGACCCGCAAAGTCATCATGCCGTTCGCCAGCGACCTGGACACCAACGTGCTGGACGGCGACATTTACATGGATACGTCTGTCCCCAATCAGGTCAAGTTCACCTGGGTTGCGGACGACTTCCGATCCACCGGCTCATCGACGCGGTCGGCGACGATGCTGTTCTCGGCCACGCTGTTCTCCTCCGGCAAGATCGTGTTCAACTACGGCGACTACTGCATTTATCAGGATCCGCAGAACTACGTCCCGCACTGCGTCACAATCGGTGTCGCCACGGGCGATCCGAATCATGATCTGGTGAAGCAGTTCGGCGCCGGCACGGACTACGCCTACCACGAGTCGATTGTCTACAACCCGCGCACGGTGAACGTTCCGCAAGCCACCGGGTACTGGCTGTACTACGGCAACCCGGCGGATTCCGGCGCGCGAACCGCTCCGCCCACTTCCGCGGTTGTTTCCTACCCGTTCGCCACAACGGTTGAAGGCTGGCGCAACAACGCCGGCAACTCCAACACCTGCACCCTCAGCAACGTATCGCTGGGCGGCGGCCGCGTGCTGAGGGTTGTCCCGCCCACCGCCACCGGCAAGTTGCCGTTCGTTATCGCCGGTAATATGGCTGACGTTTCGGACGTGACCGCCTACTTCCGCACCCGCGGCGATGCCGTTCACGCGATGATCCGCGCCAACGACAGCAACCAGGGCTACGGCGGTTTCGTGAACGACTTCTTCAACGCGCAAACCGCGGACGACCATTCCGGCATCCTCACCCGAAACGGTGAAGGAAGCGCCACGGACCACATCTCCATCGGCGCGCGCGTTCCGTACTCCGCTCCGACATCGACGTGGAACTACACCATCGTCCGCGCCTACGGTTCCGGAGCCAACATCAACGTTGCGGCGAAGATGTTCCTGGAAAACGGCTCGGATCCCGGACGCTACACCTATTCGACAACCCCGAACAATCCGGATCAGCAGTTCAATTCCGGAAAACTCGGACTGTCGCTTGGCAACGGAGCGGACGCGGCGGTAACCAGTTATATTGACTGGGTTTACGCCGTTCTCAATCCTTACGCCGAGGAAGTAGCCTACGTTCTGGGCACGGAAGAGAACCTTCCGCCGCCCGCCGGCCAGGGCTTCCTGCAGGGTTCCGTTATCGACGGAACCACAACGGCGCCAATCCCCAGCGTTGCGCTGGTGGTGAAACAGGGTGCGAACACTTACAACATCAACACCGACGCGAACGGCTTCTACGCGTTGACCGTTGACCCGGGCACTTACGAAGTAAGCGCCAGCGTCTTCGGCTACACGCCCGCCACGGGTTCCGGCGTCGTTGTCGCCAGCGGCATCACCGAGGTCAACCTTGTTCTGCCGACGATCCCCAATATCGCGGTGAACGGTTCGTTTGAAACCGGTGATCCGGGCACTCTTGGCGATCCGGACATCTCGAACGTCAAGCCTCTCGGCTACTACCGCTTCGCCGCTTATGCCGGTCAGACGCCGGTCGTACCCAATCCGGTTGCCGAAACGCTACCGTGGAGGTACTTCATCAACAGGGCCGACGCCAAGGACGGCACCCGTTTCATCGGCTACGTCGGCGGAAACAGCGTTGCCGGACAGACTTACTCGTGGGAGTCGGAAGGCTCCATGGTAGGTTCGCGTAACGTAGACAACCGCGGCGCGGGTCCGATGTTCCCGGGCGGCGCCAGCGGCACCACCTACAAGTTCTCGGTGTGGTACAAGAAATCCGCAACCACCAATCCGGATATCGAAGCCAACCCGCCGGGAACCTTCCGGACATTCTATTTCGACAGTGACGACGTTGGCTCCACCAACACAGGCGCCACGAAGGACACGATGACCAACGCCGCCGTGCCGAACTGGACGCAATTCAGCAACAAGTTCACCGTTCCGGCCGGCAAGTATCTGCAGTTCCGTTTCTATGAAATCGACCTGCAGGCGAACGAGTGGGTGTATTACGACGACTTGTCCGTGACGCGCGTTCAGAACCCGACCTTCAAGGGTTACGTTCTGAACAGCCAGGGAGCGCCGGTCGGCAACATGATGATCGGCGTCCGCGAGTCCACCGGAAACGGTCTCGGAGACCCGGTTGCCTCCGCGCGCACCGACTCGGTCGGCCGATGGTCGCTGTCGTTCGAACCGGAAGCCGGTAAAACCTACGTGGCGCAGGCCTACCCGGCGCCTCTGCCTCCGGAAATTCCGTTGCACTACACCGCCAGCGCAAACTTCCCGCTGGAGCCGTCAACGGAACGGACCATCATCGTCTACGATCCGGAACCGTCGATCAACATCGCGGCCGGCATGCCGGTTCCGGTTGCCTCTTCCAGCGGCACCTACTCCGGCAATGTCACGGCTCCGGATGACGTGAACGACGACAGGCAGACCTACTGGTATTCGGACACTGGCGCCTACCCCGCGCCGCAGTTCATCGCCATTGATCTCGGCCAGACCATCGACTTCACGAAGATCGCCCAGGTCGTCATAATCTGGACATCTGACTACGCGAAGCATTACCAACTGCGAGTGGGTAACACCGCTCCGGATCCGGGCATGACGGCAACCCAGGCGGCCTCCTACGGCTCGCTCCTCTACGACTCGCCGGCGGATGCCGACCTGCGGACGTACAAGGAATCCGGTTACATCATCAGCACCGACATCCTGACGAAACCGAGCCTGAATCCCGTCTCCGGCCGCTACATCCTGCTGTACTGCGACAAGTACACTGGCTTCCAGCTTCAGTTCGGAGTATGGGAGTTGATGGTGGAACTTGCCACGGGTACTGTCAACGGGCGCGTTGTGGACCAGAACGGTGTCGGTGTAGCCGACGCTTATGTTGGTGTACACCCGAGCGGCTCGGGCTTCGCCAAGACGGACTCGGGAGGCAACTACAGCCTGACAGCCGGTGTGTATGGTGACATCCAGCTTTCCGCCCACAAGACGGACAACGCGGACAGCACCAAGGTTTACCCGGTCTCCAGTCCTGTTACCGTGACTCCGGTCGCGGGAACGGTACTGGAGGCTCCGACCATCGGCCTTGGCCCGGCGGCGACCAACCTGGTCGCGGCGGGCGCCAGTGCCTCGTCGGACCGCGGTGACCTGGAGGGCGGCTCGGCTCTGCCGTTTGCCAACCTGCTGGACCGCAACTTCCTGACCAAGTGGGAAACCGACATCATCGGCGAGGCTCCGCCGGCGCCGATTGTCAATGCGGACAACCCGTACACCCTGACGGTCGACCTCGGCTCCACCAAGACCATCAACGAGATCGTTCTGCACTGGACGAACAAACTCGGCGCCAACTACGTCGTGTCCACGTCCACGGGCGGTTCGTACACGCCGGTATACACGGCGCTCGGCCTCGTGAGTGGTTACGGCCTGCCGAACGAACTCGGCGGACTGCGCTATGTTGCGGCGATGCAGTTCCCGCAACGCTCCGCGCGCTACATCCGCGTTTACATCCCGGCTCACAATGACGACACGATCGGCGCATGGGAACTCCAGGCCGCTCTGTCCACGGTGATTCCGAATCCGTTGTCTGCCGCCGATGTCACCACCGCTCTCCGGATCGCGGCGGGCTTGACGCAGGCCACTTCGGCCAACGTCAGCGCCCTCGACCAGGACAGCGACGGACGCATCACGGTTAAGGACGCGGCCGCCATCAACCGCAAGGTGAACGGTCTGTAATCCGTCACATTGCCGCGATACAGAGAAGGGGCGCCTTTCGGGGCGCCCCTTTTTTGGTTACTTCCCGCTTGTTCGTGATGTTCGGGTTAGAATGTGATTGGTAGTGACCGCACGGCCCGTAAACGAAACCCGACCCGGAGATGGCGACATGGACTTCTTCCTTCGCTATAGACGCATCATGCGCGCCACGTGGCTTGTTGTCACGCTGGTCTCGATCGCCCTCTTCATCGTCTACACCCAGGCCCAGTACACCGCAACCGTCCGTCTGATGGACGAACGCTTCATCCAGACCGGCGATTCGCTGGACTTTTTTGTCAAAAGCATCACCGACCACGTGGACGCGATGCGGTTGTACGCGGAACGCTCCTGGCGTGAGGACAAAGGGCCGTACGCTCCAACCGGTGTGCTGAAGCTGATCACGCCTACCCCGAACGGAAAGGGCTTTACCACCGACTACCTGAAGCCTCCGTTTACGAAGCAGGAAACGGCAAGCATCACCGGCTACGGCAGTTTCACCGGTAAATCGGCCGATTACTACCGCGGCGCGCGCGTCGCCGTGGCGCTGAATCCGCTGTTCCAGGCCACCACGGCCAACCTGCCAAACGTCACTTGGGCGTACTACACGTCTGTGGATCCCTGGATCGCCATGTACCCCTGGGTGCATTCCAAGGAGTACGCCTACAGCGAACTTACGCACACAGGGGAGTTTTTCACCCTCGGCAAACCGGCCGTCAATCCCAAACGCGAACGGTTCTGGACCGGCATCTATGTGGACCAGTGCGGCAAAGGCCTGATGGTCACCTGCGGGGCGCCTGTCTACGGCGGAGGTCAATTTCGGGGCACCGTGGCGGCGGACGCCACCCTGGACGCGTTGAACACCTACATCACCAGAATGCCCTGGAAGGACGTGACGCTTTTCCTGGTCAACGACCGGAACGAACTGCTGGCACACCCCACCCTGGTGCGCTCCACAGACAAAGCCATCAGAGCAACCCGTGACGCGCTACCCAAGGATATCGGTGTTACGCAAGAGCGTTTATTCAGCCTTGCGCCGCGCCAGCCGCATAATGTCGGCGGTTACCTGGTGTTTCATCAGGACCTGAAGCACGCGCCTTGGCGTCTCGTGATGTACATTCCGCGCGCGGCTGTGTTCCGGTTGGTGATCGGACAGGCCGCCATGCTCATCGGCGTTATTCTTTTCAGCCTTGCCGCCGTGCTTTTGTTGATGAACGCGGTTGTGCGCAAGGAGTTCATCCAGCCGGCGGAATCGCTGGTTCATCACATTCAAAAATCCGGCGAGGGCGCTGTTTCGGAACCGGCGGAAGTGCCGGAGCCCTGGCGTCCCTGGTTCACCGCCGTCTCCACTGTTTTCGCCGAGCACCGCAGACTGATGGACGAACTGACGCACCAGAACGAACACCTCGAGGAACTGGTGGCGCAACGCACCGCCGAAGTCAGCCAGCGGAACGACGAACTGAACAACGCGCTGGAGCGGCTGAAGGAGATGCAGAAGCAGATTGTGATGCAGGAAAAGATGGCGGCTCTTGGCGGTCTGACGGCAGGAATAGCACACGAAATCAAGAATCCGCTGAACTTCGTCATCAACTTTTCGCAGTTGTCGGTTGGACTGCTTGACGAAGTGGAGGAGGTGCTTGACAAGAACCGCGACCGGTTCGAGCCGGCTGTCTTCCAGGACATTCAGGACATCCTCGGCGATTTGCGCCAGAACAGCGCAAAGATCAACGAGCACGGCAAGCGGGCGGACAGCATTGTGCGCGGTATGCTGTTGCACTCGCGCGGCAAATCCGGACAGCACCAGGAGACAGACCTCAACGCCCTGGTCGCCGAGTACGTGAACCTCTCCTACCACGGAATGCGCGCCGCCGACGCCGAGTTCAACGTGAAGATCGATACCGAATACGATCCGGACATTCCACGTATGTCCGTGGTGCCACAGGACCTCAGCCGGGCGATCATCAACCTGGTAAACAACGCGTGTTACGCCGCCTATGAAGCCCGCCTCAGCCGGAACTCCGGTTTTATGCCGACCATCAACGTCACCACCAAACTGCTGGGCGACCAGGCCGAGATACGCGTTCGCGACAACGGAAACGGAATACCGGCCGATTTGCGCGAAAAGATATTCACCCCGTTTTTCACCACGAAACCGACGGGCCAGGGAACCGGCCTGGGACTTTCGATAACCTACGACATCATCGTGTCGGAACATCACGGCGAAATCACGGTCGATTCCGCCGAAAACGAGTTCACGGAGGTTACCGTGCGCCTGCCGATACGAACAGAAGGTGAGGATACCGAGACATGAAGATGCTTGTCGTTGACGACGAACAGGACATCGAGCTTCTCATACGCCAGAAGTTCCGAAGGCAGATCCGCGACGGGGAATACGAGTTCGTGTTCGCCAGCAACGGGCTTGATGCGCTGGAGAAACTGAGAACCGAACAGGGCATCGAAATTATCCTGACCGACATCAACATGCCCGTAATGGACGGGCTTACGCTGTTGATGAAGGTGGGTGAACTCGATCGTGTCTTGCGCGCCGTGGTCGTTTCGGCTTACGGCGACCTCGGCAACATCCGCACCGCCATGAACCGGGGCGCATTCGACTTCCTGATGAAGCCGATTGATTTCGACGACCTGGAGATTACCATCGACAAGACGCGCAAGCAGGTGGAGCAGATCAAGGAGGCTATGCAGGAGCACTCGCAACTGGAAGCCATGCACCATGAACTCGATATTGCGCGGACCATGCAACAGTCCGTTCTACCGTCGACAGGAACTCTGGGAGACCGTAACGACATAGACCTGCACGCCCGCATGATCGCCGCGCGGGAGATCGGCGGGGATTTCTACGATTTCTTCATGCTGGACCAGGATCGTCTGGGCTTCATTATCGCCGACGTTTCCGGCAAGGGTATCCCCGCGGCGTTGTATATGATGCTGAGCCGTTCTCTTGTCCGGTCCCGCGCTCACCGCGACCTGTCGCCGGCCCGTTGCCTGAAGGAGGCAAACGACGTTTTATGCGTCAACAACGCCACCTCGATGTTCGTCACCCTGTTCTACGGCATTCTGGACCTGCGCGACGGTGTCGTACGCTATTGCAACGGCGGGCACAATTCGCCGTTTCATTTGCGGTGGGACGGCGGCGTTCAGGCGCTGGAACAGATCGGCGGTCCGATGCTCGGGGCATGGGAAGGAGCCACCTACACCGAGGCAACCTTCACGATGAAGCCTTCCGAGAGCCTGTTCCTCTACACGGACGGAATCACGGAAGCCGAAAGCGCGGAACGCGAGTTCTTCACCACCGAGCGCCTGGAAACGGCACTGGAAAAACGGCTGAACCTGACGCCGATGGAACTCGTAAACAGCATGATAGAGGCGGTCAACGCGTTCAGTGCCGGCGCCCAGCAAAGCGACGACATCACCGCGATGGCCCTCCGGTATCGCCCTTAGCCTGTTCATGAGCAACGCCTTCCTGACAGTCCTTAAATCCCGCATACTCGTCTTCGATGGCGCGATGGGAACCACCATCCAGAGCTACAATCTTTCGCCCGGCGATTTTGGCGGCCTGGACGGGTGCAACGAAATCCTCGTGCGCACCCGGCCTGACGTGATTCAGGATATCCACGCTCGCTTCTTCTCGGCAGGTTGCGACGCCGTGGAAACGGACACGTTCAACGGCACCCATTTCCGTCTCGCCGAATACGGTCTGGAATCGGAGGTCTACCCGCTCAACAAGGATGCCGCCGCGCTGGCACGTTCCGCGGCTGACCGCTTCTCCACGCCGGACCGTCCGCGTTTTGTGGTCGGGAGCATGGGTCCCACGGGGCGGCTTCCGAGCGGCGACGACCCGGTGCTGTCGAATATCACCTTCGACGAATTGCACGATGCGTTCGCCGAACAGGCGCGCGGCCTGGTGGACGGCGGCGCTGATGTGTTGCTGTTGGAAACGTCGTTCGATCTTCTGGAACTCAAGGCCGGAATCCTGGGCGTGGAACACGCATTCCGTGCCGGGCTTCGGCGCGTGCCGATAATGGCGCAGGTATTTCTGGTGCCGGAGAACGGCCGGACGCTGTTCGGAGCGGATATCGCCGCAGTGATGACAACACTGCAGTCACTGCCGGTCCAGGTCATCGGTTTGAACTGCTCCGCCGGTCCGGAGATGTTCCGCGAACCTGTTCGATACCTCGCCGAGAACTGCCCGTTGCCCATCTCGGTCCTGCCCAACGCGGGCCTGCCGGAACAGGGCCCGTCCGGCGAAGCCGTCTACCGCCAGGCGCCGGAAATGTTCCGCGGTTATATGGAGGAATTCGCGCGCGACTTCCGCGTGAACATCGTCGGCGGGTGTTGCGGCACGACACCGGAACACCTGGCAGAGGTGGCGGAAGGCATCACCCCCTGGAGAGACTCGCCGCGTCCGTTCTGGCTGAAGTTCGGCGCGGAACGCATCACCAACGCGGACACCGCTGAATGCCCTTACTACCGGCCCGGCCTGTCATCGGGTATGCGGCGGGTGGACATGCGGCAGGAACCGGCGCCTCTCCTCATCGGCGAACGCGTGAACTCCGTGGGAAGCCGGAAAATCAAACGCCTTCTGCTGGCAGATGACTATGAGGGCTGTCTGCAAGTCGCTCGGGAGCAGGTGGAGGGCGGCGCTCACGTGTTGGACGTCTGCGTCGCAATGACCGAACGCACCGACGAATCCGCGCAGATGACTGCCCTTGTGAAACGCCTCTGCATGGGCGTTGAAACCCCTCTCGTCATCGACACCACCGAGTTCGATGTGATGGAAGCCGCGTTGAAAACGTGTCCGGGGCGCGCGGTCGTCAACTCCATCAACCTGGAAAACCGGGCCGAACGCGTGGACAAGTGGTTGCCGGTCATTGCGGACCACGGCGCGGCCGTTGTCGCCATGACCATCGATGAGCACGGCATGGCCAAAACCGCCGACGCCAAGTTCCGTGTTGCGAAACGCCTGCACGAAATCGTCGTCGGCGAGTACGGGCTTCCACCGGACACGCTGATATTCGATGTGCAGGTCTTCCCGCTCGTCACGGGCCAGGAGGACCTGGCGGATTCGGCGGTCGAGAACCTGAACGCCATACGCCGCATCAAGTCCGAACTGCCGGGCACATTCACCGTGCTGGGGGTCAGCAACTTGTCGTTCGGCATCAGTCCGCCGGCGCGCGCCGTGCTGAACAGCGTGTTTCTGCACCATGCCGTAGAAGCCGGCCTGGATATGGCCATCGTGAATCCGGCGCACATCACGCCGTATGCTGAAATCGAAGCCGAACAGAGGGCGCTGGCGGACGACCTGATTCTCAACCGCCGTCCCGATGCTCTCGCCCGTTATATCGCGTACTGGGAAACCGCCGAAGCCGTGGATACCGGCGCTCAGAAGTCGGATCCGATGGCGGAAATGACCGCCGAACAGCGAATCCACTACCGCATCCTGCACCGGAAACGAGACGGGGTATCCGACGACATCGAATCGGCGCTCTCACAACGGGAATCCGCCGGTGTGTCGCGCGGAGACGGAGCGGTGGACGTGCTGAACAACGTGCTGTTGCCCGCCATGAAGGAGGTCGGCGACAAGTTCGGCGCCGGCGAGCTGATCCTTCCGTTTGTCCTGCAGAGCGCGGAGGTGATGAAAGTCTCTGTCGCCTGTCTCGAGCAATATCTGGAGAAACAGGAAGGCGTCGCGAAAGGCGTGCTCGTCCTTGCGACCGTATTCGGCGACGTTCACGACATCGGCAAGAGCCTCGTCAACACCATCCTTTCCAACAACGGCTACACCGTCCACGACCTCGGCAAACAGGTGCCCATCAACACCATTATCGAGAAAGCGGTTGAGGTGAAGGCGGACGCCATCGGTCTCAGCGCCCTTCTGGTCAGCACCAGCAAGCAGATGCCCCTGTGCGTGATGGAACTGGACAAGCGGGGGCTGAATATCCCGGTCATCATCGGCGGCGCCGCCATCAATCCCGCCTTCGGGCATCGCGCCCTGTACATC
>JAKQQT010000730.1 GCA_029564025.1 Armatimonadota bacterium | reverse complement strand
AGATTCCGCACGCGTACCCGGCCTCCGGCTATGGCGGCCGCCGCGAAGAAGTAGGAGGCCCCGGAGGCATCAGCCTCGATCGCGTACGTACCCGGAACATACCGCTGTCCGCATGGGACGCGAAAAGCCGAGTAGCCTTCGTCTTGGGTCTTGATACCCCGTTCGGCCATCATGGCAATGGTCAACTCGACATACGGTTTCGAGACCAGTTCCCCTTCGACCAGAATGATCGCGTCGCGATTGGCCAGAACCGCTGTCATGAGCAGCCCGCTGAGATACTGACTGCTCGCAGACCCGCTGATATGTGTTGTTCCTCCATATTGACCAGTCGAAACGATGCTGACAGGAGGACAACCGTTACGGGTCTGTGCATCGAGTCCCCATTCGCGCAGGGCGTTGGCGAGGTCCTCAATCGGCCGTTCACGCATTCGGGGACTGCCGTCCAGCACGGTCTTTCCGGGGATGGTGGCGCACGCCGCCGTGAGAAAACGCATCGCCGTTCCCGAGTTCCCAAGATATAGAGGCGTGTCGGAAGGGGTCAGGCGGCGCACTTTAACGGTGACAGTGTCTTTTGCTCGTGTTAATTCGGCCCCGAGAGCGCGAATGCCCTCGCTCATGTAGCCCGCATCGTCTCCCTGAGCCGCGCCCGCAAGTGTTGAGACTCCGCGGGTGAGCGCCGCCATGACCAGCGCTCGCGCCGTGCAGCTTTTCGAGCCCGGCACGGTAACCACGGCATTCAGGTTTCTGCGCGGTCGTATCTCCTGAACCTGCATGCTCATGCCTCTAATTCGACGGCGCTGTTTCTGGCCACGCCGTATTGATTGGCCGCATGACCCTGGTTGACGCCGATTTCCAGGCGGCCGCTACTGCCAAAGTAAGCCAACGGCTCGCCTTCAGGAACGTCAGCGAAGGTGGAAACGATTTCCTTCAGCGCGAACGGTCCCACTTGGAGTCTGCGAATCTTTTTCCCTTCGAGCCACGCGGCCGTGATGTTGGTCACCAGGTTCCCGAAAGCGTCTACATGAATTACCGTGCCGTCGAGCCTGGTCTCTGAAACCCATGCCGGTTCGGGGATGTCGAGTTTGTGAAGGGTTTCCTGAACGGGG
>JAKQQT010000276.1 GCA_029564025.1 Armatimonadota bacterium | reverse complement strand
CCATTTATTGTTTCCCGGATCAGGAGGAGTACTCCGACGGCGCCGTTGTGGAAGTATTTGCCCAGGCCGATGCCGGTTGGCGCTTTGACCACTGGGAAGGCAACCTTACCGGCAACGCAAATCCAACCACGATTACCCTGGATTCGGATAAGAGCATCACCGCGGTGCTTACTTCCCAGTATCTGCTGAATCTGAGCCCGGAAGCCTGGACAAGCGCCTCCCCGGAAGGGCCTTGGTACGACCCTGGCACTACAGTCCGTCTTACGGTATCCCCAGGAGTCTCATCGTTTTTTTCGCATTGGCTCTGCGAGGGAGACCCCGTCAATTTCAGCACGTCCAATCCTGTTGAGATCGTCATGGACGGCGACAAGACTGTGATCGCGGAGATTCACCCGCTCGGATACATGGTGGAATACCTGAACGTGACCGTTGAAGGTAACGGCGCCGTTACCCCCGACGGCGGCACGTTCCTGCACGGCAGCACCATCGAATTGTTCGCTTGTGGAGAAGAAGGTTGGCTTTTCGACCATTGGGAAGGGGACCTCACGGGATGGGAGAACCCTGCCCCGTTGACAATGTCCGAGCCACGCGATGTTACCGCGGTCTTTCTGCCCGCCTGTACCTTCACCCTGGCAATCCAGGGCGAGGGTGAAGTGTTTCCGCCTGAGGGCGGGACCGTGCCCATTGGCCGGGAGATTCCTCTGGATGCCACGCCAGGGGCGGGCTATGCCTTCAGCCACTGGGAGGTGAACGGCCAATTCGGCAGTGCCGAGGCGCACTATACGCACACCGTTACTCAAGATTGCACCATTGAGGCAGTATTTGTTTCGGGAAAGACCTTGACGGCAACCGTCGATCCCGGATTTGAAGCCGGTTGGCCGGAACTGTCACCTGAGGCGGCGGGTGGCGATGTTATCGGCGCGTCTCGCTATGAACTGTATCCTCCAGGCGCCGAGGTCGAAGTTACTGCGATACATCGCGACGGTTATGTCTTTGATTACTGGGAAATCAACGGCGTCGAGTACAACACCAATCCCGTTTACACCGTCACACTCGTTGACGATCAAAGTATGCTTGCTTCTTTTTCCCGCGGAAAAGTCATCGGCACACAGGTCTACCCGGAATACGCGGGCAGGGTGGCATACGACCCCGACCATCCGGGCGGTCTAGACCAGAACGGAACCCGCACCGAGACGTATCCCGAAGGCGCCACCGTATCGATCACGGCCGTTCCCGAACTCGGCTATGCCTTTGATTACTGGCAGCAACTCGTCACAGAGGGTACCGCAGATAGTAGCTACAACACCGATCCGGTGATGACCCTGGTCGTTGACGCTGATGTTACCTACGAAGCCTCCTTTGTCTCCGGCTACATCGTGTCGGCCACCTCCTATCCCGGTCTGGATACGGGTACGGTCCTGTTTGAACCCGATTATCCCGGCGGTGTAACAGAGGAGAATACGATTCGCGAGTCGTTCCGGCCTGGAACCGAAGTGACGCTTACTGCGTTGCCGACAGCCGGACATGCGTTTGACCACTGGGAGATGGATGCCGAAAATGCAGGCACCTCGCCCTGGTACGAGTCCGTCCTTGAAAGCAATATCGACATCACGGCCGTTTTCACGCCGGGCAAGACGCTCACCATGGCCGTGTCGCCGGGCGAGCAGGCCGGGGCAATCGAGGTGAATCCCGACCTGCCCGGCGGCGTGCAGAATGGCGCGGTACGCACCGAATGCTATCTCACGGACAGCTCCGTCACCGTTACTGCCGCGCCGGAAGTGGGTTATCTCTTCGACCACTGGGAAGGCGACGACATCCACAACAGCACCAGCGACTCGGAAACCCTCATCCTGAATGACGATAAGTCCATCACGGCCTATTTTATCGAAGGTAAGGTCTTGACCGTCGAGATCGTCGGCGAAGGTGAAGTGAACCCCGAAGAAGGACAACACACCTATCCCACCAACACCGTCGTCACCGGCATCACCGCGACGCCGGCCGACGGATGGTGGTTCGACCATTGGGAAGTGGACCTTTCGGGCTCAGACAGCCCCACGTCCATCACCCTCGACAGGGACAAGACCATCCGGGCGGTATTCAAAACCAATTTCACCCTCACCATGGCCGTTTCCGGTAACGGCACCGTGACGCCGGCTGCTGGTCCGCACACCCTGGAATCCGGCGACGTGGTCGCCCTCAACGCCGCCCCGGACACCGGCTGGTGGTTCCATCATTGGGAATGCGAAGGCGATCCCCTCCATGGGGCCAAATCCGCCTCGGCGAATCTCACCGTGGACCGTGACAAGACTGTTACGGCGGTCTTCGTGGAACTGCATACCGTAACAATGGCCGTACGTGGTGAAGGCACGGTTACTCCCTCCGCAGGCGACCATGGCTATGGCGACAACGATGTAGTCTCCGTCAGCGCTGCCGCAGCACCCGGTTGGCGTTTTGACCATTGGGAAGGCGATCTTGAGGGGAACACAAATCCTGCCAGTCTGACCATCGACGGCGACAAATCCATCACGGCGGTCTTTATCCAGCAACATACCCTGACCATTGCTCAGGAGGGCCAGGGAGCCCTTACGCCCGCGGCGGGCGCCTACATCAAAGACCACGGTGACACAGTCGCCCTGATTGCCGCCCCGGATGCTGGGTGGCTCTTCGATCACTGGGAGGGCGACAAATACAGCATCAACAGCGGCATTTCCTTTGAAATGACCGCGGACACGAGCGTTACGGCGGTGTTTCGCCAGGAATTCGAAGTGACCTTTGGCACTCAGGGTTCGGGACGTCTCAACCCCGCCGCGGGCACGCATACCTATCGCACGAATGATCGAATTCCCCTGGCGGCATTTCCCGATGCCGGTTGGCGCTTTGACCATTGGGAGGGCGGTCTCACGGGGTCGGACAACCCGACCACGCTTACCGTCACTGCGGAGACAAGCATCACCGGCGTGTTTGTCAAGACCTATCGCGTTCGCACGGCCGTCCAGGGCATGGGAACTGTCGAATTAACCCCCAACGGCGAAATCTTCGATACAGGCACGACCATCCAGCTTGCGGCCACGGCCGATTCCGGCTGGCAATTCGACCACTGGGAATGCGCCGGCGACGCCATTCATAACAGCACCGCCAATCCAGGGACCGTCACCGCCGACCGCGACAAGACAGTTACCGCCGTGTTTCGTAAAGAGCACACCCTGAATCTGGGCATCCAGGGCAGCGGCTCGACCACCCCGGCCGCGGGCGTCTATACCCATCTCAGCGGCGACGAAGTCAGCATCTCGACCGCCAGCGGCACGGACCACCTCTTCAGCCACTGGGAAGGCGATGCCTCCGGGTCGGATGAACCGCTCACGGTCGTCATGGACAGCGACAAGGACATCACTGCGATCTTCCTTGAGGGCTACGACCTCACCACATCCGTCCAGGGTCAGGGCGCCGTCACTCCGTCCAGCGGCCTGTACCTGCCCGGTACGCTGGTGGAACTCTCCGCTACGCCCGTCGGAAACTACACCCTCGACCATTGGATCGTCAACGGCACGACCCACGCCAACTCCGGCCCGGTCACCACCCTTCTCATGAACGAGGACAAGAACGTAACAGCCGTTTTCGACATGGGCTATTCCCTGTCCGCCACGGTTCTTACCGGCGGAGAGACCGGTTCCATCGAATTCGACCCGGATTACCCCGGCGGCATGGTCAACGGCGATACCCGCACCGAGGTCTACAAGGCCAACACCGAGGTCGAACTGACCGCCGTGGCCGAAGTGGGCTACATCCTCGACTACTGGGAAGAAAGCGGCGTGCAACACAATTCGGGGCCGCTATACTGCGTCACGATGGATTCCAACCGTTCCGTGTCCGTCGCTTTTACCGAAGGCACAACGGTCACCACATTCGTATCACCAGACGAGAGCGCGGGCCGTATCGAATACAATCCGGATCTGCCCGGCGGCACGGAAAATGCAAACGTCCGCACGGAGACCTACCGGCCCGGCACAGAGCTCACGCTGACTGCCGTTCACCGCGACGGCTATTACTTCGATCACTGGGAAATGAACGGGCAGACGATCGGAACGGATCCAATTCACACCCTGCTCGTAGACTCCGCGGACGTGACCCTCACGGCCGTCTTCCTGCCCGGATACACCCTCTGGATGAACGTCCGGAGCGGAGAAGGCGCGTTCGAGGTCAATCCCGACCACCCCGGCGGCACGATTGAAGGCACGTACCGCGTAGAGACCTATCCCGAAGACAGCACCGTGGTACTAAACCCGGTTCCCGCCGAGGGATACGCCTTCCTCAACTACCTGGTCTGGAACAATGAGCACAGCCAAACAGAAGTCTTCGAGCCCGAACTCACCCTTACCATGCAGGACTGGCCCTCACAGACCGGGCGTATGCAGCCGTACAACAAAAAAGTTGAGCTGCAGTTCGTGGCGGGCGTCACGCTGACCGCAACGGTGGACAAGGTGGGCCAGGAAATCCCTGGCATCTTGACCATCATTCCCGACGTGCCCGGCGGCACGGTTTCCGCGACCGAATGGACCGAGGTTTTTGTGCCCGGCACGGAAGCTCAAGTGCTGGCTCAGCCTGCCGCGGGTTTCCGATTCAGCCACTGGGAAGGCGATGACATCCAGGGCAATACCGAACCTCTGGCGACCCTTGTGATGACAGCCAACAAGTCCGTTGGGGCCGTCTTCACCACGCAGCGCGCCCTCAAGGTGCAGAAACTCGGAGAAGGCACGGTCACGCCGTCTCCCGGCGCGTATTACTACAACGAAGACACCAACGCCACCCTCAGCGCCTCGCCCGCTCAGGGATGGTGGTTTGACCACTGGACTGTCCCCGGCGATCCCAACGACGGCAGCACCAACACCCAGATTACGGTCAACGTCAACGGCAACAAGACCGCCACCGCGGTGTTCAAGCGCGATTTCACGATTACCGTCGCCACGGCCGGCGCGGGCAGCGGCGCCGTCTCCCCGGCCGCGGGCAGCCATACCTATACGTTCCTCGACGAAGTGACGTTCACAGCCGCGCCGGCGCCCGGCTCGGCGTTCAGCCATTGGCAGGGGGGGCTGACCGGCTCCAACAATCCCGCCACCCTCACTGTCACGGGCGATGCAACCGTCACGGCCTGGTTTGTGCCCACCTACCCCCTCAGCGTCACGATTCAGGGCTCCGGCTCCGTCGCCAAGTCTCCGAACCTGCAAAACTACCCCGCAGGAACCACGGTCACGCTCGTGGCAAACCCTGGCGCGGGCTACGCGTTCGATTCCTGGTCGGGCGACGCGTCGGGTTCCGCGGAGACCGTTGACGTGGTCATGAACAGTGCGAAATCTGTTACGGTCACCTTCAGCCCGGGCAAACGCCTCTCGATGAGCGTCCAGGGCAGGGGCGCCACCACGCCCGCGCCCGGCAACCATTTTTACAGCGCCGGGCAGCAGGCCGCCCTCACCGCGACTCCCGATACGGGCTTCGATTTCGTCCGGTGGTCGTGCCCCGGCGACGCGATCGACGGCAGCACCAGCACGCAAGTCTCGGTCACCCTGAGCGCCGACAAAACCGTGCATGCCGTATTCACGGAACACACCCTCACCACGGCTATCAGCAACGGGCAGGCCGGCGACGGCATCTCTCCCTCGTCCGGCACCCACACTTGCGCCGATGGCGCGGTGGTAACCGTCGAGGCCACTGAAGGCGATTCCTCACTGTTCGACCATTGGGAGGGCGCCCTCTCGGGCTCGCTCAACCCCGCCACCCTCGTTATGGACGGCGACAAGTCGGTGACTGCCGTGTTTGCGGCCAGACGCACACTGACGCTCACCAGCACTGGCGACGGCACGCTCACGCCCGCCGCGGGCGCGCACGACTACCCCCACGGGAGACAGGTGTCCATCACCGCCACCCCGGCGGACGGGTCAGTCTTTACCGGCTGGACCGGCGACGCGTCGGGCAGCAGCAATCCCCTGGTCGTCACCATGGATGCCGACAAAACCATTGGCGCGGCGTTCGTGCCCGCCAGGCGGCTCACCATCAGCATGATCGGCGAAGGGGTGACCTCCCCCCTTGTTGGCCAGCATGACTACAGGCATAATCAGAATGTGCTGGTTCAGGCCTCTGCCGGCGCCGGCTGGCAGTTTGGCCATTGGGAGGGAGACGTATCCGCCGCCTCCAGGATGATCTATGTCATGATGAACGCGGACAAGACGCTCACCGCCGTCATGAAGGCCAATCTTCGCACGGAGAAGGATGGTCCGGGCACGATCAGCCCGGCCGAGGGCAACCTGTACCTTTACACCCCCCAGCTGGTGCAGCTCACGGCCACGCCCGACCCGGGGTGCAAGTTCAAACAATGGCGTATCACGCCCCAGGGCGCCGACGTGTCCGAATCGTACGTACTCGATGAGCCCAATCCCGTGCTTGAGTTCCAGCGGCCGGTGACGGCGCGGGCGACGTTTGTCCACACCTATGGG
>JAKQQT010000274.1 GCA_029564025.1 Armatimonadota bacterium | reverse complement strand
GAAGACCACGGTGTCAATCCCGGCGGCGGACTGAAGGACGTCACCGCCCTTGATGAGGATGCCCAGTTCCGCGCCTTTGCCGGTGCCTACCATTACGGCCGTCGGCGTTGCCAGTCCCAGGGCGCAGGGGCACGCGATGATAAGAACGGTAACAAACGCCGTGCCGGCCATTGTGATGCGTCCGTAGGACGGTCCGAATACCAACCACGCGGCGAATGTGATCAGGGCAACGAGCAGAACCGCCGGAACGAACCACGCGGCCACGTTGTCGGCCAGATTCTGCACGGGAGCGCGGTTTCCCTGAGCCTGGCGGACGAGCGCCACGATGCGTTTCAGGGTGGTGTCGCGTCCGACGCGCGTCGCCCGGTACCTGAAGGCGCCCGTGCCGTTCATCGTGCCTGCGAATACTTCATCTCCCGCGTTTTTATCCACGGGCATGCTCTCACCGGTCAGCATCGATTCGTCAACGGAACTGAATCCGTCTGTCACGGCGCCGTCAACCGGTATGCGTACACCCGGGCGAACAAGGATGATGTCGCCCGCTTTGACGTCATCCACGGGAACATCGATCTCAAACTCGCCCCGGAACACGCGGGCGGTGGGAGGTTGCAGGTTCAGGAGAGAGCGTATCGCGGTGCCCGTCCTGCGCCGCGCGCGAGCTTCCAGAAAACGGCCCAGCAGAACCAGCGTGATGATGACAACGGCGGCCTCGTAGTACACCTGCACATCAGCGGCGTGCCAGGCGTGGGGGAGCATTATGTGCGGAATCACCGTCGAAAGCACGCTGTAGGCAAATGCGGTGCCGGTTCCGACGGCGATCAGCGTGTTCATATCCGCCTGCCGGTGTATCAGCGACCGCCACGCTCCGGTGTAAAACGGCGCGCCCGAGTATAGAATCACCGGCAGAGACATCGTCAGCAGGATCCAGTTGCGGCCCGGGAAGTCGATGTGCGCCATGGAGATGACGAATACCGGCAAGGCGAAGACAACAGCCGTGATCAACCGGCGAAACAATGAGCGTTCGGCGATGTCGTCGCTTTGGGTGTCCGCCATGTCTGCGTCCTGGAGATTCACATCGAATCCCGCGTTCCGCACCGCCTCGTGCAGGTCGACCTCGCCGGTTATCCCCGGTGTATGCACCACTGTCGCGATGGCGGTTCCGAAGTTGACGGATGCTTCCGACACTCCCGGAACAGAACGAAGGGCGTTTTCAATGGAGCGGGCGCACGCGGCACAGGACATGCCGGTGATGGGAAGATCCAGGCGTTTGCTGTGAGATCTTTTCATAGGGTAACCAGGGATTGCAGACTGTGGTTCATCATTACATGGACAAGTGGTACATACGACCGGTTCCGGAATCGCCTGTCGCGCCGCGGTTGGTGCTCCTGTATTTGACCCTGTTCGGCGGCGACGGTATGATGAAAACGGTCTGTCAAGACCGTATCAAGGAGGAATGGATGGGTCTCGTAGCATATCGCAACAAGTTTAGAAACAGCGGCAAGCACGGCTCGATGTGGATTATCGCCATCGGCATGGCTGTCCTGCTGACCGGTTATTTCGGCCTGGGCGGAGGCGGACGCGGCAAGAATCCCGAGAAGGAACAAGCCGAAGCCGCGATGTCCGAGTACAAGCAGGCCGTCGCCAAGGTTGGAGAAGTTGAGATCACGCGCGGCCAGGTCACCGACCTGGTGCGCAAGATGAGCGAGGGCCGCGAGATGAGCCCGATGCAGAAGCACTTCATCAGCCTTATGGTTCTGCAGTCGCTGGAAGAGCAGACCATCCTCGCCGAATCGGCAAAGACCCAGGGCATCAAGGTGTCCGACAGCGACGTCAAGGCCGAAATCAAGAAGCGCACCGAGGAAGCCGCCACGGCCCAGGGCATCGATTCCCTGCCGAAGGAAGACCGCGACCGGTTGCGCGCCGAATTGAAGTATCAGTTCCCCGAAGACGACGTCCGCCGCGAGTTGTACATTCAGCGCCTTTCGGACAAGCTGAAAGGCAATGTTACACTGGAGACCAAGGGGCTGAAGCCGGAGGAGATCGAAGTCAATGCGCGGCACATCCTCATTTCGTGGAAGGGTTCACAACCCGGTCAGTCGCCGGTGACACGCACCCAGGCGCAGGCTGAGAAACTGGCGAAGGAACTGCTTGCCAAAGCCCAAGCCAACCAGGGCGGTTTTGCCGACCTCGCAAAGGAATACTCTGACGACCAGGGTAGCAAGCCCCAAGGCGGCGACCTGGGGTGGTTCAATAGAATGACGATGGTTAAACCGTTTGCCGACGCCGCGTTCAACGCCAAGCCGGGTTCGGTGGTGGGACCGGTGAAGACCCAGTACGGTTACCACATCATCAAGGTGGAAGACCGCCGCGTCTCTGAAGCCCGCCAACAGCAGGAAGTTACCAAGTTCCTGAACGAGCAGAAAAAGAAAATGAAGATGGTGGTCCTCGCTCCCGATTTCAAGGCCGCGCAGGCTTACCAGGAATACCAGAGGGAAAAGTCCACCAAGGACAAGAAGGCGGCCGAGCCGAAACGCCTCGCCGCCTTGAGTGCCTACGAGACGGCTATCAAGGAACGCCCGCGGGACCCGGTGAACTACGCGATGCTGGGAATCATGTATCACGATGCGGCCCAGTATCAGAAGGCGCTGGACGTTTTGCAGAAAGGCGCCGCGCTTCAGCCTCCGCTGGCCCAGATTCAGCTGAGCCTCGGCGATGTTTACCGGAAGATGAAACAACCGGACAAGGCGCTCAACGCCTACAAACTCGCTGGGCGCTACGCCGGATCGGATGCCGATGTGCACCGCCAGTTGCTGATTGCCTATGAGCAGATGAAGCAGAGGGACCTGGCGAAGGCACAGATGCAGTGGTTGATGAACACCCAGCAGAGTCAGGGACCCATGATGCCTCAGGGACAGTAGAAACCTGATGGTTCGCATTCGGAAGGCCGACCCGGTTCACGCCGCGGTCGGCTTTCCTGTTTTATGATTCACGGCAGGAGAATCCGATGCATGATGTAAAGAGCGCGGGTTTGTTGTCGGTGGTCGCGACGCCCATCGGCAATCTGGAGGATATCACCCTACGGGCGCTGAATGTGCTGAGATCAGTTGATTTCGTTGTGGCGGAGGATACGCGGCACACGCGAAAGCTGTTGAGCCACTTCGATATACGCGTACGGATCAATGCGCTCCATGAGCATTCGTCCGATGAGGATGTCAGACGAATCGTCGATATGCTTCTGGAAGGCCGGCACATCGCGTACGTCACCGATGCGGGATCCCCGTGCGTCTCGGATCCCGGCGAGGAACTGGTGAAAGCGGCCGTTGACGCCGGAATCAGGGTGGTTCCGATACCGGGACCCTCTGCCGTCACCACCGCTTTGATGGCCTGCGGTCTTCCCGCCGCGCAGTTCCGGTTCATCGGATTTCTGCCGAGGAAGAAGATGGAACGGCAGAGAGCGCTACGGGAGCTTTCCACGGCACGGGAGGCTCTGGTCTTCTACGAGGCTCCTCACCGGGTACGCGCGACGTTTAGGGATATGCTGGAGATCCTCGGTAACCGGCCTGCGTGCGCCGCCCGTGAGTTGACGAAACTGCACGAGGAGTTTATCCGGGACGGTCTGTCCGGCTTGCTCGAGGGCCTGGCGGACCCGGTGGTCGGCGAGTGGACCATCATTGTGCAGGGCGCGACAAGCGACGTGTGCCCGGAACAAGACCCGGAAGAAGAGCCCTGGCAGGAAGAACTGCGCCGCCGCATCGCTGGCGGGCAGTCCTTGAGAGACGCGGCGCGGGAGGTGGCATCGGCACGCAATCTGCCTCGCCGCCGGGTGTATCAGGCGGGCGTGGAGATGGCCGACTCCTTAGCCTGTTTTCAGCCCTTGCCGAACAGCCTGGCGAAGTCCCAGTAGGTGATGACCAGGAAGAAACCGAGCAGAAGCACAAGACCTACGCTCTGGTAAGCCATCACCGCCGTTTTCGACGGACGCTTACGCCGAACGGCTTCCACACCCAGCAACACCAGATGTCCGCCGTCCAGGATCGGCAGAGGCAGAAGGTTCAAAATACCGAGGTTGATGCTGAAAGCCGCCAGGAAGAACAGGTAATACTTCAAGCCCATATTGGCCTGGCGCCCCGCAACCTGGGCGATCGCCACTGGACCGCCGAATTCCTTGTTGGCCCAGGAATCCTTGCGTACGAGGTTCGAGAGAAGCCCCCAGGCGAAGTTTGCGCTTTCTTTTGCGCCTTCACGAATACTCGCCACAAAGCCGTAGCGCCTGAACTCGGGATTGGAGCCGATGGTCACTTCCAGACGGCCCATCTTCTTCCCGCCGACCGTTATCTCCTTCGGCGTCGGTGTCAAAGCGATGATCTCTTCACCACGCAAAACAGTCATCGGGAGGGCAACATTGGCGGAGTTCTGTATCGCGTCGGTAAGGTCGCTTGCCTGCTCAATCATCTTCCCGTTGACGCTTACGAAAATGTCACCGTTTCGCAGTCCGCCGGCATAAGCAGGGGTGTTGGGCTGTACATCGGCGACGGCGGCCCTGTCGCGGGGAATGCCGAAGGTCATGCCGATAAGAACGATGAGGAGGAACCCGAACACCAGGTTCACCAGGGCGCCCGCCGATATGATCTTGGACCGGGTGAAAGTGGATTGTGCGTTGTAGCCGTTGGGTACCATGTCGTCCGGTTCCATGCCCGTAATGCGCACATAACCGCCCAGGGGAAGCAGGCGAAGGTGGAATTCGGTTTCCTCACGCTGGGCGAATTTCCAGAGCGATGGGCCGAATCCGATGCTGAACTGCTCCACGGGAACGCCCGCGCGCTTGGCGGCGTAGTAGTGTCCCCACTCGTGGATGACAATCAGAATCCCGATGACGAAGATGAATCCCAGCGTTCCCTTCAGAAACGACAGCGATATCAAAGCCATTCCGTAACCTGCGTACTCCATACGTTATCCTCTTAACCCCGCGGGTGCATCTCGCGCACAATTTGACGCGCCCATTCGTCAGCGTTCAAAACATCATCAACCTTGCAGACCTCGATTGTTTCATGGGCATGCATAACCTCGCGGACCGTCTCAGCAATCATTGTAAACCCGATCCGTTGATCCAGAAACATAGCGACGGATTCTTCATTCGCCGCGGACAGAACTGCCGGCATCGAGCCCCCGACACGAGCCGCCTCGAACGCCAGGGCCAACGCGGGGAACCGCTCGAGATCCGGACTCTCAAATGTCAGCGTGCCGACGTCCGCGAGATTCAGCCTGGGCATATCGTTCGCCGCCCGCTCAGGATAGAACAACGAGTATTGGATGGGCAGTCGCATATCGGGCAGACCCATCTGAGCCAGGACCGAGCCGTCCACGAATTCCACCATGCTGTGCACAATGCTTTGCGGGTGCACAACCACGTCGATTTGATCCGCCGGAAAATCGAACAGCCAGTGAGCTTCGATCACCTCCAGGCCCTTGTTCATCAGCGTGGCGGAATCGACCGTTATTTTCGCGCCCATGTTCCAGGTCGGGTGCGCCAGGGCATCGGCAACGGTGACGCGTTCGATCTCTTCTCGCGAACAGTTCCGGAACGGTCCGCCGCTTGCGGTGAGAATCAACCGGGAAACCGCCGACGCTTCCTCTCCGTGAAGACACTGGTAAACGGCGCTGTGTTCCGAGTCGATGGGAACGACGGGCGCGCCGTGCTCGCGAGACGCGCGCATCACCACGTCGCCGCCCGCCACAAGCACTTCCTTGCTGGCCAGCGCGACCGTCTTCCCGGCCTTAAGCGCCGCGAGGGTAGGGAGCAGGCCTATTGCCCCGCGAACGCTTACAACGACGACGTCGACATCCGGGTGCGTTGCCGCCTCAAGCAAGCCCTCCATACCGGACCGAATTACGTCCCGTGGAATCCGGCTTCTTAGCGCATCTGTCGCGGCGGAATCCATCAGGGAGGCGATGGCGGGTCGGTATCGCTCCCATTGGCCGGCCAGCGCATCGATGCTGGTCTCCGCGGCAAGGGCGACCACGCGCAATCTGTCCGGGAACCGGTCCACAACATCCAGCGTTTGAACGCCGATGGAACCGGTTGAACCGAGTATCGCAAGTCCTTTGGTTTGTGTGCTTCTCATCCTGTTGGCCACCCAATCCATGATAAAGCGCGCGCAAACCGGTGCGAAGCGGATTGGCCCTCACGCACGATTTGCTATAGTATGTAGGCTTGTGCGGTCACAGTGTGATTGCGATAAGAAAGACGGTAATGGCAGAGCAGACAGGCAGAAGAATCGTTGTATCGAACCGGAAAGCGCGTCACGAGTATGAGATACTCGAGACGTACGACGCCGGTATTGTGCTGACGGGGACCGAAATCAAGTCGATCCGCGCCGGCAAGGTCAGCCTCGCCGACGCTTACGCCAAGGTTGAGCGCGGTGAGTTGTGGTTGCTCAACATGCATATCGCTCCGTATGAGTTTGGAAACAGGTTCAACGTCGAAAGCCGCCGTCCTCGCAAGTTGCTGATGCACAAACTGGAGATTGCCCGCATCGCCAGCCGGGTGATGGAACGCGGGCTCGCCTTGATACCTCTATCCGTGTTCCTGCAACGCGGATATGCCAAGGTTCAACTGGGTGTCGGGCGCGGCAAGAAACTCTACGACAAGCGGCAGGACATCGCCGACCGGGACCGCGAGCGGGAAGCGCGTCGCGAAATGGACCGCAGGCAGGAACGGGACTGAGCGACGAGGAACCGGAAAGGTCGCATTTCCGTCCTATTATCTGGTAGAATGCGATAGGTGGCTCGCACCAACGCCGCCGCCAACACATGGGGACGAAAGGTCTCGACAGAGTATGTGATGGCAGAGAACGCACGCCGAGGCGCCGCTGGCCTCGTTAAAAGCGGCAAAGCCATAACTGGCAACGTTACTATGCAAACGGCCAAGGGCATGATCGACAGCGCTTTCGCGCCCGCTCCTGCTATGGCCGTTGCCTGATCCCAGTATCAGGTCGGCGTCCGCTCCCGGATGCTGTTAAATAGCCCTTTGAGGTAGGGAGCGAAGCTGGTGGAACCAGCAACCCGGCCCGGGCAGGGCTTGCGAAGCGCCGGTTGTCCGTGAGGCGCATCGGACTTAAGCGGACTGGCGAGACCGCCTCCTGTTCACGGGAAAGCGGTTCGTGAGAAAAAGAGAACATGAACTAAGCGTGTAGTGGGCTCTGTTGAACTGCCCTGGACCCGGGTTCGATTCCCGGCGTCTCCACCACTCGACGCGCCGCAAAGGGAACCTTTGCGGCGCTTTTTGCTGACGGTTTCAAAGACACCGGTTTCGTCGATAAAAAGAGGTCCTTGAAACCAAGCCTGGCTTTTGCCCACTCCGCGCCTCGGCGGTATCATATCCATGTACCCCGGTAGTTCCTCCGGCACTTGCGTGAAAGGAAGAAGGATATGAGTTTCAAGTTTCATCTTCCCGTGGCTGTTAGTATGATGGTCTTGTCGGCCGCGGTGGCGCTCGGCGCGCCCATGCTCCTCAACGAGTACAACGGTGTGAAAGACGGCGGTTTCATCAAGGACGGCGGAACCGATACCTACTTCGGAACCGTGGACGGAAACGGCGGCGACTGGATGGAGTTCGTCATCGTACAGGACAACCTCGATATCCGCGGTTGGTCCTTTGTGACCTACCAGGACGGCGCATACGACGGCAGGATCACCCTTCCTTCCCTCGACACTCTCGGATCCCTGAGAAGCGGCACGGTATTCACGATTGCCGAACTGGTCGCCACCGACTTGAGTTACAGTCCGGTGTTCGATGAAGGCAATCCTGCCGCCGGCGACTGGTGGATCAACTACCAGGCGGCCTTCTCGGACGGTAACTCGACCCACAAGGATTTCCAGGTGACCATCCTGGACGCCATGGATAACGTGATCTTCGGCCCGGCCGGCGAAGGAACCTCTCTGTCGTCCGGAATCGGAAACGACGAGGTGTTCAAGTTGGAAGCCGATCCTTCCGACCTCATCACGGCCCTTTCTCCGTATTACAACGACGGTACGTCCAGCACATTCGGCTCACCGAACAAGTGGAGCAAGGGAACCATCACGCAGGACTTCTCCCAACTGCGGCGCAACGCCGCTGTTCCGGAACCGGCCACACTCGCTTATCTTCTTGCGGGTCTTCCGGCCCTGAGCGTTATACGGCGCAGACGGAAGTAACGAACGCCGGCAACCGAGTTTCAATGTGCGCCCCGGAGACGAATCTCCGGGGCGTTACTTTCACATTCACCGACAGGCCTGGTTCCCATTAATCGGTAGGCGGGTGCTTGTGTGTGCGACGTGGACTCGAAACGATTCTCGCAGGTATGATGTTCATGAAGGGCGCTTGATCCGTGAAACGCGTCATCTTACTGGAGGGGCAATGAGCGAACCGTTGTTGATCGGCAAGGGAGAGTGGGAACAGAGGATTCTTCCGGAAATGGCCAACCGGCACGGACTGGTGGCGGGCGCGACCGGAACCGGCAAAACCGTGACTCTTCAAGTCATTGCGGAGCAATTCAGCCGCATCGGCGTGCCCGTTTTCGCCGCCGACGTTAAAGGCGATTTGTCCGGTATCAGCCAGCCGGGTGTTGAGAATCCCAAGATAGCCGAGCGTATCTCGAAGTTGGGACTCACTGATTTCCGTTTCGAAGGTTGCCCCGTGGCTTTCTGGGATCTGTTCGGCGAGAAGGGCCACCCGATACGCACCACGGTCTCCGAGATGGGTCCCCTGCTTCTCGGCCGGTTGCTGAACCTCAATGATGTACAAGCCGGCGTGCTGGCCGTGACCTTCAAGGTGGCCGACGACAACGGCCTGCTGTTGCTGGACTTGAAGGACCTGCAGGAGATGCTGAGGTTCATCGGTGATAACGCGGCCGGATTTACCACCAAGTACGGCAATATCTCCACAGCCAGTGTCGGCGCCATTCAGCGCGGTTTGCTTCAGCTGGAAGAGCAGGGCGGAGCCAATATGTTCGGCGAACCGGGACTGAACCTGCTGGACTTTATCCAGACGGACAGGTCCGGAAAGGGCGTTGTGAATATTCTGGCGTCCGACAAACTGATCTCAAGCCCCAGGCTGTATGCCACGTTTCTGCTGTGGCTGATGTCGGAGTTGTTTGAGGTTTTGCCGGAAGTGGGAGATCCCGAGAAGCCCAAACTCGTGTTCTTCTTTGACGAAGCCCACCTGCTGTTTAACGACGCGCCTTCTGGACTGCTGGAGAAAATTGAACAGGTCGTACGGCTCATTCGCTCCAAAGGCGTGGGTGTTTATTTCGTGACACAGAATCCCATCGATATCCCGGACACGGTTCTCGGACAACTGGGAAACCGCGTCCAGCACGCCTTGCGCGCGTACACTCCGAGAGACCAGAAGGCAGTTCGGTCGGCCGCGGAGACCTTCCGTACCAACCCCAATCTTAACGTTGAAACGGCTATCACCCAACTTGGGGTGGGAGAAGCACTGGTCTCTTTGCTGGAAGCAAAAGGTGTACCGGGCATGGTTGACCAGGCGCTTATCTGTCCGCCGGGAAGCCAGATCGGCCCGATTACGGATCAGCAAAGGGAGTACGCCATACGGAATTCACCCTTGTTCGGTCACTACGAAAAGACAATCGACCGAGAATCGGCCTATGAGATGCTACGCGCCAAGGCGGAACAACTGGCTGTGGAACGCGAGCGTCAGGTGGCGGAACTGGAGGCGCAGAAAGCCACACGAAAAACGGGTTCCGGTCGCCAGCGGATGACACCGATGGATCACTTCGTGAACAGCGCTATGCGTACCGTCGGCACGAATCTGACCAATCAACTGCTCAGGGGTGTCTTGGGTTCACTGACTGGAGGAAGAACACGGCGGAGATAGAACAATTCCATGAATGAATGGAGGTGAACTGATTTGGCGAAACTGATTGACATCGAGGGCATTGGACCCGCCTATGCCGCGAAGTTGGAAGGCATTGGTGTGAGTTCCGTTGAGAAACTCCTGGAAAAGGGCGCGACCAAGAAGGGTCGTGAAGCCCTCGCAGAGAAGAGCGGTATCAGCGAGAAGCGCATCCTCGAGTGGGTGAATCGCGCGGATCTGGCACGCATCAAGGGTGTCGGTTCCGAGTACGCGGACCTTCTGGAAGCGGCGGGTGTGGACACCGTTCCCGAGCTGGCTCAACGCAAGCCCGAAAACCTGGCCGCCAAGATGGCGGAGATAAGCAAGCAGAAGAATCTCACCCGCAAGGTGCCTTCCGCGAAGGAAGTGGCCGACTGGGTGGAGCAGGCGAAGAAATTGCCGCGCATCGTGGTCTACTGAATCGCTTACAATAGAAGATGAGCGGCGCGCCGGGGAAGCCCGTCGCGCCGCTCAATTTGACTGCACGGAGCGTCGGCGTTTTCTGACAGCCTTTCGGAAGCCCTAATGAAGCCTTTTGCGAGTCCACATAATGTATGTATGTGCATAGCGCCGGCCATACGGAAGGCGTTGGAGGGATGAAAGACGTTCTCCAGCGTCTCCTCTTCGTTTGTCTTCTCGCGGGATTCCTCGTGTCAGTCGCCTCCGCGGCGCCATTGCCGCGCGTGAAATCCGTGCGTTACGATGAAGGAAGTCTGCGGATCGAACTGAGCGGTAAAGCAACTTTCAAGACCGTTCACTGGAAGACCGCCAACCGGTTCTGCGTTGATATTGACGCGGAAGGCATCGGCATGGCGGCGGATGAACTGGATGTCAACATAGGTCCCTTAACCCGTGTGCGGTGGGCACAGTGGAAGCCGGAAAACGTGCGAATCGTGCTGGACCTCACCGAGAGCATTCGTCCGGTGCTTCTGACCGCGCCTCCGGCCGATACGATCGTTCTGAGGGTGGTGAAAACCGCGGCCAGGCCACCGCAAACTCCACCGAAAGTCGCCAAACCTGTTCCTGTGGTCCCCGAACAGAAGCCCGTCGACAAACCCGCCACGACGGTAACAGACCCGATCGCACCCGTCGTGGAATCCGCGCAATCCGCCCTGATCCGCGATTTGCGCGTGGAACGGGACGACGAAGGACGCCCTGTGCGCGTCGTGGTTGTCACCGATATCCCAACTCCGTTGATCCCGTCCTGGACTATGAACACGCTTTCGCTGGAGCTTCCGAACACAGAGGACGGAGGTCGTGAGCGAATTCTAGTGGTCGGCGATGAGACGTTGATCCGCGCTCGAACCAGCCGGTATCAGGGTGAAACACGCGTTTCACTGGACTTCACTCGGCGGGTTGCCTACACCGTTGCACCATTGGAGGAATCCAACGGCTACGCGATAGAATGGTCGATGGAGATACCGCCGGAAACTTCGATCGTGCCCGAGCCCGCACCCATACGACCCAACAAACCGTTGCGCGAACTGACGATCGTGATCGATCCCGGCCACGGAGCACACGAAATCGGCGCCAAGGGACGTTACGGATTTGAGAAGGAAGCGAACCTGGATATCGCCAGAAGATTGCGTTCAGCGCTTGAGAACAAGGGTGTGCGTGTCATCATGACACGTGAAACGGATGTCTACGTTCCTTTGCAGAGACGACCCCAAATCGCCATGGAAGCCAGGGCAGATGCATTCATCAGCATCCACTGCAATGCCACAAAATCACCACAATCGCAGGGTGTGGAGGTTTTTCACAGGCGCGACAATCCCGCGTCCTACTGGCTGGCGTGGTTCCTGTATCAGGCTCACCGCGAGACAACAGGGCTTCCCGGCCGAGGCGTGAAGGCCGATTCCCGCGCTCCACAGGGTGGTCTGGCCGTCCTCAAGCGCAATACGGTTCCTTGTGCCCTGCTGGAGGTCGGATTCCTGAGCCATCCGGACGAGTCGCGGTTGATCGCCGATCCCCGATGGCGCCAGAAGGTTGCGGAGGGACTGGTGAGCGGGCTGGAAAAATGGGCAGGGGGTAGCGAGTAGATGAAGACAAACGTCGCACTACCGCTCATTCTGGTTGTTCTCCTGGGCATTGCGGGAGTGTATGTGTTGCAAACGCAACGGCAGGCGACGGTTCCGGCTCGCCATGCGGCGTCGCGGGGTCTGCTTGCTGAACAGACAGAGCCTCAGACAACAAAGGAATCCCGGAAAGCGTCCCGGCGCCTTTCACTGACCTACTACGTTGCACACGAAACCGAGACAGACTTGACCCTGGTGCCTCGTTACGTTACCGTTGACGGCGATGGAACCGTAACAACCTGGCGACAGGCGCACGAAGCGCTTTCGGCCTTGCGGTCGTTCCCGGAAAAGGACGGGGACCTGACGAATCCGCTTCCCCACGGAACTATCATTATCGGCGTTGTCGTCGATCAAGGCTTGGCAACGGTGAACCTGAACACGTCGTTCCGTGACAACTTCAACGGCGGCGCACGTGAGGAACAGGTAACCATATATTCAATCGTCAACACGCTTTGCGACATCCCGGAAATCAAGGCCGTGCAATTTGAGATCTCCGGCCAGCCGATCAGCGAATTCGCGGGTCACCTGGACCTTTCGGATCCTCTCGCTCCCGATATGAGCATCGTGGAGCCTGCCCGTTGAGACCGCTGATAGGACTCTTCGACAGCGGACTTGGAAGTCTCAGCGTTGCCCGGGCCATCCTCCGGTATTCTCCCGCATGTGACCTCTGGGTTGTGGGGGATACGGTGCACGTGCCCTACGGCGGACGCCCTCTGGAGGAAGTAAAGGGATTCGCCCTGAGCCTCACGGAATACCTCCTCAAGAGAGGTTGCGCGGCCGTTGTGATGGCGTGCAACATCTCCTCGGCTGTCGGCTTGGAAGAAGCCCGCAAGAAACATCCCACAGCGCCGATATTCGGTATGATTGAAGCCGGAGCCCTCGCCGTCGGTCGCCACACAGATCCCGAGCCTGTCGGGGTGCTGGCCACGGAAGGAACGGTTGCGAGCGGCGCTTACGTTCGGGCGTTGACCGCGAAACGGAATGTCAGACAGGTGGTCCAGAGCGCCTGTCCCGGCTTTGTTCCGCTGGTGGAGTCCGGGGCGTGGAATTCGGGCGAAGCTCTTGATCTCGCCAGGAAGTATGTTGAACCGTTGATAACCGCCCATTGCCGGAAGGTGATTCTGGGTTGCACCCATTACCCGTTCCTGGAGAGCGCCATCCGTGCCGCTTTTCCGTACGAAGTTACGCTCATCGATCCGGCGCTAAAGGTGGCCGAACAGCTTGGAACCGTTATCCTGGCCAGTGGTGAGTACCTGTCGGACGGCGAACTGCGCTGTGAAGCCACGGCCGATCCCGAGGCCTTCGCGAAGACCGGCGCTGTTCTGCTGGGCCACACGTTCACGGCGTCGCTGTGCTCCGTCTGGAATTGAGGCTTAACATCGGCAGTCGACCGCACAAGTTTTGTGTTAATATTACCAACCCGCGTTAACACTTCAACCCACCTGAGCGTCAATGGCCTTAATGGACTTCCTCAACGGCCACCCGAATCGTGGATTTCTTAAAAAAAACTCGATTTCAACTCCTCTTCTTCTTGTAGACTCATCCAAGAATCATGCTATCCTGTAAGCAAGCAGGATCACCAGAGGCTTTGGATCATCTATCTTATCACGTTCCCGTTCTACTCAAGGAAGCCGTTGGCTTTCTGAACGTGTATCCGGGTGGAATTTACGTAGATGCGACTCTCGGAGGCGGTTCGCACTCTCGTGCCATCCTTGAGAATCTGGGTCCCGAAGGAAGACTGATCTCCATAGACCGCGATCCGGAAGCCATCGCCTGGTCACGGCAGATGGCGGAAAAATCAGGCGGCCGATGCACTTTAATTCAAGCGAATTATTCTCACCTTAACGAGGTGCTTTCAGAGGTCAGTCCGGTAAACGGAATTCTCTTTGACTTGGGAGTTTCGTCACATCAATTAGATACCGAACGCAGGGGATTTTCCTTTCGGTTCTCCGGCCCTCTTGACATGCGGATGGGACCGGACGCCGACCTTGATGCAGGTACATTGCTGAGAACGTGGTCCGAGGATGAACTGGCCCGGATTTTTAGGGATTATGGCGAGGAGCGTCACGCACGCCGTATCGCGAGCGCCATTGTCAAGGAACGCCATAACATCTTAACGACCTGGGATCTGGCGGAATTGGTTCGCAAGGTATCGCCGGCGCCGTCGCAAAGCAGTCGCATCGATGCGGCGACGAAAGTCTTTCAGGCTTTGAGGCTTGCGGTCAACGCGGAGTTGGACGGTCTGAAAGCCGGTTTAAACGCCGCAGTCGAATGTCTGGCGCCCGGCGGACGGTTAGTGGTGATTGCATACCATTCTCTCGAAGATCGTATTGTCAAGACATTTTTGAAGGAACAATCCGCGCCGTGCATCTGTCTTCCGGACCTTCCGAGATGCGCGTGCGGGCGCATAGCGACGATGAAAACCGTCACAGGAAAGCCCGTTCGTCCCTCGGAAGCCGAAATCGCGGCCAATCCGCGCTCACGCAGTGCCCGGCTACGCGTTGGTGAAAGACTTTCGCGAGGACGTTGAATTTTAGATTTCCTGACCTTTCACCGTAACGGAACGACTCGACCTGTCGACTATTAACTCAATCAATCAGTACTGCTCCCCGAGGAATAACACGAATGGCCGCCGAACGTTGGGATACAATGGATTTTCGAATGAGAACAACTGTCTCGCAACGACGCCATGCCAGGACCGTAACACTCAACTCTCTGTCGCTTCGTTCCGCCTTCATTGCTTTGCTGGTCTCAAGCGTGTTGCTCGGGATCGCTCATATTCGTGAGTACGCCATGTTGACTCCGCTCGCCCGGCAACAACAGCAGTTGAACCGCGAACTGCGATTGTTGCGCCAGGAGCACAGCAACCTCGATGCGGAGGTCAAGATACTCGAAGGTCCGGCGAGGATAGATGCACTGGCGCCCAAATTGGGGATGCGTCAACGGGTGCAGGCGGATTACGTGACACTCGCCGCGAAGCCGCGTGAACCGATTCACGAGGATAACCGACCCGCGATTGCCGGTTTCATTTCCCGATTCTGGGAACACAAAGACCAACAAGACAGGTAGAGTTCGCCATGGAAGTCGCATCACCCCGTACGCTGAAGCGCATTCGCGGCTTCGCATGGCTGTTGGCTTTGTGCTATCTCGCTGTCTCCGCCCGGCTTGTTTATATCCAGGTCATCCGCCACCCGTACTATAAACAGAAAGCTGATCAGTACACCCTCAGAAGCTTCCATCCACTCGGCAAGCGAGGGCTTATCACCGACCGGAACGGAGAGTCCCTGGCTCTCAACGCCGATGCAGGCAATGTAGGCATTGATCCCTCGTTCTACCGCGATCCCGGGAAGTTCCCCGGCAATCCAGACAAGAAAGGCGCGAGTGTTGCGCCAAGCATCAAGGATAACGCGAAGAGGATTGCCGATTTGTTCGGCATGAAGGTCGATGACGTTGAGGAGCGTATGCGGCGAAAGGGTTCCTATGTTTCGCTGAAATGGAATGTGCCCCTGTCGGAACTTCGCAAGGCAAAGGAAATGCAGATCCCGGGATTGCGCATTGATGAGTCGCTTCGACGGGTATATCCAATGGGCACTCTCGCCGCGCACCTCCTCGGCTTCACAAACAAGGCCGGAAAAGGCATAGAGGGCCTTGAAAGCGAGTACGAGGACGATTTGGCAAGGACCGATGGCGAGGAATCCTACGAAGTAGCAATCGGTGGCACAACTCCCATACCCGGAACTGTTCGCAAGTCGATTCCGCCACTGGACGGTGCGAACATCACCTTGACAATCGACACGAGGATTCAGCAGGTGGCCGAGCGTGAACTGGCAAAAGCCTGCACAAAATTCGGCGCTGAGGGCGGTACGGTTGTCGCTATGGATCCCCGCACGGGAGAGATACTGGCGATGGCTTCGTGGCCCACCTTCGATCCTAACCGCTGGAAGGAGACACGCAAGGACAATAACAAACAAAACCGCGCCGTCTGGAATCTCTACGAACCCGGCTCCACTCAAAAAACCATCACAGCTTGTATCGCTGTCGATAGTGGTAAGGTATCAACGTCAAAGACATATTACTGTCCGATTCAGATCAGGGCCAGTGGACACTGGATACACGACGATCACGGCCCTTACGGACTGCAGACTATGCGAGGTATCCTGGCCCACTCCAGCAATGTTGGGATGACGCAGATTGCGCGCGATATCGGCTCGGCCATCATGAGGGATTACATCGAGAGGTTCGGTATGCTGGAACGCCCGGGTTCCGGAATTCCAGGAGAGACGCTACCAACGCTTCCCAAAGCGAGCAAGTGGTCCGATCATTTTCGCGCGACGGTGGCGTTCGGGCAGAGCATGACAACGACTCCTTTGCACTTGACAAATGCCTATTGTGCCATTGCCAACGGCGGTACGCTGATGAAGCCGATGATTGTGAAGAGCAAGGAGTGGCCCCGACAGAGCAGGAATCCCGGCAAGCGCATCGACTATCAACCACAGCCTCTTCGTACCGTGATCCGTCCGGAGACGGCCCGGATTGTAACCCGGATGCTGGAATCCGTGGTCAACGAAGGCACCGGCAAAACGGCCAAGATCCGCGGTTACCGGTTAGTTGGCAAGACGGGTTCGGCTCAGCAGGCAGTTAAGAACCGGGGTTACAAGGACAGAAAGATCATTTCGTCATTCATAGGTTTCGTTCCGGCCGGTAAGCCGAGGGTGGTCATACTGGCGACCATCGAGAATCCCAAGGGATCCCGCTACGGATCCGCCACAGCCGCGCCTGTCTTCCGCGAAGTTGCCCGTCAGGCTGTGTGGTACCTCAATATTCCGCCCGACGATCCAAATGACAGATTTGACGGTAGCGACCCATCCACTTGGCCGCGATGAGGGCCGGGAAGGAACCTGCACATGAAAACAGCGCATATCCTTGCTGTCGGCGCACACTGCGGCGATATGGAAATCAGCGCCGGAATGATTGTCGCCAGGATGGCCCGTCTGGGCAAGACAACCGCATTTCTGCATCTTACACCCGGAGAAAAGGGTCACCCGACGTTGGATCCCGAAAAGTACGCGGAACAGAAGCGAAGCGAAGCGGTGGCTTCGGCTGAAGCATTCGGGGGTACGGCGTTGTTCCTTCCTCATAAAGACGGCGAACTACCCGATTCCGAGGACGTCAAGTTCCAGATTGCGGACGTGATTCGCGCTGTGAAGCCGAAAGTGATCCTGGCCCACTGGACAGGCTCGATGCATAAGGATCACACCGCGGCTGGCAAGGTAATACCGGACGCCGTTTTCTACGCCGCCATCAAGGGATTCGTTCGGGAACTGCCGGCTCACGGCGGCGTGACCACGTACTACACCGAGAACTGGGAAGACCCTCTCGATTTCCGTCCGGACCTGGCCGTTGAAGTGGATTTGCCCGACATCGAGCGCTGGGAGTCCGCCTGCCGCGAGTACGGTCTGTTTCGCGGAGAGTGGCCGACATTCGCCTACATTGACTACTACAAGGCCCTCGCCCGGGTACGCGGTCTGGAACGCGGTTGCTCCACTGGCTACGCCCAATGCCTGGGTATCACGGAGTGGGGCAGAAGAAAACGGATTGTCGAAATCTGACTTGTTAGCTTGGGCATACTGCGGTATTCTTTGATTGTCACGCGGGTGGTCCCGGCGCGAGGCAATCTCGCTCGTGTCTCAACGGTGGCGCTCGCGGGGAGGCATATCGATGAAACGCTGGCTCTTCGTCTGCCTTGTCGCACTGCCTGCCTTCCTGATCCCTTCACGCGCCTGCTGGATTCGCAACCAACCGTATACGGCCGTGGACGCCGACGGTATCAGGGTCCCGTTGTTTCTATCAGGTGACGAGTACTTCAACCGTATGCATGACGCGGACGACTTTACGGTGGTTCGCGACCCCGACACCGGCTTTTTGGTTTATGCCGTACTGAAAGACGACCGACTGGTGCCGACCCATTACCGGATTGGTCGTAACTTACCGCGTTCTGTTGGCCTCAAGCCCGGCATCGTCCCTTCGGACAAAACCATCACGGGATATAGAGAACGCTTCGTGAAGTTGGGAACCGGCGTCGATGATTCCATCATCGCCCCGCAAACCGGAACATTCACGAACATTGTCATCTTCGTGCGCTTCGCCGACCAGGAGGAATTCCCGGAAACAACCCCGTTCTCCACGTGGGATAACCTCTTCAACGGAGTGGAGAACACGAGCAGTCTCAGGAACTATTTCAAGGAAACCTCCTACAACAAACTCACCATCAACAGTATCTTCCGCCCCCTGCCGGGAGACGGCAAGGTCTATTCGTTTCGCAACCTGCACAAGCGCGACTATTTCCAGCCCTTCAATGCGGTAACGAATCCAATCGGCTATACGACCGACGCGGAGAGGAAGACACGCGAACATACGCTCATCTCGGCGGCAGTCGAAGCGTATTACGCAACCATCGGGCCGGAAGTTGATGTCGACGCCGACAAAGACGGTCGCGTTGATAACGTGGTATTTGCCATTCGAGGTGCGGTCGGTCCCGGTATCCTCTGGCCGCACAAATGGCAATTGGACACGGACAACGTAAAGATCAACGGCAAGCCGGTGCGAGTTTACAATTTCCAGATAGAGGAGAACGTGATTGGCGGCACAGGCGGGCCGGTGGGCGGCGTGGGCGTCCTGTGCCATGAGATGGGGCATTCGCTGGGATTCCCGGACCTCTACCGCGGATCGGGAACCGATAACCCGGTGGGTAGATGGGACCTGATGGCGTACAACCAGAACCCTCCCCAGCACATCGGAGCGTATATGAAGGCGCATTACACGAAAAACAAGTGGCTTACGCTAAACGATCTTTTCTGCCCGGGGGCGGTATCCGTGGCGCCGCTTCGCTCCAATGCCGTGGGTTATCGGATCGTGTCGCCGCCCGAAGCCGAAACGTATTGCGTTGTGGAGTACCGCGACAGGGGCGGTTTGTTTGACGCTTCACTTCCCGGCAAGGGTCTCATCATCACGCGCATCAACAAGACGCGGGAAAGCAAAGGCAACTATGAAGGCCCACCGGATGAGGTGTATGTATGCCGACCGGGCGGCGGGATGGGCGATCCTGCCAACGCGGCGTACGCCAACACCGACTTCGACGACCCGGACGACGCCTTCCGTTTGGAAAACATAAGCGATCCCGGCGATAACATAACGTTCACCTACAACCGGTTGGAGCCTCCGTTGGCGAGATGGTTCGAGTTCTGGGACGGACCCTGGAATGCATACGGCCCCAGACCGTGTGCCGGTATAACGCTTCAGCCGCCGGTGTGCGTCCGCGCGATGGAGCAATGTACCGGGTACCTCTATGACTATTCCGGACCTGTGGATATCTTCCTGAGTAACGCACCAGACGGCGCTTACCTAACCGGCACCACCACCGTTGATATGACCTTCGGAGAAGCCTGCTTTATAGACTTGGCCGTCGCCGGAAACAGCGGCTCCGGACCGGTTACGTTTACCGTCTCGGCATCAGGATTCTATCCTGCAGTCAGCCTCTCGTTCTGGCTCAACGCCGCGATGTTTTACCTGGAGTTTCAAAGACAACCCGTTTACGCGGAAGCCGGCGAGGTTTTCGACTGTGTCGTGCGGGCATTGGACAAGATGGGAAGCCCGACGTCCTGCGCCGACTGGCAGATGTGCGTCGTTTCCATCGTACCGGGAACGGGAACGGCGGATGCCTCTCTGAGCGGATCGACGGAACGGCACTTTATCAACGAGCAGGCGCAGTTCCCGGACCTCAGCATCGACCTTCCCGGTACAGGCTACATTCTCAAGGCGGAATGCGCCGGTTTTTATGCATTGAGCCAACCGTTCGACATCCTGCAACCACCGTACGGCGCAGGCGACATTGTGGATGCCTTGCTGGTTTCTTTGGGAAACCGGGAAGTAACGGGACCGGCCTTCACACGATTGAACGTGACCAACGAAGGACAGTCGGCAGGAAGGGTCGACACGCTGGATGCGGTGAAAATCGCTCGGAAGGTGGCGGGATGGGAGTAGGCGTGGCGCGCCCGGAGGGATTCGAACCCCCGGCCCTCTGTTCCGAAGACAGATGCTCTATCCACTGAGCTACGGGCGCACGCTAGGATGATAGCACAACGCCGCTGTGGAGGGGAGAGGTTTATGTCTTTGATTCAGCAGTTGGACGAGGATTTGAAGGCCGCGATGCGGTCCGGCGATACACTCAAACGCGATACCGTGCGCCTCTTGCGCGGCGCCTTGAAGAACGCCGAGATAGAGAGCCGGGAACCTCTGACTGATGAAGCCGTCCTGCGCGTGCTGGCAAAGGAAGCCAAACAACGCCGGGATTCGATAGAGGAGTACAAAAAAGGCAACCGTCAGGACCTCGTCGACCGCGAACAGGCCGAACTGGAGATCATTGCGTCGTATCTGCCGGAGGCTATGAGCGCGGAGGACCTGCGGCAAATCGTTCGCGAAAGTATCACCGCGGTCGGGGCTCAGGGACCGTCCGATATAGGCAAGGTGATGAAAGAGGCGCTTGCCAGGGTGAAGGGCCGCGCTGACGGGTCCGCGGTCAATGCGGTTGTGCGCGAAATGCTGTCGGGCCTCGCCGGATGAACGACCCGGGAAATCCACCTGGCCCGCCGTGGTTGCGACTTCGCGCAGGCGTCGCGTTGAGCATCACGGATGAGGCGCCGGGATTGCAGATTGTTCAATGCTCGGTGGAAGATGCAACAGATGCCGAAGCCGTAGCATATACCGCACTCGTCGGTACCGTGCGCCGCTTCGACCGGCTTCTGTTGAACACGACCGCGGTTGACCTCTCACTGGGTTCGGGCGGTCGTCACTTTGTCGTCGCAAATCTCACCAGACCTGAAGTCGAACCGGAAGTTCCGCTGGGGCATGTGGTCAAAGCGCGGTATACGCCTTTACAGTGCGTTGTCAAGACCGCCGAGGAATCCGGTGGGCTAACGGGAAACACGGATTTTCTTTCAGGGATGTCCGTGGTATGCTGTGAACTCCTGAGTCAGTCCATTGCGGCGGTTGCCGGATTCCGCTACCGGAATCGGGGAGGTCGGATTGCCGTGGTGGTTACGGACGAAGCCGCGTTGCCGGTGGTGTTGAGCGACGATCTGCGGCGCCTGCGAGCATGTATTCCCGGCCTTGGCATCATCTCGTCGGGCCAGGCTTTCGGCGGCGACTACGAAGCGGTGAACCTCTATTCGGCGCTCCTTACAGCGAAACACGTTCTGAAGGCGAGCGTTGTCTTCGTTACGCCGGGGCCGGGGACGGTGGGCACCGGAACACGCTGGGGATTCGGCGGAGTGGCACAGGGGCAGGCGCTGAATGCCGCCTGTGCTTTGAGAGGAACGCCGATAGGCGTCGTACGCGCTTCCAATGCCGACCCGCGCCCGAGGCATCAAGGCATCAGCCACCATACGCAGACCGTTTTCTCCCGCGTCGCTCTGGGCCGGTTTCAGGCCGCATGGCCGTTGCCCTCAGGCGAGGAATACCAGGACGACTGGAACGATCTTTTCGAGATGAGCGACGGCCGTATGACGGGGCACCGGGTGGTCGGTTCGGCGGACGCTCTGGACGAGTGGGAATCGGAAGGTCACCGGTTGCATTCCATGGGCAGAAACCGCCGGGACGACCCCTTGTTTTTTGAGGCCGCGGCCGCGGCGGGGATTCTCGCGGCAACCTTGCTGGAAAGGTTGGAAGAACTATGAGCAGGTTTGAGGAACGAACACTTCAAACGGAGCGTATATATGAAGGGCGTATTCTGAGTCTGCGCCTGGACACGGTTCTTCTGCCGAACGGCAAGGAAGGCCGACGGGAGATTGTGGAGCACAACGGTTCCGTGGTGGTGATTCCGACTGACGGGGAAGCCGTCTACTTCGTCAACCAGTACCGGCATGCCACAGGTTTGACTCTGCTGGAATTACCGGCGGGAAGCGTGGAAGCCGGCGAGGATTACACTGTATGCGCCGAACGCGAGTGTGAAGAGGAAACCGGCTTCCATCCCGGCAAGGTTACGTACCTGTGCGAAGGTTATGTGTCGCCCGGTTACACCAGCGAGTTGCAGAAGTACTACCTTGCAGAGCACCTGACCCCGGTGACGGCAGAGCACGACGAAGACGAGTTCATCGACGTTGTGAGGATACCGTGGGAGGAAGCCTTGCGCAAAGTGGACGCCGGCGAGTTTCTCGACACCAAATCCGTGGCGGGCCTGCTGATGGCGGCCAGGAGGCTGGGCTTGAGATGAAACGATTGTGGGTGTTGGCTTTGGCCACAAGTCTCGTAATCGGTTGTGCTCCGCCAAGTGTGTATCGCAAGATAGAACGGACCGCTGTGAATGCTATTCAGACCGAGTTGGGGCCGGCCGAATCCTGGAGCGCGAAAGTCTCGCGTGACAAAATCACGGATCTGGTCGAAGGAGATATCAGTCAGTTGAGCGTGAAAGGCAAAAGGGTTCGGCCGAGGCCGGATCTTATTATCGATGAAGTTGTCCTCGAAGCCCGTGATCTGAATGTCGACGTCAAGAACAAGACTCTGAACAGCGTGAAGGAAACTGCGATTTCGGCAAAACTGTCTCCATCGTCCCTTGCCTTGATGATTGAATCGATGACTGATATCCGCGAGCCCTCCGTCACTTTCGAACCCGACCTGGTCGAGGTGCGGGGTGTATACGACGTGATGGGAGTGCCGTTCCGGATCAGGGCCCGGGGGCGCATGACTGTCGAGCCTCCACGCATCCTTCGCTTCACCAGTGACAGCGTGACGGCGGTTGGCCTTACAGCCCCGTTGAAAATCAGCAAGACGCTTGACATGGGCAAAGTGTATCCGGCCATTCTCCTGGAAAGCGTTACCATATCTCCGACGGCAGTTACGGCGCACGGTTCGCTCGAACCCGCGGCGCTGGCGAAACTGATTGAAGACCGGAAGGCGGCCGGCCAGTGAGTGTCGTCTTTGGTACCGTGGTGAACGGGCCGCTCGAGGAGAACTGCTACATCGCGGGCAATCCGGACAATCGGCACACCGTCATCATCGATCCGGGATATGAGCCCGACCGTATCATTTCCGAAGTGCGTGCCCTCTCGTTGACCGTGGATGCCGTGCTGTTGACCCATTGCCACTTTGATCACGTGGGCGCCGTTCCGCAAGTGGCCGGCGAGTTCGACGTCAAAGTCTACGGACCGAGTGGTGAAGAAGACCTCCTCCTCGCGGCGGACGATATGGCGGCGTTTTTCGGAATGCCTCTTGAGATGCGTCCGTATGTCGACTGCTGGTTCAAGCCCCTGGATATCCTCGATTTCAAGGCAGGTCGATTCGAGGTCCGGGACGTTCACGGTCACAGCCCGGCGGGTTCGGCATTCGTCACCGGCGATATCTGTTTCAGCGGTGACGCATTGTTTGCTGGGAGCGTGGGAAGGACCGATTTGCCGGGCGCCGACCACGGCGTTTTGATTGACTGCATCCAGCGCAATCTTCTAACATTAGCCCGGGCAACACGCGTGTTTCCGGGGCACGGACCGAGCACATCAATCGGTGAGGAAATCGATCGTAACCCGTTTCTGACTCCGTATCGATGCGCAGTCAGGACCGTTCCAGAATTCAGCTAGCAACGAACCAGGGTCAAGTATGGTCAACCTCTTTCCACACGCGGCGATCACGGGATTCACGGCTGTCCTGGCAACGGTTCTGGTAGCCGCTTTCCTTGCCATCGTTTTCACCCTTGTCAGCGTGCTTCTTGGTCCCAAGCGGCCGACAACTCCGAAAGCCATGCCGTACGAGTCGGGCATGAATCCCGTCGGAAGCACACGCGACCGTTTCAGCATCCACTATTACCTTGTCGCGATGGTCTACATCATCTTCGACGTGGAAACAATTTTCCTTTATCCGTGGGCCGGCATACTTCGCAGTGAACTCGGCGTTTTCGGATGGGTTGAAATGATGGTGTTTATGTTGATACTGCTGGTCGGTTACGTATACGTCATCGGCAAGGGAGCGCTGGAATGGGACTGAGCGATCGTTTGACGAGACCCGAGATGAAGGATGACCCCCTGGCGCAACTGCCCAGGGGCACGGTGATTCATCTTGGCGAGGATGAATCCCTGAACGATTCGGTCCTTCTCACCACGGTCAACAAGGTGGTCAGTTGGGCGCGGCGTTCTTCCATCTGGCCGGTGACTTTCGGCCTCGCCTGCTGTGCCATTGAGATGATGGCCACGGCGAGCAGTCGGTATGACATCAGCCGCTTTGGTATGGAGTTGTTCCGCGCAAGCCCGAGGCAAAGCGACCTGATGATTGTTTCCGGCCGTGTAAGCAGGAAGATGGCTCCTGTACTTCGCCGTGTGTACGACCAGATGCCTGAGCCGAAATGGGTCATTGCGATGGGCGCGTGCGCTTCTTGCGGCGGAATGTTCAACAATTACGCCATCCTTCAGGGAGTGGACGAAATCGTACCCGTGGACGTTTACGTTCCGGGTTGCCCGCCGAGGCCGGAAGCCCTGCTGTACGGAATCATCAAGTTGCAGGAAAAGATCGACAAAGGCGCGAAGTGGATTTGACGCGATGAACGAAACAGAACAGAAGGTCCATTGGCTGGACAAGGCGCTCGAGGTCGTGCGGAACGCGGATCC